>DAIMFV010000203.1:0-6469 GCA_036724365.1 Acidimicrobiales bacterium | reverse complement strand
TCAGGCGGTGGTCGAACAGCGGCTCGGGTTCCATCGCCCACACGAACGCCTCCCGACCGTCGAGCGACACCGTGTTCTTGAGCACCGGTTCGACCTCGGCCACGCCCGGCACCGCCCGGATCGCCTGTTCGGCCTCCCGATCGAAGGGCTGCAGCCCGGTGGTCCACACCTGCAGGTCCTGGAGGTGGCTGTCCCATGATGTTCGGGTGGCCTCGGTGGCGCCCGCGGCCAGGGCCAACGTGGCGAGCAGGTTCCCCACGGCGAACGCCACGATCAGGGCGGTGGCGAGGCTCCGCCGCTTCCGTCGGCCCACGTTGCGCAACCCGATCTGCATCCCACGGGGCAAGAAGGCGGCCCGCCGCAACGCCCGGTCGACGGCCGTCTCGCTCCCGAGCGCCGACCCGCTCGCCTCCAGGGCCTCCCGGAGATCCACCTCCGTGCTCCGGCGGATCGCCGGCAGCGCGGCGATGGAGGGAACGACGAGGCCCGCCGAGACGCTGGCCACGAACACCACGGGGTCGACGCCGACGCCCACCGGAACGGCCCAGAACGACATGCCGAAGTAGTCGGCGAGGAGGCTGGACAACACGATGCCCAGCGCGGTGCCGCCGACGGCACCGGCCACCCCGAGCAGGAGGGTGGTACGCAGGTACACGCCCGCCACCTGGCGCCGCCGGGCGCCGATGGCCCGCATCACGGCGACGTCACGCGTCTGCTCGGCCACCAGCGTGCTCATGGTGTTCGAGATCAGGACGATCGCCGACAGCAGGGCGAGCACGGTGAGGATGCTCACCAGCTGCCCGAACGTCTCGGTGTCGGACCGGCCGGGCCAGTCACCGGGCTCCCGGAGCTCGGGCAGGTCGGAGAACCCCGAGAAGCCGGGCAGGTCCTCCAGGCGGGTGCGGACCTCGTCCAGGGCGAGCCGGGCCGGCCCGGGGTCCGGGTCGTCGAACCGCAGGGCGAGCTCGCCGTATCCCGGCTCTCCGCTCAGGTCGGCCCCGGCGGCGGCGTAGAAGCCGGCGACGCTCTCGCCCTGCACGTGCTCGCCGCCGGGCAGGCTGCGACCCCGCCCGCTCACCGCCAGCTCCCGGTCTCCCGCCGGGCCGAGCACCGTGATCGGGTCGCCCGCCCGCCCGTCGTAGACACCCACGTTGGCGTTCTGCACGTCGGTCAGGAGCTCGCCCGAGCCGGGGAAGGCCCCGACCTCCACCCGCACCACGTCGGCGCCCTGCCCGGCGAAGTCGCGCACCCCGATCACCCGGGCGGGCGCGCGTCGCTCCCCCACCAACACCCGCACGTCCACGCTCGACCGGGGTTCCACGGCCGACACGTTCGAGATGGCAGCCAGCTCCTCCAGGTCCCCGTCGGTGAGCACCACCGGCCGCATGAACACGCGGGCGTCGGCGAGGCGACCGTCGATCACCTCCTGTTGCATGGCGTCGTCGATCAGCGTGGGGATGGCGAGGAACGAGATGCTGGCCACGGCCAGCACCAGGGTGGCCACCGTGAGGACGGTGCGGGCCGGTCGGTGGGTGAGGTCGGTGATCGACTTGCGGACCGACGCCGAGACCACCGCTAGCTCCCTCAGGGCTCCACGACGCGACCGTCGCGGATCTCGATGACCCGCGGGGCCCGGGCGGCCAGCTCGCGGTCGTGGGTCACGAAGAGGATGGTCTTGCCCTCGGCGTTGAGCCGCAGGAGCAGCTCGAACATCTCGCCGGCGGTCACCGTGTCCAGGTTGCCGGTGGGTTCGTCGCCCACGATCAGGCGCGGATCGGCGGCGAGCGACCGGGCGATGGCCACCCGCTGCTGCTCCCCGCCGGACAGCTCCGCCGGAAGGTGGTCGACCTTGTCCCCCAACCCCACGAGCTCAAGGTTCCGTCGGGCCCGGTCGAAGCGCTCCCGCTTGGAGCCGCGGCGGAGGAAGTCGAGCGGGAGCACCGCGTTCTCGAGCGCCGACAGCGTGGGCAGCAGCTGGAAGAACTGGAAGATGATCCCCACGTTCTCGCCCCGCCACGCCGCGAGCTGCTCCTCGGACAACTCGTCCAGCCGTCGTCCGTCGAAGGTGACGGCACCGGCCGTGGGCCGGTCGATGCCGGTGATCATGTTCAACACGGTGGACTTGCCGCTCCCGGAGGGACCCACCACCGCCACCATCTCGCCGGGCGCGATGGTGAGGTCCACCCCGCGGAGTGCCCGGTACTCGACCTTGCCGGTCCGGAAGACCTTCTCGACCCCCGACAGCTCGATCAGCGGGGACGGGATCGCGCCGGACACCACCCCAGCCAACCCAACCTGGCCCTCGATCGCAAGGGTCCAAGGGCCCGCACAGGCCGAGGCGACGGAACGTGGCGGGAGCGCCGCGCGCCGTCCGTCTACGTGCCGCAGAAGGTTCGGTACGGGCCGAACGCGGCCGGGGCCGGCTCGGCGTAGCGCTCCAGTCCCGGTCGCTCCCGGAACGGGTCGGCCAGCACGTCGAGCAGTCGCTCCACCGGCGCCAGATCGCCGTCGGTGCCGGCGGCGAGAGCCTCCTCCACCAGGTGGTTCCGGGCGATGTAGACGGGGTTGACCGCGTCCATCGCCGCGGCCACGGCGTCACGGTCCGGACCGATCCGCCCGTACCAACGCACCAGCCACGCGTCCACGGGGTCCGGCTCCGCGAACAGCCGACGGAACGGGTCCAGGTCACCCCGAGCCGCCGACGACAGGGACCGGAAGGCCGAGGTGAGGTCCACCCGTTGCTCCCGCAGCAGCCCCAGCAGGTCGGCCGCCAGGGCCGGATCGCCGGCCTGCTCATCGTGGGGGTCCAGCCCGAGCTTGGCCCGCATGCCCGGCTCGTGGGCCGCCGCCAGGTGACCGGGAAACCGCTGCAGCACCTCGGTGGCGAGGGCCACGGCGTTGTCCTCGTCGGCATCGATCAGGGGCAACAGCGTCTCGGCCAGCCGGGCCAGGTTCCAGGCCATCACCGAGGGCTGGTTCCCGTAGGCGTAGCGACCGCCGTGGTCGATGGAGCTGAACACCGTGGCCGGGTCGTAGACGTCGAGGAACGCGCACGGGCCGTAGTCGATGGTCTCACCCGAGATGGTGGTGTTGTCGGTGTTCATCACACCGTGCACGAACCCGACGAGCATCCACCGCGCCACCAGCGACGCCTGCACGGCCACCACCGACTCCAGCAGGCCCAGGGCGGGGCGGGGCCCCTCGGCCGCCGCCGGGTGGTGGCGGTCGATGGCGTGGTCCACGAGTCGCTGCAGCAGGTCGAGGTCACCGGTGGCCGCCGCGAACTGGAAGGTGCCAACCCGCAGGTGGCTGGCGGCCACACGGGCGAGCACGGCACCGGGCAGCAGGGAGTCGCGCACCACCGGTTCACCGGTGGCGACCACCGCCAGGGCCCGGGTGGTGGGGATGCCGAGCCCGTGCATCGCCTCACCGATGATCAGCTCCCGAAGCATGGGACCGACGGCCGCCCGGCCGTCGCCGCCCCGGGCGAACGGCGTGCGCCCCGAGCCCTTCAGGTGCAGGTCTCGCCGCTGCCCGTTGCGGTCGATCACCTCGCCGAGCAGCAGCGCCCGGCCGTCACCCAACCGGGGCGAGTAGCCGCCGAACTGGTGCCCGGCGTAGGCCTGGGCGACCGGCGTGGTCCCGTCCGCCACCGCGTTGCCCACGAGCACGGCGACGCCCTCGTCGGTGCGGAGCTCGGCCGGGTCCAGCCCGAGCTCCTCGGCCAGCGGCTCGTTCAGGGCCAGGAGCGCTGGCGTGGGCGCGGCTGCGGCCGTCCACGGCACGTAGAGCCCGTCGAGCTGGTCGACGAACGTGTTGGCGGGCGCGAAGGGCCAGGAGAGGTCGGGTGACACCGCTCCAGGCTACGGGTGCGCCCTCGCGATGACCCCCCGAGCGCGGGGCGAGGGCGTCGGCCACCCCGCGGATCGCCCGCCGGACGGCCGTAGCCTGGCTGGGACCGCCCCAGTACACGGAGGACCATCCATGAGCGACCTGACCATCGACATCGGCATCGACGAAGCAGATCGCCAGGCCATCGCCGAGGGTCTGTCCCGGCTCCTCGCCGACACCTACACGCTCTACCTGAAGACCCACAACTACCACTGGAACGTCACCGGGCCCATGTTCCAGACGCTGCACCTCATGTTCGAGACGCAGTACAACGAGCTCGCCCTGGCCGTCGACGCCATCGCCGAACGGATCCGCTCCCTCGGGGCCCCGGCCCCCGGCAGCTACCGCGAGTTCGGCGCGCTGTCGTCGGTGCCCGAGGACGACGACCGGCCGTTGGCCGAGGAGATGATCCGCCGGCTGGTGGCCGGCCAGGAGACCGTGGCCCGCACCGCCCGCTCGGTGTTCCCGGTGGTCGAGGACGCCCACGACGAGGCCACCGCCGACCTCCTCACCCAGCGGCTCCAGGTCCACGAGAAGACCGCCTGGATGCTGCGCAGCCTCCTGGCCTGACCGTCCCACGACTACGAGGGGAACCACATGGCAGGGCAGACGGAGGCACACGGTCCCGACCGCACCGGCGATACCAGCGATACGGCCACGGCGGTCCGTGAGCTGGTCGGCGTGTACCACGCCAACGGCACGGTCCTCGGCGAAGTGTCGTACTGGGTCAAGGCCCGGCTCGGTCGGGGCCACTGCCAGCTGTGCGACATCACCCACGGCTCCGTCCGGGAGAAGGCCGAGTGGCGCGAGTGTCGAGCCGACCTGCCCGTCCTGTTCACCACGGTCCACCTGGACGAGCGTTCGCCCGAGGTGGCGTTGGCCACCGAGGGCCGGACGCCCTGTGTGGTGGCGCTCACCGACGCGGGGCCCCGCATGCTCCTCGACCCCGCCGACCTCGAACGGTGCGACGGGTCACCGGCCCAGCTGGTCGACGCCGTCGAGGGAGCCATGGCCCGCCTCGGACTGCGCCCGGCGAGCTGAGCGGCGATCCCCGGTCGCACCCGGAGGCCGTCGGATGGATCGGGGTCAGCCGGTGTAGCTGGGGGCACCGCCCACGGGGGCGGCCGGTGTGGCGCCCGGACCCGGAACTGGTGCGGGGGTGGTGGCCGGTGCCGTCGGGACGGGGGCCGCGGGGCCTCGGCGCTCGAAGGTGATGGGGCCGTAGGCGATGTCGCCACAGCTGGCGACGACCGTGACCGGTCCGGCGGGGATGGCGTACGGGATGGGCGCCTCCCAGTCGCCGTGCTCATCGGTGGCGGCGGTCAGGGTCTCGGTGGTGTCGCCGGCGCCGCGGAAGGTGACGCTCGCCTGGTCGGCGGGACAGTCGGTACCGACCACGGTGGTGTTGTCCCGTTCGGGACGCCACTCGCCCATGTTGGTCCAGGTCGGCCCGGGGAACATCGCCGGGTGTTCGACGTCGAACCGGACGGTGCCGGAGTCGTCGCCGCAGACGGCGGTGATCCGCAGGTCACGGTCGCCGGCCCGGAGGGCGTGGGTCCACTCGCCCGGCCCGTCCTCGACACCGGGCGACCCCACGATGGTGCCCGGCGGCGCCCCCTCGTCGAGGGCCACCACGTAGAACTCGGGGGCGACGTCGCAGGCGACGCGCGCGGTGACGTCGGATCCGGGGGGTCCGCTGACCGGGGTCAGCGTGACCCCGAGCGCGAACGCCACCCCACCCGAGACCGCAACCACGCAACCGGCGATCGCCGTGGAGACCAACCTGCGAGCCATGCCTGCCCCTCTCGCCACGTCCCGCCCCGACCGACCGTAGCCCTGGTGGGTCACCGCCGCAGCCGGAGCCGCGCCCGCGGCGTTCTAGTACCAGATCGCCACGGCGCGACCATCCGAGTCCTCCGGCGGGTCGGGCAGGGTGCTCGCCGTCCCGGCAGCGATCCGACGGGCGGACCAGGCCACCACGGCGGCGGCGACCACGTCGTCGGCCACGGCACCCTGCACCTCGGCGATGACGTCGGGCAGCACGATGTCGGCCTCGGCCAGCAGACGGCGCCGCAGGAGCAGGCCGTTCCACGACTTCTTCGACCACCGCAGGGGTTCGCCGGCCAGCGCACGGAACGAGACCTCGGGGTGGACCTCAACGACCCGGGGGTCCAGCGCCGCCACCGCTGCGGTCTCTGCCATCTTGGGCACCAGGGCCCATGCCTGCCGCGACAGCATCGGCACGCCGAGCGTCCGGAGGGTGGCGTTGGCCTCGGCGTACGAGGGGGCACCGAGCGCCTCAGCCGGTGGCGCGGCGAACACGCTGGCCCCCCGTGGCCCCACGAAGCGACGGGCCTCCACGTCGGCCCGGCGCACCCCGCCGGCGACGTCCCCGATGGGGATGTCGACGCCGATCACCGCAACCGGTTCCGCCCAGCCGATCAGCTCCGGCAAGCTCCCGGTCCGGGCCCCGACGAACCCTTCGTCGTCCACGACGACCCCGACCCATCCGTACTTCCCGGCCGCGTCGACGCCCAGGACCCGACCCGAACCCGGCTCGCCGGCCGAGCGACGCGCC
>DAIMFV010000202.1:0-6502 GCA_036724365.1 Acidimicrobiales bacterium | reverse complement strand
TCGGTCTCCAACAGGTCCCCGGTGGCCGTCATGGCCGCCATGGTGACCGACCGCCCCCCACCTGCCGCAGTGGGTTTCGGGTGTGGTCGGCGCCTTCGGCGTCACGGTGCTTGGGTGCTGCGCTGATCCCCTATGGGGGACCGGTGTCGAGGGACGCGGTCACGCCTCGGGGCGGTGGCTTCCAGCCGTGCCGATCCAGGCATCGAGCGCGGCTGGGAGATCCCGACCGCGGCCGTAGCCGCGTTGGTCGATCAGGGTCACGGCCCGTGACGCTTCTGTCACGTCGTCATCGGTGGCAGCGTCCCGCAACGCCCGTAGGTCGCCGGCGTCTTGTGGTCGGGTGTCGTCGTCGCGGGCCAGGAGCTTCAGCGCGACGAGGTGACCGAGGGACGCCACCGGCACCACCAGCCCCGGCAGCACCTCGAGCGGCGCGGCGGCCGCCACCAGTTCGGCCTCGATGCCAGACGAGGCGAACAACAGGTCGACCCGCCAACCGTCGGCGTCCACCAACCGGACCGTGGCCAAGCGCCCCACCGCGTCCTGCTCCACCATCGCCTCGGCGTGGAACCCGGCATCGAGCAGGGAGCGGGTGAGCCGCTCGGCCTCGGCGTCATCGTGCACCGCCACGGCGAGATCCAGGTCCCGGGTGAACCGGGGTTCGGTGCGGACCGACACGGCGAACCCGCCCACCAGGCAGTAGCCCAGGCCCCTGCGCTCGATCACCGCGGTCGCCCGGGTGGCGGCCTGGACCAGACCGCTCACGCGGGTGGGGGCCGGAGGCGGCCCGGCGTGTCGGGCGGGCGATCGCCCAGCCAGGCGAGCAACCGGGCTTGGATCTCCTCGGCGCTCTCGGCGGGGTGCCGGCGGCGGAGGTTCTGGCGCATCAGCTCCACACCGGTCTCGTGCAGGTCCAGCGCAGCCTGGAATCGCTCGGCGGGCGTGCTGGCGGCCATGCCCACACGCTACCGGCGAGGGCCGTCAGGCCTCGGCCAGGTGGCGGTCCTTGGTGAGGTAGATGAACGGGATCGAGGCCAGGCTCACCAGGCCCTTCACCACCAGGTTCACCCAGAAGATGTCCCACACCGCGTCCCACGGCAACGACTGGTCGCGCTGGTACTGGCTCAAGAAGAACAGGGGGGCGAAGGCGCCCACCGCGAAGATCAGGTTGTCGACCGGGATGCTCACCGCGTTGGACACCAGCACCCGCAGCCACTGGAACCGGGTGGTGATGCGGGTGACCCACCAGTGGTACACCTCGGTGTCGATCAGCTCGCTCACCACCATGGCCACCAGCGAGGCGATCACGATCCGCCACAGGGGCCCCAACACCGCCGAGTACTCCGCCCCCAGCGAGTACGAGGCGTCGCTCGGCCACGCCGCCACCCACGCCAGGTAGGCGGCCAGGAACAGGTTCACCCCGGCGCTGGTCCAGATGGCGATGCGGGCGGCCCGGCGGCCCGCCGCCTTGTGGATCACGTCGCGCAGGGTGAAGGTGATCGGGTAGATGAACGTGCCCATGTCCACGGCGCGATCGGCCACGGTGCCGATCTTGAGGCTGGTCACCTGGGCGATCACCTGGGCGCCCACGTAGACGCCGATGGCCACCAGCGCCACCGTGCCCACGGTGATCTCGCCCTTGCCCTTGCCGTTGCGGGCCCGGGGGCCGGTGGTCGGCTGGTCGTCGGGTGGTTCGCCGGAACGGCTCGGCGGGGTGGTGGCCCGGTGGCGGGCGATGGCGTGGGCCACGCCGGACGGCGGCTGATCGCCCACGGCCGGGGTGGTCGGAGCGGGGGAGCCCGGGGGCTGGGTCACGGGAGCGTCCTCGGTTTTGGTGAGGCGGGTGGTCCGACACCGCCGCAGCTCCGGTCACGTCACCCGGGGAGCTGCCTCCGGGTCGTTGCGGGCGGGGCCGTTCAGCCGCCGCCACCGCCACTGCCGGCGCCGCCGCTTCCGCCTCCGCCACCCCGCATGGCCCGGGCGGCCTCGAGGATCTCCTTGCAGGTGGGGCACACCGGGTAGCGGCCGGGATCGCGGGTGGGCACCCACGTCTTGCCGCACAGCGCCGTGACCGGGGATCCGGTGATGTAGGCCTCGGTGACCGCCGAGGCCGGCACCACCACGTGGGCGAACCGCTCGTGGTCGCCGTCTTCGGTGGGGCGGATGTCGTGGTCGGGCCGGACGCCCACGTCGGTCATGACGACAGTCTCGCGCTCCGTCAGCGCAGCGACGACGCCCGACCCAGAGCGGCCTCGGCCTCGGCCACGAACCGCGTGACCAGCTCGCCGGCCGGCACCAGTTCGGTGATGGCGCCGCCGCCCTGGCCGGCGGGCATGAACTCGCGCTCGGGATCCACGCCGGGGGTGGCCTCGTCGCCGCCCAGGTGGTTGGCCCCGTCCTTCAACGACTTGATGTACTGGCCGGGGAACGGCTCGGCCTTGGCGCCGGAGGCGTCGAACTCGTTGGTGTAGTCGTTGCGCAGCACCCGGCAGGTCTTGCCGGTGTAGGCCCGGGTGACCACGGTGTCGTCTTCCTGCATGGCCAGGAGCTTGTCCTTGTAGCCGATCACCGACCGGGCCTCGGGGGTGGCGATGAACCGGGTGCCCACCCACACGCCGTCGGCGCCCAGGGTGAGGGCGGCGGCCAGGTGGCGGCCGTCGTAGATGCCGCCGGCGGCGACCACGGGCACCCGGTGGCCCACGGCGTCGACCACCTGGGGCACCAGCGCGAAGGTGGCCACGGTGCCGGTGTGGCCGCCGGCCTCGGTGCCCTGGGCCACCACGATGTCGCAGCCCGCCTCCACCGCGGCGACGGCGTGGCGCACCTTGCCGCACATGTTCACCACCAACATGTTGCGCTTGTGGCACAGGTCGATCACGTCTCGGGGCACACCCAGGCCGGCCACGAACACGGTGGCGCCCCGGTCGGCCATGGCGTTCACGTCGCGGGACATGTCGCCCGGCGCGGCGGTGAGCAGGTCCACGCCGAAGGGCTTGGAGGTGGCGGCCCGGACCTTGTCGATCTCCTCCACCATCACGTCGTGGCCCATGGCCGACGCGCCCAGGCAGCCGAAGCCCCCGGCCTCGCTGACCGCGGTGACCACCTCGGCGTAGGACACGCCGCCCATGCCGGCGAGCATCACGGGGTGCTCGATGTCGAGGATCTCGGTCAGTCGGGTGCGCATGGCCGCGGATGGTAGCCGCCCAACTTGACCGATGGGTCAAGTCTCCGGCCTGCGGCCTCTCGGGCCTGCGGCCCGTCCTGCTCCGGCCTCTTGCGTTCCTTCGGTCCTTCCGTGCGCACGCCTCTCGGTGCGCCTTCGGCGCTCGCCTGCTGGTTCCGGGCCGGCCGGTCCTCGCTTCGCTGCGGCGCCGGTCCGGCGTCTGCGTCGTTGGCCGTCCGTGTCGTGTGCTCCAACGCGCATCAGCGCGGGCGAACGCCGCAGACGGGGGCGCACTGGCGGCGGGTGGTTCCCGGGGGGTCGGTCGGTCGGCCGAAGGGCGAGGGCCAGTGTCGCAGACCGGTCCGGCCGTGTGTCGCGCAGCGGTGCCCGGTCAGCCGGCCCGTCAGGCGGGGTGGCGGTAGGCGCCGTCGCGGTTCAGGAACCGGCGGTGCCAGCGGCGGGGGGTGAGGGCGATGGCGCGGGGTTCGTCCTCGAACAGCCAGCGGGCGAAGTTGCGCCGGGTCCAGCGCGTGAGCCCCGCCACCCGGATGGCCGCCCGGGCCCCCTTGCGGTGCTTGAGCGCCCGGACCAGCAGCAGCGACATGCGGTGGTCGGCCACCAGGTCCCGGTGCACCGCCGCCTCGTAGTGCGCCCGCACCGCGGCGGCCTCCACCGGGGTGGACCCCCGCACCGGCGACGGCGAGCCGGCTCCGGCCACGGCGGGCGACCGCTCCAGGATCGCCCGGGCCGCCAGCATCCCGGTGAGCAGGGCCTGACCGATGCCCTCCCCGGTCATCGGGTCGGTGGCCGCGGCGGCGTCCCCGACCCACAGCACCCGGCCGGCCGTGAGCGGCACGTCGTCGACCCGCGCCGGGATCGGCCACGCCTGGTGGCGGTCCTCTGGGCGGGCGTCAGGGCCCAGCACCTCGGCGATGTGGGGCCGGGCCAAGAGGTCGGGCCACAGGGCCTTCATCTCCTTGGTGGCCACCTTGCCGCCCCGCTGGATCCCGAAGCCCACGTTGGCCCGACCGTCCGGCAGCGGGAACGACCACACGTAGCCCGGCACCAGGTCGGCCTCGAACCACACCCACAGGTCTCGGGCCTTGGGGCCCACGTCGGTGAAGTACTGGCGGAAGGCGTGCCACTCGCCCAGGTAGCCCGGCTCGGCCGTGCCCAACAGCTTGCGGGTGGGTGACCACATCCCGTCGGCCGCCACCAGGTAGCGGGCCCGCACCCGAAGGGTCGCCGCGGGTTCGGCTCCGGCGTCACCCGGTTCGACCCCGACGTCACCCGGCGCGCCCGCGGGGCCGCGGGCGACGGTGACGGTGACGTGGCCGGGCTGGTCGTCGATGGCGGTGACCGACGCGTCCTCCACCACCTCGGCCCCCGCGGCCCGGGTCCGCTCCACCAGGGCGTGGTCGACGTCGACCCGACGGGCCACCACCGCGTACTGGCCCCGGTCCCGGGGCAGGGGGAAGGTGACCGTGTGGCCGGCGGGGCCACCCACGTGGATGTCGTGCACCGGCATCCACGAGCCGACCGCTTCGGGCTGCACGCCCAGGTCCTCGAGCAGGCGCAGCGCGCCGGTTGTCAGGCCGTCGCCGCAGCTCTTGTCTCGGGGGACCCGGGCCTTGGCGCCCACCCCCCCCCGCCGACCCGCCTCCGCCAGGGTGATGGCGGCGGCCGCGCCGGCCGGACCGGCCCCGACCACCACCACGTCGACCTCCCGGTCGACCCCGTCGTCCCTCACAGCCGTGGAGGGTACGAGGTCGCACCGGTCAGCCACCACCCGCCGAGCACGGATCTGTCCCTGGTGACGGAATCGGCGGTGTGGCGACGCGTTCGGTCACCGACACCCGTGGGGGGTTAGCAGCGGGTGGCGCTCAGCAGCGGGTGGCGCCCCGGTCTCGGTAGCGGGCAGAGACCGTGTCGGTGCCGGTGGTGCCGTCGGGGCGGTGGATCGTGCGCGTGGTGGTGACGGTGGTGCAGTTGCCGGACCGTCCGGTGGACTGGCCGGTCTGCTCGCCCCAGGCGTGCTGGGTGGACCACAGCGTGACCGTGACCGACGTGTCGGTGTAGCTGGTCCAGACCATGATCCCGTAGGGCGTGTCGTTCTTCCACTGCAGGTCGGGGTGCTCCCAACCCATGGTGGCCTCGCGCCCGAAGGGGTAGCGGTCGAAGTGCTCGGAGTGGGCCTGGTACTCCCCGAACGGGAGCCCGGCGAAGAAGGCGGCGTTGAACATGGTGGTGGCGAACTGCGACACCCCGCCGCCCACCTCCTCGACGTGCACCCCGTTGGCGATGGCCCCCGCCTCCACGAACCCCTTCTCCACCGTCCGGCGCCCCACCACCCCGTTCATGGAGAAGGTCTCGCCGGGCTTGACCAGCGTGCCCCGCACCAGGTCTGCGATGCGGTGGATGTTGGTGTTCCGCGCCGCACAGCACGGGTAGTAGGTGGTGAAGCTCTTCACCTGGGGCTGGCCCTTCCACGTGGTGGTGGTGCCCACCGGCTCGACCACCCGCAGCGCCTCGGCGTCGGCCGTGGTGAACTCGGGCTCGGTCAGCTCCATGTCGACCGCGAGCTCAGGGGCCCCCGACACCACCGTGACCAGGATGCGGTCGGCCGTGTCGGCGGCGCAGCACACCCGGCCCGGCGCGCTCGGCACGATCCGGACGGCGCCGTTCTCCAGGGTGATCCGGGCGTCGACGGGCTCGGCCGAGACGGGCAGCGCGCCCTTCACCGCCTCCAGTGCGGCGTCGGTGTCGACGGTGACCTCGACCTCGCCGTTCACCACCCGGGACCCGATCCACGACCGCACGGTGGCGGCCGTGATGGTGGCCACCTGGTCGTCGGCCCGCACCGTGAGCCCGGGCGCAGTGGACTCGGTGAGCCGGGTGGCCAACGCCTTCACCTCGTCGTCGGACACGGTGGGGTCGGTGGTGAGCACCTGGGTGTCGACCACGATCGGCTCTTCACCGGACCGGGCCCGCTCCAGGAGCTGGTCGGCCACCCCCTCGGGGTCGATGCGGGTGCCGGGTGAGCCGCTGATCATGGTGATGGCGTTGCCGCCCGACACCAGCCGGGGTTCGGTGGCCGCGGCGTCGCCGGCCGCGCTGGCCAGCGCGGCCTCCATGGCCTGCGTGTCGAGGGTGAACTCGAGCGGGGCCGACCGTTGGTCGAGGAACGAACCCAGCCACGTGATCGGCCGTCGCCACAGCGGGACGTCGTCGTTGATGTCGAGGGCACCCCGCAGCGTGGCCTCCTGGTCGAGACGCAGGCCCAGGTCGCCGCCCGTCACCTGGAAGGTGCGCTCCGTGGTGCGGATCTCCACCTCGGTGGTG
>DAIMFV010000201.1:0-6535 GCA_036724365.1 Acidimicrobiales bacterium | reverse complement strand
CCGCGCATGGCGGCGTAGATGTGGAGGTTCGACACGCCCACCACCGCGCCGAGCACCACCACCACGGCGCCCACCACCACCAGCACCACCACGACCACCACGAAGCCGGCGACCCCGCCGAGGATCGTGGAGTTCAGTGCCGTCACCTTCGGCAAGCAGTGCCGTGGCGGCATCTCGTGGGACCTGGTGTGGGTCACCACCGACGCCGCCGACGTGCTCTACCAGGCGTCGGGAGGCACCCCACAGACGGGTGCCGCGTCGGGATCGGGGACGGTCTGCCACCCGGCGAGCCGCACCGGCACCAGCTTCGTGCTGACCGCCACCGGCCCCGGCGGCGTGGTGCAACAGGTGGTCACCGGCCAGTCCGGCGTGCTCTGACCAGCCCGATCAGCCCGATCAGCCCGATCAGCCCGATCAGCCCGATCAGCCCGAACAGCCCGACAGCCCCGACAGAGTCACGTCCCGCACCACCAGGCTCACGCCCGCCGCCCGCATGGGCAGCCACTCCAGGTCGGCGCCCACCTCGGCCACCTCGGCCAGCATCTTCTGCAGGGTGGAGGCGATGGTGAACTCCCGGAGCGGCTCGGCCAGCGCCCCGCCGGCGATGCGCAGACCCTCGGCGCCCGTGGAGAAGTCGCCCGACACGGGGTTCACCCCCGAGTGCAGGCCCGACACCGAGCTGATCAGCACGCCGTCACCCACGCCGGCGAGGAGCTCGGGCTGGAGCCGGGCGCCCGGTGCCAGCGACAGCGCCCGGCACGCCACCCCGGGCGTGGACGAATAGCCCCGCACGGCGTTGGCGGTGGAGGCGGTGCCGGCGCGACGGGCGGTGTAGGCGTTGTGCACGAACTGTTGGAGCACCCCGCCGTCGATGAGCACGTTGCGGCGCGACGCCAGGCCCTCACCGTCGGTCTCGCTGGAGCTGTAGGCCAGCGGGTTGGTGGCGTCGTCGACCAGGGTGAACCCGGCGGCCGCCACCGACTCGCCCAGCCGATCGGCGAACAGCGACCGGCCCTTCAGCACGGCCTCGCCCGACAGGGTGGACCCGATGATGCCCAGGAACTGGGCCGTCACGTACGGGTCGAGCACCACCGTGACCCGGCCGCTGGCCGGCTTGGTGGCCCCGAGCAGGCGGGTGGCCCGACGGGCGGCGTCTCCGGCCGCCACCGACACGTCGAGGTCGTCGAGGGTGCGCCCCACCGAGAACCCGAAACCGGTCTGGGTGTCATCGCCATCGGTGGCCACGCAGTGGGCCGCCACGTAGCACGACGTCTCCCGCCCGTAGGTGCGGATCCCGGTGGTGGACACCACCGCCCCCTCCGACACGCCGTCGGCGTAGTCGGCCGACTCCACGCCGGTGATCCGCGGGTCGGCGGCGCGCACCGCCCGCTCCAACTCCAGGGCCAGGTCGATCTTGGCGTCGGTGGACACCCGGGTGAGCGACTCGCGGTAGAGGTCCAACGCGGGCACGGCCAGGCCATCGGGCTCGGCCAGCCCCAGCCACTCGTCGTCGGTGGCGAAGGTGGCGTTGTCTCGCGCCTCGGCCAGGGTCTCGGCCATCACGTCGGCATCGAGGGTGCCCGCGTAGGCGAAGCCCTGGCGGTTTCCCGCGATGACCCGCACCCCCACCCCGGCCGACGTGGCCGAGGCGAACTGCTCCACCTGACCGTCGTACGCCCGCACCTCGGTGGACGTGGCGCGACCCACCACCACCTCCACCTGCTCACCGGGGCGGGCCAGAGCCACGATCCGGTCGCCGATCTCCAGAAGTTCGCTCATCGTGATCCCCTCAGGCCTCAGGCCGCCGTGCCACCGACGGTGAGGCTGGACACCCGTAGGGTGGGCACGCCGTCTCCCACGGGCACCCCCTGGCCGTCTTTGCCGCACGTGCCCGGGGGCCCGAACTCGAAGTCGTCGGCCACCGCATCGATGAGCTGGAGCACCTCGGGGCCGTTGCCGATCAGGTTCCCCTCGCGGAGCGGCTCGGTGATCCGACCGCCCTCGATCAGGTACGCCTCGGTCATCCCGAACACGAAGTCTCCGGTGGCCGTGTTCACCTGGCCGCCGCCGAGGTGGGCCACGTAGACGCCGTCGGGGGTGTCGGCCACGATGTCGTCGGCCGTGGACGTGCCGTTCACCAGGTAGGTGTTGGTCATGCGGACCATGGGGAGGTCTCGGTAGCTCTGGCGCCGGCCGTTGCCGGTGAGCCGGTGGCCCTCCTTGCGGGCCCGGATCTGGTCCCAGATGTAGTCGGTGAGCACTCCGTCCTGGATGAGCACGTTGCGCTGCGCGGGCGTGCCCTCGTCGTCGATGGCGAAGGTGCCCCACTCGTTGGCCACCGTGCCGTCGTCGACCAGGGTCACCAGGGGTGACGCCACCTGCTCGCCCACCCGGCCGGCGAACACCGACACGTTCTTGTGGATGTGGTCGGCCTCCAGACCGTGGCCGCAGGCCTCGTGGAACAGCACCCCGCCACCGCCGCGCCCGATCACCACGGGGAGCTGGCCGCTGGGCGCCGGACGGGCCCGCAGCTTGGTGAGGGCCTGCTCGGTGGCCTCGCGGGCCAGGTCCTCGACCTGGTAGCGGTCGAACAGCTCGAAGCCCATGGTGTGGCCCACCGAGCGGCGCCCGGTCTGCATGCCGGTGTCGCCTGCGGCCACCACGCCCACCACGAACAGCGTGCGGGTCTGGTCGTCTGCCGCCAGGAGCCCGTCGCTGTTGGCCACCAGGATCCGCCGGCGGCTGTCGCCGTAGGACGCCGACACCTGCTTGACCGCGCCCCCGTGGGAGCGGGCCACCTCGTTCGCCCGCTGGAGCAGCTCCACCTTGATGGCCTTGGCCACCTCCTCGGGCCGGGTGGCCACCGGCTGGGACCGGACCGGGGCCGCCGTGAGGGCCACGGTGCGCGTGCCGCCACCACCGCCCCGGGCGGCGGCGGCCGCCGCCTCGGCTGCGGCCAGGAGCCCGGCCTCGGACAGGTCTGCCGTGTGGGCGAACCCGGTGGTGTCGCCCACCACCACCCGGATGCCGGCGCCCCGGTCCCGCCCGGACCCCAGCTCCTCGATCCGACCGTCGTCGAGGCGGGCCGACGACGAGCGCTTGTCCTCGGCGAACACCTCGGCGAACTCACCGCCGGTGCGCAGGGCGGCGCCCAGCACCCGGGCGACGACGGCTTCTTCGATCACGACGGACTCCCAGCGGTGGCGGCGGGCTCCGGGCGGATTGACCGACCGGGCCGTGAGCGGCAATGGTACCGGCGAGATCGCCGATCACTTCTGGAGCGTCAACGTGCCTCTCCGACCCGGACTGACCGGCCATGTGGAGCTCGTCGTCACCGACGACGACACCGCCATCGCCGCCCGGTCGGGCGACGTGGCGGTGCTGTCCACCCCCCGGATCGTGGCGCTCTGCGAGGAGGCGGCGGTGGCCGCCGTCGTCGGACAGCTCGGCAAGGGCGAGACCACGGTGGGCATGCGCATCCAACTCGACCACCTCACCCCGATCGCCGTGGGCGGCCACGTCACCGCCGACGCCAAGCTCGACAAGATCGAGGGCCGTCGCCTGATCTTCGCCGTGTCGGTGAACGACGAGCGCGGTCTGGTGGCCGCCGGCAAGGTCCAGCGGGTGGTCGTGGAGCGCAAGCGCTTCCTCGACAAGAGCTCGTAGGAACCGTCAACCGGTCCGGGCGCGACGTGACCCGCATCGAGCCGTGACCCGCATCGAGCCGTGACCCGCATCGAGGTCGTCGCCCTCGACGCCGACGACACCCTCTGGCACTCCGAGGTGTTCTTCGAGCGCGTGGAGCGGCGCTTCACCGACCTGGTCAGCCGCTACGTGGGGCCCGACGTCGACGTGCAGCAGGTGCTCGCCACCGTGGAGCACCGCAACCTCGACCGCTACGGGTACGGCATCAAGGCCTTCACCCTCTCCATGCTCGAGGCGGCCATCGAGGCCACCGACGGCGCCATCGGCACCGATGAGCTGGCCCAGATCCTCGCCGCCGGCCGCTCGATGCTGGACCATCCGGTCGACCTGATCGACGGGGTCGCCGAGACCGTTGCCGCCCTGGCCGAGGCGGGCTACCGACTGGTCGTGGTCACCAAGGGCGACCTGCACCACCAGCAGGCCAAGCTCTGGCGCTCGGGGCTGGTGGACCACTTCGAGCGGGTGGAGATCGTGGCCGAGAAGGACCCGGACACCTATCGGCGGGTGGTGGCCAGCATGGACGTGGCGCCCGAGGGCTTCTGCATGGTGGGCAACTCGGTGCGGTCCGACGTGCTGCCCGTGCTGGCCATCGGCGGCCACGCCGTGCACGTGCCCTACCACGTGACCTGGGCCCACGAGCACGCCGAACACGACGGCACCGTGCCCACCCTGGAGACCATCCGCCTGCTGCCGGCCTGGCTGGCCGGCAGCTAGCCGGGACGGGCAGTCAGGTCCGGTTGCTCGGGCCGGGCGCTCGGGCCGGGCGCTCGGGCCGGGCGGTCAGGCCCGGTGCAAGAAGCCGCTCACCGCCGCCCACCAGGCGTCGGGGTTCTCGAACTGCGGGCTGTGGGCGGCATCGGTCACCACGACCAGCTCCGCGCCGGGGATGGTGGCCGCCATGCGGTGGGCGGCGCCCACGAACGCCTGGTCCTCGGCCCCGACCAGCACCAGCGTGGGCACGGCCAGCTCGGCCAGGGCGTCGAGCAGATCGGCCCGGTACACCAGTTGGAGGGCCATGGCCGCGTACATGGCGGGGTCGACGTTGCGGAGCTTGGTCTCGTTCCAGGCCACCAGCTCGGGTCGGCGCGCCGCCAGCGCCGCCTCCGAGGGGGTGGGCACCCGGGGAGCCACGTGCTCCAACACCGAGAGGAAGACCTCGAGGCCCTCGCTGCGCAGGATGGCCATGCCCGCCTCGACCCGCTCGGGTTCCAGCCCCTCCACGGGGCCGTGGTGCGTGTCCATGAGCACCAGCCGCTCCACCCGGCCCGGGTCACGGAGCACGACCTCCTGGGCGATCATGCCGCCCATGGAGTGACCCAGGAGCGCATAGCGGTCCCAGCCGAGGTGCGCCACCAGCGCCTCCAGGTCTGCCGCGAGCGTGGCCAACGTGTACGCCGACTCGTCGGCCAGCTTGGAGCTCCCGCCGTGGCCCCGGTGGTCGGGCGCCACCACCCACCACCCGGCCTCGACCAGGGGGTCGATCCAGTCGGCGAAGTCCTCCTTGGTCCCGGTGAACCCGTGGGCCAACAACAGCGGTCGCCCACCGCGGCCGGCCTCTACCAGGGCCAGGCGCACCGGCCCCAGGTCCACCTCGCGGGTGGTGATCGACGTGTGGTCCCAGGGCACCGGTGACACCTCCGAGCGGATGGTCCGTCAGCCGCCGAAGAGCGAACCGTCGATCTGGCCCACCTCGGACGGGTCGGGGATCACGATCTCCACCGGCTCACCCAGGTCGTACAGCTCCAGGTCGAGGACCATGGCGGCCTCGGCCATCCCCTCGGGCACCTCGGCCCCGGCCTCGCCCGCCAGCCCGGTGAGACCGGCCAGGTCGAAGCTGATCCGCAGGCGGCGCACCATGCCGTCGTCGTCGATCCAGGCGTCGACCGGCAGGGTGCCGATGACGTCGGTGGCACCCAGCTCGCCCAGGCTCTCCTCCAGCTCGGCGGCCTCCTCGGGGGCGGCCTCGGCGATCAGGCGGGCGATGTCGACGTCGGTCCGCACATGCGTGGTCTCGACGCCGCGCACCTGTTCACGGCCCACCGTCTCGACGTCGTCTCCCGCTCCCTCCAGGAACTGGAGGAACGACTCGGGGCCCTGGACCCCGGCGCCGAGCCCCCCGGCACCGAGGGCATCGCCGTCGGCCAGCTCGTCGGCGGACACCGACACCCACGGCTTGCCGTCGCTGAACGAGGCGAACAGGTCGGAGCGGACGTAGGCGGTGCTGCCGTCGAGCACCATCTCCATGGCTCCCGACTCTGCTCCGGCCATGCCCAACAGGTCGCCCAGGTCGAGGGTGAGGTGGGCCCGCTGCGCCGCGCTGTCGAACGCGCCCTCGTAGGACAGCACCGTGGTGTCGCCTTCGGGCATGCCGGCGAGCGACACCGTCATGGCCATCTTGAGGGTGGTGACCTCGGCGGTGGCCTGGGCGGCGTCGCGCAGGTAGCCCGCGCCACCGGTGGCGTCGGACCCGGCGGCCCCGTCGGACGGGCCGGCCGTGGTGGCCGGCGCGGCGCTGGTGGCCGACGGTGCGGCCTCGGACCCATCGGCGCCTTCGGCGGTGGTGGGCGAACCGGTGGACAGGGCGGCGGGATCCGGGCCGGCGGAGACCCCGCAGGCCCCCAGGAGGGAGGCGGCGGCCAGGGCCGCGCCACCGACCACCGCAGCCGACCGGCGGCGACGGGGGCGGGACACGGTGGACGAGGAGTCGTCGGGCATGTTGGTTCCCTCCGGAGGCGGGCCTGGACCGGGATCGGCCCACGGCGGGCCCGCGAGCCAGAGCCTAATGGGGGTCGACCATCTCGCTCTTTGGGGTGAGGATGGTTCCGAGCCG
>DAIMFV010000200.1:0-6540 GCA_036724365.1 Acidimicrobiales bacterium | reverse complement strand
GGCGGTGTCCTTTCACCACCGCAAGGTTCGAGAGCGCCTCGTGGCGCTCGATGTCCCAGGACCACACCTGGTTCGGGGTGGTGGCGACGAGCTCTGGTTTGAGGTGCGCAGGGGGCCGTCGGGCTTGGGCTCGTCGTTCTCGGATCATGGCTCGTTCCCGCAAGAGCCGATACATCGTGGAGATCGAGGCCAGGTAGGTGCCCTCGTCGAGCAGGGTGGCCCACACCTGGGCGGGGGCGGAATCGCAGAACCGTTCGCTGCACAGCACCTCGACGACCTCGGTGGTCTCGGTGTCGGAGAGCGCCCGGCCCGGGCGGGGCCGCGGGGCTGGTGGCCCGTGCAGCGGGGCCTGCTTGGCCCGGTAGTGGCTGGCGTGTGGCCGGCCAAGCGCCTTGCACGCGCTGCGGCGGTTGACACCGCGGTCGACCATCTCGTCGACCGCGGTGTCGAGCACAGCCGCGACTACTCGTCGGTGGCCGCGCTCTTGGAGATCTCTTCCAAGAGCGCGTGCACTTTTCCCTGGACCTCGATCACGACCTCGGCCTGGGCGAGCTTGTTGCGGAGCCGTTCGTTCTCCGCTTTGAGCTTGGCCACTTCCGACAGCGACGGCCCGCCACGGCCGCCGTCGGAGCGACCGACCGCGGCTTTGAGCAGGCCCTGGCGGTGCTGGCGGCGCCAGTCGGTGACGAGGCTCGAGTAGAGGCCCTCGCGGCGCAACAGGGCGCCCTTCTCGCCGGTCTCGGAACACGCGTCGTACTCGGCGAGGATCGAGAGCTTGTACTCGGCTGAGAACGACCGGCGCACAGCGCCGGACCGCAACGGTCGCCCGGACCCGTCGCTCGCTACGCCATCGTCCACATGCCAAGTATCGGCCTTGTAGATCGCAGCCCGCTTGGACGGGCCCGATCGTTTCCGCCGATCAGGCCCCGCGGACCCGTTGGCTGACTTGCTTGTTGTCATGGTCGACATCCTTCGTCGCCCTCGATGCTCAGATCAGGGATGAAGGTGTCTCACCACTCGTCGACACAGAGGGACCATCGGCCGGCGGCGGCGGGCGCGGATCCCGACGCGCCGTGTGTCCGTCGCCACAATGACCACGGCGAGTGATCTTCGAGCGCGCGATGCGTGGGATCGCGCTGGTCACCGGCCGAGACCACTGGTACCATCACACCACCTCACGCCTCGCGCAGCACTCCGGGCGTGTGGGGGAAGGGGCAGGGCTTCCAACCGGGCGCTCTGCTCAGGTTTTCGGGTCAACCTGCCGATGGGGACGACGTGAAGCTTCAGCATGCACGGCGAAGTGACGACACCTACCGCCATCCGGCGTGGATCAGCCGTGCCCGGGCGCGCATGCGCGACCACCGCGGCGTCACCCTGGTCGAGGCCGCGTTCGTCACCCCCATCTTCCTCATGTTCATCATGGCCATCGCCGAGTCCGGCCTGTTCATGCGCAACTACCTGGGGGTGGCCAACACCGTGCGGGCCGGGGCCCGTTCCGCGAGTGCCTCCGGCAACGACGCGAGCTCAGACCTCTACCTGGTGAACTCGATGGCCCAGGAGTCGTCCGCCCTGCCCCGGGGGGCCATCCAGTACATCGTGGTCTACAAGGCGACGGACTTTGGGGCGGGCCCGGCGAACGAGGGCACCGCCGGCGTGCCGGCTGGTTGCCTGGCCGGCCAACCCCGAGCCAACTTGTGCAACGTGTACACGACGGCCGACTTCGTCAAGGCGTCCGAGCAACTGGCCGAGAAGCGCCGGTACGACATCGCCAAGGAGAACGGCGAGAACCCCACCCTCGATCTCACCAAGATCTGGTTCGGGTGCCAGACCACCGGCCCGCACGCCAACCAGTCGCCCGATCGGTACTGGTGCCCCACCACCCGAAACGTCTCCTTCGGGGGTTCGGACTTCATCGGGGTCTACATGAAGGTCGACCACCGGTGGCTCACCCGCATCTTCGGCACCAACCGGTCGATCCAGGACCAGTCGGTGATCCGCATGGAGCCCCGGAGCCGGTGAGGACCGCCATGACCACCCAGGCAGACCGTTCCCACCCGGTGGTGGCCCACCGTCGCCGCTCCAACCCCACCGTTGCCACGGCCGGGTTCCGTGGCGTGGCCATCGTGGAGTTCGCCTTCGTGGCCATCATCCTCTCGGTGATGGTGGCGGCCACCGTCGACTACGGCCGGGGGTGGCAGTCCAGTCTGGCCGTCACCGAGGCGTCCCGCACCGGTGCCCGCGTGGCGTCGGGCCAGGCCAACAGCCCCCAGGCCGACTACGTCGCCCTCACCGGGATCCGCGCCGCGCTCCAGGCCTCCAACAAGATCGACGACGTGGAGTTGGTGGTGATCTACCGAGCCACCAGCGCCTCCGACGGTGCCGTACCGGCATCGTGCATCGGTGCGTCGCCCTCGGGCACCTGCAACGTGTTCACCAAGGCCCAGTTGCTGGCGATCAACAACAACAGCTTCAACATCACCTGGGCCCCGAACCCCAACGATCCCCCCACCGGTGGCAACGGCTGCCCCAGGTCGGGCAACGGCTACGGCGGCTGGTGCCCCACCTCACGGGTCCGCTCCCCCCAGGGGTCCGCCGACTACCTGGGCGTCTACGTCCGCTTCCGCCACAACAACCTGTTCCCCGCCCTCGGTTCGGGCCGCCCCATCGCCCGCACCGCCGTGATGCGGGTCGAACCCCCGTCGGTCTGAGGTGACCCCCATGCGACTCAGCCACCACTCCCACCACGTCGACTCGGCCCGGTACCTGCGGCACCGCCGGCGCCAGAAGGGCTACGTGCTGGTCATGTTCGCCCTGCTGCTGGTTCCCCTGCTGTTCATGGCGGGGCTGTCGGTCGACGTGGGCCTCTGGTACAACCGGGCCGCAGACATGCGCAAGGCCGCCGATGCCGCCGCCCTGGCCGGGGTGGTCTGGTTGCCAGACGAGGGCAACGCGTCGTCTGCCGCCCTGGCCGCCGCCTCCCGCAACGGGTTCACCAACGGCGGCAACGTCTCGGTGACCGTGACCACCAGTTCCGCCAGCAGTCGGCGAATCAAGGTGACCATCACCGACACCCAGGTGGGGAGCTTCTTCTACCAGAACCTCGGTGGCAGCAAGATCCCGCTCACCCGCACCGCGTGGGCCGAGTACGTGCTCCCTGTCCCCATGGGCAGCCCCCGCAACTTCTTCGGGACCGGGACGCTCCTGCGGAACGGCACCGTGCCGGGCTTCGCCTCCGAAGAGCTGTACCAGTCCGTGAACACCTACTGCTCCGACAAGGTCAACGGCGACCGCCACCAGCCCAAGTCTCCCGTGGGCTCCAGGTGTGGCGTGGACCAGACCGAGCGCCGTCCCTACGAGCTCTACATCGAGGCCAAGGAAGGCCGGCCGGCCACCATCGACGTGATGCTCTACGACCCCCGCATGAGCACGGCCTCCGTGCCCAACACCACCGTCGTCAGCACCACCTGCACCGTCACCTCAGGCGCTACGACCTGGCTGACCGGTGGATTCTCCTCCATGACCATCACCGGTCCCAAGATCTATCAAACCCGCTCGAGCACAACCGGATCCTGGGGCTCTGATCAGCAGCTCCTGACCGGCGCGAACTACACCCGCCAGGGAAACCTGATGCGGTGGGTCGACGGCACCGAGACCTGCACGCCCAACTACGGCACGGAGGCCGCGATCGACCGCTACTTCAGCGGAAGCGGTAGCGAGAACTACACCTTCACCCTGTTCGCCGCCGACACCACCCCGCTGAACGACGGCGACAACCCGCAGATCTGCCAGAAGACGTACACCTCCACGACGCCCTTCGGTGGTATCAACTACCTGGGCAGCGTGCGGTGGGACAAGCTCTGCTCGATCACCACGTCGGACCCCGACGGCCGGTACATCCTCCGGGTCGAGAACTCGGGATCCATGTCGCCCAGCGTCGACGGTGAGAACAACTGGGGCCTGGTGGCCAAGTACACGTCCTCCACCCCCGGCCTGTGCGACGGTCGCAACGACGCCATGTGCCCCAGGGTGTACGGCAAGCAGGCGATCTCGGTGCGTGCCGTGTCCACCACTACCGTGGCATCGTTCTTCCTGGCCGAGATCAGCGCCGAGCACACCGGCAAGACCCTCCGCCTGGAGCTCTACGATCCCGGTGAGGGCGGGCAGAACATCCAGATCATGCGGCCCCTCACCGCCACCACCTGGACTCCGGCCACCTTCACCTACAAGGTCTCCACCGCGGCCACCATGTCCAGCCCCACGACCTCCGTAGACGTGACCGCCTCCCGGTACAACGGCAAGGTCCTGCAGATCGACGTCCCCCTGGGTGGCTACTCACCGCCGTCCAACAACAACTGGTGGCAGATCAGGTACACCTTCTCTGGACAGGTCAACGACCGCACCACCTGGTCGGCCGAGATCCTGGGAGACCCGATCCACCTGGTGGAGGAGTGGTGATCCGAGGAGCGGTGCACCCGAGCCTCCATCGGGTTGGCACGCCACTTCTCTGACCGCCCGGGCCACCCGGTAGCCTTCGGCGGTCATGTCCGGGTTCGTCGATGAAGCACAGCTCAACGCCCGTGGTGGAGACGGCGGCGCCGGGTGCGTGTCGTTCCGGCGTGAGGCCCACGTTCCCAAGGGCGGGCCCGACGGGGGCGACGGCGGCAAGGGCGGCGACGTCTGGCTGGTGGCCGACCGCAACGTGGCCTCACTGCTGGCGTTCCGCGACCACCCGCACCGGCGGGCCACCAGCGGCACCCACGGGCAGGGCAAGAAGAAGCACGGCCACGGCGGCGGCGACCTGGAGATCTTCGTGCCCGAGGGCACCGTGGTCCACGACTTCCACGGCGAGATCCTGGCCGACCTGGTGAACCCGGGAGATCGCTTCCTGGCCGCCGCCGGGGGCCGGGGCGGCCGGGGCAACACCCGGTTCCTCTCCAACAAGCGCCGGGCCCCCACCTTCGCCGAACAGGGCGAGGCCGGCGAAGAACGGTGGATGCGCCTGGAGCTCAAGCTCCTGGCCGACGTGGCACTGGTGGGCTTCCCCAACGTGGGCAAGAGCACCCTCATCTCGCGAATCTCGGCCGCCAAGCCCAAGATCGCCGACTACCCCTTCACCACGCTCGAACCCAACCTGGGTGTGGTGCGCATGGACGACGGCGTGGAGTTCGTGGTGGCCGACATCCCCGGCCTCATCGAGGGGGCGGCCGAGGGCAAGGGCCTGGGCCACCAGTTCCTCCGCCACGTGGAGCGGGCCCGGGCCCTGGTGGTGCTGATCGACCTGGCCACCAACGCCGAGCAGGACCCCGCCACCCAGGAGCGGATCCTCATCCAGGAGCTGGGGGCCTACCGGCCCGAGCTGCTGGAGCGACCCCGCCTGGTCGTGGGCAGCCGGGCCGACATCGCCAGCGCCGACACGGTGGCGGCGTTCGACGGCCTCACGTTCTCGGCGATCACCGGCGACGGCCTGCCCCACCTGGTCGGCGCCATGGCCGGCGTGGTCCACACCGCCCGAGACGCCGAGCCGGCGCCGGAGCCCTTCGTGGTGCACCGCCCGTCGTCGGTGGGCATCACCATCGAACGGCTCGACTCCGGGGGGTTCCTGGTGCACGGCCGGGCCGCGGAGCGTGCCGTGGCCCTGTCCGACCTCACCAACCTCGAGGCGCTCGCCTACGTGCAGGAGCGGCTCAAGCGGCTCGGCGTCGACAAGGCCCTGGCCAAGGCCGGTGCCGTGGAGGGTTCACCCGTCCAGGTGGGCAAGTTCCACTTCGAGTTCCTGCCAGACTGAGCTCCGGCCCGACCGACCCACCCCCACCAGGGTGCTGCGTGCGCCCGGTCAGAACCACCCCGGGGAGCCGGCCTGGCGGGGGTCCGGGCCGGGTTGGTCAGGTTCGCGGGAGGACCTGGTCCGTCGGGCCCCGCTGCAGCGCCGCCCGGGCCGCCGGGAGCGCGGTCCACAGCACGGCGACCGACACGGCGGGCAGCAACAAGATGGGGACCGCCTCCCAGCCGGGCAGGTGCAGGCGGGAGGTCACGAAGCCGAACCAGCCCGGGTCCTCCCAACCGTCGCGGGCGTCTCCCAGCAGCACCGCGGTGACGGGCAACCATCCCAGGGGCAGGGCGAGTGCGGCGCCCAGGAGGGCGAGCACCACCCCCTCGAAGGCGGCCTGGCGGCGCATGCGGGGGGGGGGTGCCCCCGCCGCGATGGCCGCCCGGTGGTCCTCGGCACTGTCCACCGATCGGAGCGACAAGGTGATGGCCAACACCACCAGGGCCACCGCGCCGGTGGCGGCGGCCAGGAGCAGCAGCCAGCGCCGCTCCCGTTCCTCGGCGCTCCGGGTCGGGGTCGTGCTCCCGTCGTCGTACCGGGGCTCGTAATCGGGGTGGCCGGCGATGATCTCGGCCCCGGCCACCCGGATGCCGGGATCAGAGGTGGGGTCCGGCCCGCGACCGGCGGTGCCGCTGCCGGACGAGTCGGCCCGGGCTGCCTCCAGCTCGGCCAGGGTGGGCACCGTGTACCCGTCGGCCTGCCACGGTGACGCC
>DAIMFV010000199.1:3282-6608 GCA_036724365.1 Acidimicrobiales bacterium | reverse complement strand
AGTTGGGCGCAGCGATCGACGTCGTGACTCTTGACCCGCCGTTGGCCGTCGGTTCGGCAGCAATGCTCATCGTCATGCCGTGTAGCCCGAAGCCATCGTCGGGTTCCTGCGCCCTTGTCCACCCCGCAGCTAGGACTCGTGCCGCGGTCTGCGTCTTGACTTCGGCAGGCGGCAGGGTCGACCAGTC
The DNA here is from genome assembly GCA_036724365.1 of Acidimicrobiales bacterium. Classification (GTDB taxonomy): domain Bacteria; phylum Actinomycetota; class Acidimicrobiia; order Acidimicrobiales; family Iamiaceae; genus Aquihabitans. Next base: position 6,421 of record DAIMFV010000199.1, on the reverse strand, counting down.
GGTTCTCCGGGCGATCGGTGGGACATAGCCGCCACAGCCGGTCGAGACGATCGACGTTTGGCGGACGCTTCCAGGCACGCGCACCAACTTGAGCGCCTCCTTCGGCTGATGCACCATGCGGGAGTCATGGTCGGATTTCTCCGTGTAGACCACCGTGACAACTCCGATGATGAGTGCTGCCAGAAGCCCCGCCGCGACAGGGATCAGGGCCTTCTCTGATCGGTCCTTGCCCCACCAGCGGTCACCTGCCATCCGGGAACCATCGGCACCAGGGAACTGAAGCGTGAGCTGCGCGAGCAGCAGATCGACCTTCGCCAGGCGAGCAGCCACGAGTACTGGTATCACCGAACGCCGGGATGACTTCGATACTGGGACCAGGCGACTGCCGATCACACACACGCGATACGCGGCGCTCAAGAACCTGCTCTTCGCTGCCGCTGTGCCTCCTGCTGTAGTGCTTGAGGCCAGGACTCGATGAAGTCACTTCGGTCGGGATCCCACAAGGGGGTGTCCTCGACGAAGGAGACGGCGATGGCATTCACCACAGCCGCGTCGCCTTCCCGCAATCCGTCGTCTAGAGCGGCAACGATGCGGGCACTCAGATCTGACTCCCCCCGCTCGAAAGCATCGATCGCCAGGTCACGGCAGCGCGCGACGAACAGATGGAGCAGAACCTCACCGTTGTCCTCGACCTGCTCATCCACCAGCTTCCGCACAGCCGATGCCGTGGAGGCGAGGTGACCCACGACCTGCGACTGGGTCATCGGGACCGGCTTGCCTGCTGCGGCGTACACCTCGGCCGCTTTCGCTCGACTGAGCGAATAGCCACGGAACAATGGCTCGCCGGATGGCCCGCGTGTCGTGTCATCCACGAGATCCTCAGCGAGGGTTTCCAGCTCGATCCCCAGACTGGCCGCCCATTCGGTCAAGAATCGGTCTGCGGCTTCGATGGGTGCGGCAGAAACGACCTCGACCATCTCGTCCACCCAGCTATTGCACCACATGCGGTCGAAGCTTGGAACCTATCCTTCTGTCCCCGATCGCTGGCCGGTGGCCCTGGGCCGCCCGGCGCCGATGTCACCACCTCTGGTTGTCCCTGAACACACCCTCCGGCTCATCAGGCCCGCGGTGAGGGTGCTCTTCATGAGGCGTGGTAGTCGGCGAACTCCCAGGCCATGAAGCGACTCAGCGACTGGGCGATTGCCGGCCAGTCCGCCCCGGAGGTTCGCTCGCAGAGGCTGCCGACCGCTTGCCCGATCAGCTCGACGTCCCAACGCTCGATGACGAGCGTGCTGTGCAAGAACTCGAAGCCCTTCGGCCGTTGCTGCTGGAGAAGCCACTGCGGTGAGCACACGGTCAAGCCGAACAGCTCGGCCCCCGGGCCCTCGCTCGGTCCGATCTCGAACTGGACGAAGACCGCGAACAGATCAGAAGTCGGCGGCCGGTACTGGTCCAACGGATCGGCGCCGGCATCCGGCGACATCATCGAACGAACGACTGCGTGCATGTGATCCATGGTGTCAGCTCGCTGTCGCCGTCCCCGACTGCCGGGAGGAGGATGCAGTTCTAGGGTTCTCGACCTTGGAACAGGTTCGACGGGCGTACGGAGCCAGGGCAGATCAGTACGTCGCGCTCTTCGGTAGCACTGCACACGTGCACGCTGACGACCTGGCCCTCATCGCCAGGCACCTGTCGATCCGGCCCGGCAGCGTCCTCGATGTCGGCTGCGGCCCCGGGCACCTCACCGCGCACCTGCGCTCCCTCGAGGTTGATGCGACCGGCATCGACCTGGTTCCCGAGTTCATCGACCGCGCACGCACCACCTATCCAGAGGGCCGCTACGAGCTGGGCTCGATCCACGAGCTCCCCACCCCCGACAACGCTGTCGCAGGCATCCTGGCGTGGTATTCGCTCATCCACCTGGCGCCCGAGGAGTTCGATGGCGTGCTCGCCGAGCTGCACCGGGCGTTGGTCCCCGGGGGCAAGCTGGTCGTCGGGTTCTTCGATGGCGACGAGGTCGAGGCCTTCGAACACAAGGTCGTGACGGCCTACCGCTGGCCCGCCGACGAGCTGTCCGCTCGGCTGACCGAGGCGGGCTTCAGGGAGATCGAGCGCGATGTGCGGCCAGGAGAGCCTGAACTCGGGCATCGGGCGCACGCCGCCATCGCAGCCATCTCTCACTGACCCCAGGGCGATCCCTGATCGCCCGGTCCTCGTCCAGGGCCTACGTCGCAGTGAGCACCGGAGCCGACCCCCGAATCCGACAGCCTCGGGTGGCGCCTATCGCTCCAGGGCGGCGGCGAGCAGTGCGGCGACGGCGAGGACGGTGCAGGTGGTTCCGAGGGTGCGGTCCGCCGTTCCCGCGCCACCGATGCGCACGGATCCGATGCTGAGGATCGAACCGGCTGACCCTATGGACAGGATCGAGCCCGCTGACCCGATCGACAGGATCGAACCGGCTGAGCCGATCGAGAGGATCGAGCCGGCGCTCCCGAGGCACCCGACGCTGAGGAACGAGCCGACCGACGCAACCGACAGCCCGGAGCTCACCGACCCGATCGAGCACCACGACGAGACGGACCCTGCAGAGCGGTCGTGACCCCACCGCAGGCCGAGGACTGGTGCCTTCCTCCAGGAGCCTTTCGGCGACGGTCGACCGGCGAGCGCCGGCTGGTCGAGGTCGCGCTGATCGGACGCCATGTCAGGAACGTACCCGTCCGACGAGCGAACTCAGGGGGCAGCGGAGTGGCGGCGGGCTCACTCCGTGGGCGGGGAGGCGCCGTCCTCGGCGTCGAACGATGCCGCCAGCACGGCCCGGATCTCGACGTGGCGCAGCAGGAAGGCGCGCTCGTCGAGCCGCTTGCGCCGCAGCCACGTGGTGACCTCCTCGTCGCACTTGCTGGCGTTGCAGCTCCGGCACGCGGGCACCACGTTCTCCAGCGTGTAGCGCCCACCCCGGGAGATCGCCAGCACGCAGTCGCGCTGGAGCGAGCCCGCCGCGTCGCCGCAGTACGCGCACCCACCCCAGGCCGCCAGGAGCGCCGTCCACTGCTCGGGGCTGAGATCGTGCTCGACCCGTGCCATCCGGCGCTGGCGGGTGCGAGCGGCTTTGGCGGGGTGCTCACGGGCGATTCCGCAC
>DAIMFV010000199.1:1729-3272 GCA_036724365.1 Acidimicrobiales bacterium | reverse complement strand
ACTTCGGCTGACCGCCACGTCAGCAGCGTACGGTCACCGGAGCGGACGGAGCGGCACCCACGGCCGGCCCGGAAGCATCGGGGGCATCGCTACCCCGGCGGTGACCAGGTGGTGCCGTTCGAGGCGGTGAGCGGGCGGATGCCGATCGACTCGCGGTGGCACACGTCGAGCAGGTGGGGATCGGAGGTGGCGAGCTGCGCACCCAGGTCTCTCGTGTGCTCGGCGGCGATGCAGTCGGCGAGGCTGACCGCGCAGCGCGTCCGGTGGTAGTGGCGGGCCCGGAGCAGCCCCGCGGCGGCCGCAGTCCTCGCGCTGAGGCCGGGCGGATCGAGCAGGTCGAGCTGCGCCAGGTCGAGCACGGCCTCGTCTTCGTCGATCCCGACGATGCGAACCAGGTGGTCGAGCACCTCGGCCACGCCGACCACGGTGAGCGCCGCCGGGTCCTCTCCTCGGAGCAGCGACCGGACCTCGGGCGCGGCGGGGTCGCCCCTCAGGAAAGGGAGCACGGCGTACGCGTCGAGGACGATCACCGCCGCCGCTCGTGAGCGGCATCGGCACGGCGGTCCTGCTCACGGGCCCGGTCGGTTCGGGGGCCTCGCCGCCGGTACCGGCCTTCGAGCGAGCCGACCGGGTCGTCGACCAACGGCCGCATGACGACCCGGTCACCCAGGTCGACCACGACCACCCGACGGGCGTTCCAGCGGGCCCGCGCCTCAGCTGGGATGGAGACCTGTCCGTTGCGGGAGATCGTCATCACGTGACCGGCTGCCGTCATGCAGACATTGTATGCCTGTTCACCAGCGTTGTATGCCGCACGCCAGCCCGCTCCGGGCCACGGCGACCCGGAACCGGTGTGGCGTCTCCTAGAAACGGCGGGGGGCGGCGAAGACCTCGCGGACCATCGGTTCGAAGTGCTCCAGCGGTTCGTAGGGGCCGTCGGGGTCGAAGGCCACCTGGTCCCACTCGTCGGCGAACTGCTCGGCCAGCCCGTACCACTCGGCCCCCTCGTACTGCTGGCGGGCATCGGGATCGGCGCCGAAGTGGTGGTAGTAGTGCCGGCCCTGGAAGTCCTGGTGGGCCTTGATCGCCTGGTACACCTCGTCGCGCACGTAGGGCTTGAGGATGGCCGCCGCGATCTCGGGGTGGTTGAACACGCTGATCAACTTGCCGATGTCGTGGCACAGGCTGGCCACCACCACCTCGGTGTCGGCGCCCGACCGCTCGGCCAGGGTGGCCGTCTGCAGGGCGTGCACCAACTGGTTGGTGTTGAAGCCGTCGGTGATGGCCTCCAGCCGGCGGAGCATGGCGAGCACCTCGTCGGCCACGCGGGGCTGGTTGGCCATGGTCTCGGCGCCGATCACCGACCACTGCTCGGCGGTGGATTCGTCCATGCGGGTGAAGCTGCTCATGGCCGGAACGCTACGCGGTCACGGCCGGCGGCGCGGGGCGGCGACGCGGCGCGGTGACGGCGGCGGGCCGCGGGGGCGGCGCGGGGTCGGTGCGCGCCTGGGTAGGGTCGGCGGTCCTCATCGACCGACGCAGG
>DAIMFV010000199.1:0-1719 GCA_036724365.1 Acidimicrobiales bacterium | reverse complement strand
CGACCACTGCTCGGCGGTGGATTCGTCCATGCGGGTGAAGCTGCTCATGGCCGGCACGCTACGCGGTCACGGCCGGCGACGCGGGGCGGTGACCGCGGTGGGCCGCGGGCACGGCGCGGGGTCGGTGCGCGCCTGGATAGGGTCGGCGGTCCTCATCGACCGACGCAGGGAGCGCAGTGGAGATGGCCACCACCGGGATCGACCGTGACCACCAGGATCCGACCGTCCGTCCGCAGGACGACCTGTTCCGGGCCGTGAACGGCAGCTGGCTCCTGGAGGCGGCGATCCCCGACGACCGGGCCAGCGACGGAGCGTTCCACCGCCTGCGAGACGAGTCCGAACGCCACGTCCACGCCCTGCTGGAGTCGCTGGCGGCCACCACCCACGAGCCCGGTACGGAGGCCCAGAAGGTCGGTGACCTCTACGCCAGCTTCATGGACGAGGGGCGCATCGAGGCGCTGGACCTGGACCCGATCCGGGCCGACCTCGATGCCGTCGACGCGGTGGACTCCCCCGCCGGCCTGCTGCACCTCGTGGGGCGGTTCGGCCGCCAGGGCGTGCCCGGCCCGTTCGGGTTGGCGGTGTTCGCCGACGCCGGCCGGTCCGACCACTACGCCGCCTACCTGGCCCAGGGCGGCCTCGGCCTGCCCGACGAGGCGTTCTACCGCGAAGACTCGTTCGCTCCCGTCCGTGAGGCCTACGTGGCCCACATCGCCCGCATGCTGACCCTCGCCGGCACCGACGAGACCGAGGCGGCGGCGGCCGCCGACCGCGTCATGGCCCTGGAGACCCGGCTGGCCTCGCACCACTGGGACAACGTGCGCGACCGCGACGCCAACGCCACCTACAACCCCCACGAGCGCGCCGAGCTCGAAGCGCTGGCCCCCGGGGTGGCGTGGGAGGCCTGGCTCGACGGCCTCGGTGCCCCCGCCGGCACCCTGGACCGCGTCATCGTGCGGGAGCCGAGCTTCGTGACGGCGCTGGGCGAGGCCCTCCACGACGTGCCCCTCGACGACTGGAAGGTCTGGCTGCGCTGGCACGTGCTGCGGGCGTCGGCGTCGCTGCTCAGCAGCCGGTTCGTGGACGCCGACTTCGACTTCTACGGACGCACCCTCACCGGCGCGCCGGAGGTGAAGGCACGCTGGAAGCGGGGCGTCGCCGTGGTGGAGTCGGCCCTCGCCGAGGCGGTGGGCAAGCTCTACGTGGCCGAGCACTTCCCGCCGGAGGCCAAGGCCCAGATGCTCGACCTGGTGGCCAACCTCATCGAGGCCTACCGCCGCAGCATCACCGACCTGCCCTGGATGACCGACGAGACCCGGGCCCGGGCCCTGGCCAAGCTGGAGCAGTTCACCCCGAAGGTGGGCTACCCCGACCGGTGGCGCGACTACTCGGCCCTGGAGATCGACCGCACCGACCTGGTGGGCAACCTGCGTCGGGCCGCCTCGTTCGAGGCCGACCGGGACCTGGGGCGCATCGGCCAACCGGTGGACACCGACGAGTGGTTCATGAGCCCCCAGACCGTGAACGCCTACTACAACCCCCTGATGAACGAGATCGTGTTCCCCGCCGCGATCCTCCAGCCGCCGTTCTTCCACCCCGACGCGGACCCGGCGGTGAACTACGGCGCCATCGGCGCGGTGATCGGCCACGAGATCGGCCACGGCTTCGACGACCAGGGCAGCAAGTCGGACGGCGACGGCAACATGCGGAACTGGTTCA
>DAIMFV010000198.1:0-6633 GCA_036724365.1 Acidimicrobiales bacterium | reverse complement strand
CCAGCGCAGCACCGGCGTGTGGCCGATGCCGGCGGCCGCCGCGGCCTCCGCGGCCCGCGCCTGGTACTCGCCCACGCTGGCCCCCGAGTAGTGCGGGGCCAGCACCAGCCCCACCACGTGGGGGACGCCCAGGGTGGCCAGGTCGGCCACCGCGTCCTCGATGAAGGGGGCCGCGTGCTTCTGGCCCAGGCGCACCACGAACCGGCCCGGGGCCAGGCGCTCCAGCTCCTCGGCCACCGCCGCCACCTGGTCGGCGGTGCGGGCGGCCAGGGTGGACGACCCGCCCAGGGCGTCGTAGCGCCTGGTGAGGTCGGCGAGCTGTTCGGGCGACGGCGGTCGGCCCCGGCGGATGTGGGTGTAGTACGGCTCGATCTGGTCGGGGTGGGACGGGGTGCCGTAGGCCATCACCACCACGCCCACCGTGGGGCCGGAGGCGGGGGCGGTCGCAGGGTCGGTCATCGGACCTTCCCCTCGGCGTGGACGGTGTCGATCACCCGCTTCAACACGTCGGGATCGGACTCGGGCATCACCCCGTGGCCCAGGTTGAACACGTGGCCGCGGTGCCCGTCGGCCCGGCGCAGGACGTCGCGGGCCCGGTCCACCGCCACGTCGGCCCCGGCCAGGATGGTGGTGGGGTCGAGGTTGCCCTGCAGCGCCACGTCGTCGCCCAGGCGGGCCCGGGCGTCGTCGAGGTCGACCCGCCAGTCCACGCCCACCACGTCTGCTCCGGCCTCGTGCATGAGCGGCAGCAGCTCGCCGGTGTTCACGCCGAAGTGGATGCGCGGCACCCCGGTGGTGGCGATGCCGGCGAACACCTTCTGCGACGCCGGCAGCACGTGGCGCCGGTAGTCGCTGGGGCTCAGGGCCCCGGCCCACGAGTCGAAGAGCTGGATGGCCGACGCCCCCGCCGCCACCTGGCTGTGCAGGGAGGCCAGCGCCAGGTCGGCCAGCCGGTCCAGCAGGGTGGCGAACAGCTCGGGCTGGGCGTACATGAGGGTCTTGGTCTTGACGTAGGTGCGGCTCGGTCCGCCCTCGATCAGGTACGACGCCACCGTGAAGGGCGCGCCGGCGAAGCCGATGAGCGGCACGTCGCCCAGTTCGGCCACCAGGTTGCGCACCGTCTGGAGCACGAACGGGGTGTGGCCCTCGGGGTCGAGCGGCACGATGCGGTCCAGGTCCGCCGCCGACTCGAACGGCCGTTCCACCACCGGACCCACGCCCGGCTTCACCTCCACGCCGAAGCCGATGGCCTCCAACGGCGTGACGATGTCGGAGTACAAGATGGCGGCGTCGGTGCCGTAGCGGTGCACCGGCTGCAGGGTGATCTCGGTGGCCAGGTCGGGGTTGCGGATGGCCTCGGTGATGCTCCCGCTGCCACGGATGGCCCGGTACTCCGGCAGCGACCGCCCGGCCTGGCGCATGAACCACACCGGCACCCGGTCGTGGGGTTCCCCCCGGCAGGCACGGAGGAAGGGGGAGTCGACGCTGACCATCGGGGCCGAGGCTACCGGCGCCCCGTGGACCGGCCCCACCCAGCCGCGATGCCCGTGACGGTGTGGTCGGATGGGGCCATGCGCCGCTCCATCGACGACCAGCCCTTCGACCCCGCCGCCGACCCGGTGGTGGCCGATGACCCCGACCTGCAGCAGACGTCGTGGGCGGTGGCGGTCGCCGACGACTACGACGCCGCCGAGCCCCGCGTGGTGCTCACCGTGGAGGAGCTGGGCCTCCCCGGGGCCGGGCTCATCACCCACCTCCACCCCGACGGCGCCCGCCGCCTGCGCGTCGCCCTGCGTGACGCCCTCCGCGAGATCGGCGAGGACCCTGGAGCCTGAACCGGCATCGTCCGGGGTCGGGCTCCCCGCCCGGATCGGGGGAGCAGCCACTAAGATGGCGGATCCCTCGTTTCGGGTCTGCCACCCGGCAGCGCCCGTCCCCACCCCGGATGCACCAGCCGACCCCATGACCATCCACCCCGACCTGGCGGCCGAACAGGCCTACATCGACCGGGCCTACGAGTGCCTCGAAGAGGCCCGCACGTCGGCGAACCGGTTGAAGGGCATGGTCGAGGTGGGCACCGGCGGCACCGAACAGGCCCGATTCGAGCGCGAGGTCATCTTCGACACGGTGGCCCACCGGCTCAGCCACCTGCACCTGGGCGATGCCTCCCTGTGCTTCGGTCGCATCGACCGGGAGCCCGACGAAGGCGGCGAGACCTTCTACATCGGTCGCCTCGCCGTGTCCGACGACCAGCAGGAACCACTGGTGGTCGACTGGCGGGCCCCGGTGGCCGAGCCCTTCTACCGGGCCACCGGCCGCCAGCCCATGGGGCTGGCCCGACGTCGCCACTTCGCCACCCGTGGCCGCCAGGTGCTGGCCATCGAAGACGAGCTCTTCGGCGAGCACGCCCTCGACCTGGGTGAGGGCTCGGGCCTCCAGGGCCAGGGTGCGCTCATCGCCGCCCTGGAGACGGCCCGGTCGGGCCGGCTGGGAGACATCGTCGCCACCATCCAGGGCGAACAGGACGAGATCATCCGGGGCCCGCTGCCGGGCGTGCTGGTGGTGCAGGGCGGGCCCGGCACCGGCAAGACGGTGGTGGCCCTGCACCGGGCGGCCTACCTGCTCTACACGCACCGGTTCCCGCTCGAGGACCAGGGCGTCCTGGTGCTGGGACCCAACCGCCTCTTCCTGGCCTACATCGAGCAGGTGCTGCCGTCGCTCGGCGAAGCCGGCGTGGAGCTGGCCGTGCTGGCCGACCTCATCGATCCGGTGTCGGTGCGCGGTCGCGACCACGAGGACGTCGCCCGGCTCAAGGGCCACGACGTCATGGCCAAGGTGCTCGCCAAGGCCGTGCGCGACCGCAAGCGCCCGCTGCGCTCCACCCTGCGGATCGGGCACGGCCTGCAGCACGTGGTGCTCACCGTGGACCAGTCCCAGTGGATCGTGCACGAGGCCCGGCGGCGATACCGCACCCACAACGCCGGTCGACGGTTCGTGGAGCGCGAGGTGGCCCGGGCCATGGCCGACTCCGCCCGGAACCCGCTCGACCCCACCGAGCTGTGGCGCCAGATCCGCCGGCGCCCCGAGGTGTTCGCCGCCCTGGAGTCCATGTGGCCGGTGCTCACCCCGGCGCAGTTCCTGCACGACCTCTTCGGGGCGCGCAGCCTGTTGCACCTGGCCGCCGGCAAGGCCGTGAGCCCCGAGGTCGCCGACCTCCTGTACCGGCCGCGGTCGGAGTCGGTCGACCAGGTGGTGTGGACCCAGGACGACGTGCCGCTTCTCGACGAGGCCCGGGCGCTGCTCGGACCCAAGCCCCGGATCCGTCGCACCGACGACGTCGACGACGAGGTCCGCACCTACGGCCACATCGTGATCGACGAGGCCCAGGACCTCTCGCCCATGCAGCTGCGGATGCTCACCCGGCGGTCGCTCAACGGCTCCATGACGGTGGTGGGCGACATCGCCCAGTCCACCGGCGCCTGGGCCCATGCCGACTGGAACGAGATCCTGGCGCTCCTGCCCTCCAAGCGCGAGCCCCGACGCGAGGAGCTCACCGTGGGCTACCGCATCCCCGAGCCCAACATGGCCCTGGCCGCCCGGGTGCTGGCCCACGCCGCACCAGACCTGGCCCCGCCCCGGTCGGTGCGCCAGGGCGGCCGCCCACCCCGCCTCACCCGGGTCGACCCGGGCCTGCCCCTCGGTCCCGCCGTGGCCGAGGCCGTCCGGGCCGAACTGGCCTCGGTGGGCACCGGCAACCTGGCGGTCATCTGCCCGGCCTCGCTGGTCACCCTGTGCGCCGACGCGCTGGCCGCCGAGGGCATCGATCACGGCCTCGCCACCGAGCGGGGCCTGAGCCACCAGGTCACGGTGGTGCCGGTGGGCATCGTGAAGGGCCTGGAGCTCGACGCCACCGTGGTGGTCGACCCGGCCGGCATCGTGGACGAGGAGGCCCAGGGCATGCGGGCGCTCTACGTGGCGCTCACCCGCTCCACCAAGCACCTCACCGTGGTCCACCCGGGCCCGCTGCCCGAGGTGCTCCAGCCGGTCGACCTGGCCGGCGCCCAGCGCGCCGGCTGAGCCCACCTGCCGGAGGCGGGGTCAGGTGGCGGTGGTCAGGTGGCGGTGCTCACCAGGATGCGCTCGGCGGCGAAGGCGCCCACGCCGATGTGGCGGCCCTCGATCTCCACCGTGGTGGTGCCGTCGGGCGACGACGCGGTCACGGTGCCCTCGTGGCCCGGCTGGATCGCCGCGTCCTCCAGGAACTCCAGCAGCCCCGGCGTGAACTCCAGGGCCTCGGGGATGCGGCGCACCGTGAAGCCGTCGCCCACGGTGAGATCGCTGAGCGAGACGGTGTCGGGCGCCTGGTAGCTCGTGCCGGGGATCGGGTTGCCGTGCGGGCAGGTGGTGGGATCGTCGAGCAGGCGGACGATGGCCGCCTCCACGTTGTCGGAGATCACGTGCTCCCAGCGACCGGCCTCCTGGTGGGCCTCGGCCCACGACAAGCCGAGGATGTCGGTGAGGAGGCGTTCGGCCAGGCGGTGCCGGCGGACCACGGTCTCGGCGAGGGTCCGGCCGTCTGGCGTGAGCTGCACGGTGCGGTCGACCTCGACCAGGCCCTCCTGCTCCATGCGGCGGATCATCTCGGACACGGCCGGGCGGGACACGTGCATCCGCTCCGCGATGCGGGCCTGGATCACGTCGACGTCGTCTTCGTGGAGCTCCCAGATCGTCTCGCAGTACTCCTCGAACGCCGGGTGGTACTCGGGGGTCTGGTAGGGGGCCACAGCCGGAGTCTACGGGTCCGTTTCGACCGGTCGCACCGACATCGGTACCGTCTCGCCCATGCCTCGTCTCGCCCGCCGTAGCCGCCGCCGGACCCGGTCCGTGGGCCCAGTGGCCGCCATGGTCGCCCTGATCCTGGTCGGGTCGGTGGCCCTGGTGGGCTGCGGGGGAGACGACGAGTCGGCCGCGACCCGGGAGTGCATCACCGTGGCCCCGGTCGACGGGGTCACCGAGCTCACCGTCACCGGGAAGAACCTGGCGTTCGACGTGGAGTGCTTCGAGATCCAGCCCGGCCCGGTGTCGTTCACCTTCGTGAACGCGGATGAGGGCGTCTCGCACAACCTGCACGTGAGCGGGCCCGGTGGCGTCAACCAACGCACCGACCTGGAGCGGGGCGAGACCACCCAGGTGCTGGAGCTGGAGCTCACCGAGCCCGGCCGCTACGACTTCGTGTGCGATCCCCACGCCACCATGGAAGGCCAGATCAACGTGGCCGACCCCACGGCCGCACCCTCCACCACCGCAGGCTGACAGCGCCGTCGCGGGTTGTGTCGGGGGCTGGCGGGACCGGTCACGGGGCGACCGCCGTACACCGGCTGACCCGGGTGCGGCGGCCGACGCGGGCCGACGGACCCCGGTCGGTTCTGCCTCCGGGGGTGCCGGGGTAGAGACAGAGGCATGGCCGGCGAACCCATGCTCGCCCTCGCGGGCATCGCGGGCGGCGGGGTGGCGGCTCAGTGGGTGGCCTGGCGGCTGCGGATCCCGGTCATCCTGGTGCTGCTGGTGGTCGGCCTGGTGGCCGGGCCCCTTACGGGCGTGCTCGACCCCGACGAACTGTTCGGTGATCTGCTCTTCCCGGCGGTGTCGCTGGCGGTCGGCATCATCCTGTTCGACGGGAGCCTCCACCTCGGGGTGCCCCAGTTGCGGGCTGCAGGACGGGAGGCCGTGGCACTGGTGACGGTCGGGGCCTCGATCGCGTTCGCTGCCACCTCCGCCCTCGCCGCGGTGGTGCTCGACCGGCCGGTGGGCGACGCCGCCCTCCTCGCGGCGGTGCTGATCGTGACCGGTCCCACCGTGATCGGACCGCTCCTGCGCCAGGTCCGGCCGCGGGGCCGCGTCGGCCCGATCCTGCAGGCCGAGGGGATCCTCATCGACCCCATCGGTGCGATCCTGGCCCTGCTCGTGTTCGAGGTGGTGCACGTGGAACAGCAGGGTGGGGCGTTGACCACCGTGCTGGGCACGCTCGGGCGGGTGGGGGCGTCGGGCCTGGCCATCGGGCTCCTGGGGGCGGCCGTGGTGTGGGCCGGGCTCCGATGGTTCCTCGTCCCCGACCACCTGCAGCAGGCCGTGGTCCTGGGGACGGTGGTGGTCACCTTCGCCCTGGCCGACCACGTGCAGGAAGAGTCCGGGCTGCTCGCCGTGACGGTCATGGGTTTGGGGCTGGCCAACCAGCGGCGGGTGTCGGTCGAGCGTGTCGCCGAGTTCAACGAGACGTTGCAGGTGCTGCTGGTGTCGGGCCTGTTCCTGCTGATCGCCGCCCGCCTCGACCTCACCGAACTGCGGGCCGACCTGGGTCGGAACCTGGTGCTGCTGGTGGGCCTGGTGCTGGTGGTGCGGCCGCTGTCGGTGGCCGCCGCCACCTGGGGTTCGACGCTGACCCGGTCCGAACGCACCTTCCTGGCCTGGGTGGCCCCCCGGGGGATCGTGGCGGCCGCCGTGTCGTCAGTGTTCGCTCTGCGCCTCGACGAGGCGGGCCTCGGCGGTGGTGGTGCTCTGGCGTCGTCGGTGGTGGTGGTGATCATCTGCACGATCCTGCTGGCCGGGCTCACCGCCCGTCCGTTGGCGGTCCAG
>DAIMFV010000197.1:6443-6672 GCA_036724365.1 Acidimicrobiales bacterium | reverse complement strand
CCGCTCCGAAGCGGGCGCCGACCCCCTCTCTGCCGACCTGGTGCTCGACAGCGACCGGGCCACGGCCGCCCTCGAAGCCCTGGGCCTGGCCGCGGGTACCGGCTCCACCGCCCCGGCCGCCCGGGCGGGCGAGCTCTACGCCGTCCTCGACAAGATCCGCTGACCCGCGTCGTGCCGCCCCGCCTCCGCCCCACCTCCGTCCCCACCGTTCCGGTCCAACCCTGCATCG
>DAIMFV010000197.1:3091-6357 GCA_036724365.1 Acidimicrobiales bacterium | reverse complement strand
TCACCCCCGGCCGTCGCACCGGGCCGCCACCGCCGGCCCGGTCTCACCGCGGTCCTCGCCGCGGTGGCCGTGCTCACCGCCGCCTGCTCCTGTTCGGTGTCCAACGAAGAGGGCGGACCGGTCGACGGCTTCGGCGACCCTGGAGACTGCACCGTGGTCGACATGGCGGTGTCGTCGGAGAAGATCGACCTGCTCACGTCGCTCGCCAAGTCGTTCAACGGATCCGATGCCGCCCGGTTCGACGGCGGCTGCTCGTTCGTGAAGCCCTATTCCAAGTCCTCGGGCGGCGCCGCCGAGATCCTCGCCGACGGATGGACCGACGCCTCCGAGGGCGCTCAACCGGTGATCTGGTCACCGGCAGCGTCGAGTTGGGGCCAGATCCTCAACCAGCGGTTGGCCAACGACGGTCAGGCCGCCATGGTCGGCGACGCGGTCTCGCTCCAGGTCACGCCGTTGGTGATCGCCATGCCCAAGCCCATGGCCGACGCCCTCGGCTATCCCGAGACCCCCATCGGCTGGGCCGACATCGCCACCCTGGCCACCTCGCCCGACGGTTGGGCGGCCCACGGCCACCCCGAGTGGGGCCCCTTCAAGCTGGGCAAGACCAACCCCAACTTCTCCACCAGCGGCCTGTCGGCCCTGATCGGCCAGGCCTACGCCGCCACCGGCAAGACCCGGGACCTGTCGCTCGAAGACCTCGACGCCCCCGCCACCGCCGAGTTCGCCTCGCAGGTGGAGAGCGCCGTGGTGCACTACGGCGACATCACCATGACCTTCCTCAACAACTGGTTCCGCACCGACCGGGAGGGCACCTCACTGCTCTACGCGTCGGCCGTGGCCGTCGAGGAGAAGTCGGTGATCGACTACAACCAGGGCAACCCCGACGGCGTGCTCCATCCGGGCGAGGTGGCCCGCGAGCCGCGCATCCCGCTCGTGGCCATCTACCCCAAGGAGGGCACGATCTACAGCGACAGCCCGCTGTACGTGCTCGACGCCCCCTGGGTCGACGACGCCGAGAAGAAGGCCGCCGAGAGCTTCATCACCTACGCCCAGCAGCCCGAGGCCCAGCGCCAGGCCCTCGAGTATGGGTTCCGCCCGGGCAACCCCGACGTGGCCGTGGCCGCGCCGATCACCGCGGCCAACGGCGTCGACCCCGACCAGCCCACCACCCTCCTCCAGGTGCCCGAGCCGCCGGTGATGCTCCGCCTGCTGGACAAGTGGAAGGAGCAGCGCAAGACGGCCCGCGTGCTGCTGGTGCTCGACGTGTCCGGCTCCATGAAGGAACCGGCCGACCCCGACGACCCCGACGGACCCACCCGGTTGGACCTGGCCAAGGAGGCCGCCATCACCGCGCTGGACGAGTTCAACGCCGACGACGAGGTGGGCCTGCGGATCTTCACCTCGAACCTGGGCCCGGCCGAGGACCAGTCCTACATCGACCTCCTGCCGGTCGGCCCCATGTCCACCAACCGGGAGCGCCTGGCCAACCTCATCCGCGACCAGTTCCCCCTGTACGGCACGCCGCTGTACGAGGTGGCGGGGTCCTCGTTCCAGGCCATGTCCGACAGCTACGACGCGTCGCGCATCAACGCCGTCGTCCTGCTCACCGACGGCATGAACGACGACGGCGACCCCACCGACGACACCAACCAGTTCAACGAACTGCTCGCCACCCTCCAGCGCAGCACGCGGGGCGAGAACTCCAAGCCGATCCGGATCTTCACCATCGCCTACGGCAAGGAGGCCGACAAGGACACCCTCAAGCAGATCGCCGAGGCCTCCAACGCCGCCGCCTACGACGCCAGCGATCCCACCACGATCAACAAGGTCTTCACCGCGGTGGTGTCCAACTTCTGACCCCTCCCCGCGCCGGGTTCGGGTCCGGCCCGGGCCGAGCGGGGCGACCGGGCAGAATGGCGGGGTGGGCTCGCTCTCGTTCCGTGACCGGTTCTTCTCGCCACCCGTGGCGAAGGCCCTCACGTCGCCCAGCGGCATCTTGAGCCTCGGCGCCGGCGCCGCCGTGGGCATCGTGGCCACGGCACCGGTGAGCCTGCCCCTGGCCGCGGTGGGCGCGGTCGTGGGCGGACTGGTGGGCCTGGGCGCCCGGGTCGCGCTGGCCCTGCCCCGCGGTGAACCGGCGGCCAAGATCGATCCGTTCGCGGTGGGCGAGCCCTGGCGCCACGCGGTCATCGACGCCATCAAGGCCCGCACCCGTTTCACCCAGGCGGTGAAGACGTTCCGCGACGGGCCGCTCAAGGCCAGCGTCGAAGCCGTGGACAGCCGCCTCGACGATGCCGTCAACGAGTGCTGGCGGGTGGCCCAGCAGGGCCAGATGGTGGCCGACGCCCGCAAGAGCATCAACGACCGGGAGGTGGCGTGGGAGCTCTCCCAGGCCCAGGCCACGCTGGGCGAGGCCGGTCCCAACGAGACCCGGAGCCGACGGATCGAATCGCTCGAGTCCCAGCTCCAGACCGCGGCCCGGATGGACGCGCTCATCGCGTCCACCAAGGAGCAGCTCGACCTGTTGAACGCGCGGCTCGACGAGGCCGTCACCCGGGCCATCGAGCTGTCGGTGTCGAACCAGAGCAGCGGCGTGGGGGCCCTGGGCTCCGACGTCGACCGCATCGTCGACGACCTCCAGTCGCTCCGCCTGGCCATCGAGGACGTGGAGGGCTCGGGCCCGGATCAGGCGGCGTCGGGGCCGGCCCCGAACCTGGCGGGCGAGGTCGACCACACGGTCGTCCAGGCCGTGGCTGATGCCATCGCCGCCTCCGACCCGGCACCCACCGCCCGCCAGGAGCCGAGTCCGGGCCGCACGGCACCGGGCCAGTGATCGAGCCCTCCCGGCCGTCCCGTCTGCCCCGGTCGACCGAACCTGGCCCCGACCCGGGCTCCGACCCGGGCTCCGAACTGGACCTCGCCCTGACCCCACCGGTGCTGAGGCCCCGCACGGTGGGTCCCCTCGGCGAGCCCGCACCGCAGCCACCACCCGAGACGCTGGTCGATCCCTCCGGCCGGCCTCCCGAGCTGGCCGTGGCGGTGGACCTGGTCGACGAGGAGCTGAGCGAGGCCGACCACGCCATCCCCGACGACATCGAGCGGCCCCCGAGCGAGCCCGAGGCCGAGCCCGAGCCCGAGCCCGAGCCCGAGGCCGAGCCCGAGCCCGAGCCCGAGCCCGAGGCCGAGAGCGAGCACGAAGCCGAGCCCGAGGCCGAAGCCGAGAGCGAGCCCGAGCCCGAGCCCGAAGCCGAGAGCGAGCCCGAAGC
>DAIMFV010000197.1:0-2991 GCA_036724365.1 Acidimicrobiales bacterium | reverse complement strand
CCGAAGCCGAGAGCGAGCCCGAGCCCGAGCCCGAAGCCGAGAGCGAGCCCGAAGCCGAGCCCGAGCCCGAGGCCGAGAGCGAGCCCGAAGCCGAGCCCGAGCCCGAGGCCGAGCCCGAAGCCGAGAGCGAGGACCGCTCCGGAGCCGGACCAGAAGCCGGGTCCGAAGTCGGGTCCGTGCCCCGAGAAGCGGCGGTCCCCACCCGACGGGGCGGGATGCTGCGAGCCAACGTGGCCGTGGCGAGCGGCACCGCCGTGTCCCGGCTCACCGGGCTGGTGCGCACCAGCCTCGTGCTCCTGCTCCTCGGCCAGGGCCTGAACGACGCCTACGTCAACGCCAACAACACGCCGAACATGATCTACGAGCTGATCCTGGGCGGGATCCTCACGGCCACGCTGGTGCCGCTCTTCACCGATGACCTCGAGCACGGCGGTCGCGACGGCGCCACCGACGCCATCATCTCCTTCGCGCTGGTGGCGCTGCTCGTGGTCACCCTCCTGGCCGCGGTGGCAGCACCCCTGCTGATCCTGCTGCTGGCCACCGGATCCGACGCCGCCACCCGGCCCGACTACGTGGCCGCGGGCGTGCCACTCGCCCTCCTGTTCGCGCCGCAGGTGTTCTTCTACGGGCTCATGGCGGTCTGGTCGGCCGTACTGAACGCGCGACACCGGTTCCTCGCCGCCGCCTGGGCGCCGGTGCTCAACAACCTCATCGCCATCGCCACCCTGGTGCTGGCCGGGAGCCTCGCCGACGGCAGCCCCACCCTCGACGACGCCCTGGCCGACACCCGGATCGTGTGGGTGCTCGGGGTGGGCACAACGCTGGGGATCGCGGTGATGGCGCTGTCGCTGTACCCGGTGGTCCGGCGGGCCGGGGTGAAGCTGCGGTTCCGCTTCGACCTCAAGCACCCGGCCGTACGCAAGGCGGTGCGCCTCTCGGGCTGGACGTTCGGGTACGTGCTGGCCAACCAGGTGGCGCTCGTGGTGATCCAGATCCTGGCCAAGCCGTCGTCGGGTGACCCCACCCGCTACCAGACCGCCTTCCAGTACTTCCAGCTCCCCCACGGGCTGCTGGCCGTGTCGATCATGGTCACCTTCGAGCCCCTGCTGGGCCGGGCCGACGCCCGGGGCGACCGCACCGCCTTCAACGAGCACCTGCTCCTGGGCTTCCGCCTGATCGGGCTGCTGGTCATCCCGGCCGCGGTGGGTTACGTCGCCCTGCCCAAGGGCCTCGACCACCGGGCCTTCGAGGCCACCGGCGAACTGGGCAAGGCGCTGGGCCTGGGCGGCATCATCGCCGCCTTCGCCATCGGCCTGCCCGGGTTCTCCAGCTACCTGTTCACCCTGCGGGGGTTCTACGCCATGAAGAACACCCGCACCCCGTTCCTGCTGAACGTGTTCGAGAACGCGGTGAACATCGCGCTCGCCGTGGTGCTCGTGCGGGTCTGGGGCGTGGTGGGCCTGGCCCTGGCCTTCGCCCTCGCCTACAACGTGGCTGCGGTGGCGGCGGTGGCGGTGCTGTGCCGCCACTCCCCCGGGTTCGACTGGCGGGCCCTGGTGACCACGTGGGTCCGCCTGCTCCTGGCCGCCCTGGCCATGGCCGGGCTGGTGTACGCCGTGGTCCGGGCCATGGCGCCGGCGTCCGCCGTCATGCTCCTGCCCACCATCGGTGCCGGCATCGCCGTCGGGGCCATCAGCTACCTGCTCGCCATCAGGGTGCTGCGCGTGCCGGGCATCACCGAGCTGTTCGCCCGCGTCCCCGGCCTCCGCCGCTTCAGCCCGGCCTGACCCCGCACCCGCCCGGGACGACCGACGTCTCGACCCGGCCCGCCAGCCCCCACGAAACGGCGTACCTGAGGTCCACCCCCCGGACCCCACGTACGCCAGTTCCCGAGCTGCGTCCCACCCCAACGAAACGGCGTACCTGAGGTCCACCCCCCGGACCCCACGTACGCCAGTTCCCGCGGTCTGGGACAGTGCTCGGTCACGCGCGGAGACCTGAGCGAGCGGCCCGTCACAAACCGGGAACCGGTGCCGTAGAGTTCCCGCCATGATCAAGTTCTTCAAGCGGTTCTGGAACTACCTCACCGCCGGCGCCAACCAGAAGTTCAACGAGAAGGCGGATCCCAAGATCCAGCTGGAGC
The DNA here is from genome assembly GCA_036724365.1 of Acidimicrobiales bacterium. GTDB lineage: Bacteria > Actinomycetota > Acidimicrobiia > Acidimicrobiales > Iamiaceae > Aquihabitans. The sequence continues at coordinate 848 of DAIMFV010000197.1, read as the reverse complement.
AGGCCATCACCGAGGCCCAGGACCAGCACCGCCGGCTCAAGGAGCACGCGGCCAACGTCATCGCCCAGCAGAAGCAGACCGAGCTCCAGCTCAACCGGGCCATCGAACACCTGGGCAAGCTCAACGCCAACGCCCGCCAGGCCGTCACCATGGCCGACCAGGCCGCCAAGGCCGGCGACGCCGCCAAGGCCGCCGAGTACACCCGGGCCGCCGAGACCATCGCCACCCAGCTGGTGGAGGTCGAGGCCCAGGTCGAAGACCTCAAGACCATGCACTACGGCGCCACCCAGGCGTCCGACCAGGCCAAGGCCGCCGTGGCCACCAACGGCCAGCTCCTCCAGCAGAAGCTCGCCGAGCGCAACAAGCTCCTCAGCCAGCTCGAGCAGGCGAAGATGCAGGAGCAGATGAACAAGGCCATGTCGTCGCTGTCAGAGACGGTCGGCCAGGACGTCCCCACCCTCAACGAGGTGCGAGACAAGATCGAGCAGCGCTACGCCCGGGCCAAGGGCATGAGCGAGCTGGCCGAGACCAACGTCGAGACCCGCATGGTCGAGATCGAGGCCGCCGCCCAGAACTGGGAAGCGCAGAACCGCCTGGACAAGATCCGCACCGAGCTGGGCATCGAGACCGCCGCTCCGGCCACACCCGTTGCGGCGACGGCGCCCCCGGCCGAGGCCCCCGCGGAGCCCGAGGTGGCCACCGCCACCGAACCCCCAGCCGAAGGCACGCAGGCCACCGGCTCCTTCTGACCCCGCGCCGGGGCCGGCAGTCCGGACGCAGCGATAAGGGTGATCGGCGCAGCGTCCGCCGGTCACCCAGGAGTATTCGGCTTTCTGTGCGTAGCCGCC
>DAIMFV010000196.1:0-6743 GCA_036724365.1 Acidimicrobiales bacterium | reverse complement strand
GTCATCGACCTCGCTGAGTTCAAGACTCGCGTCGGCTGAATCCGGCTGAGTCAACCTGAGCGCCACCCTCCCAGTGCGCTGCGTGTGTGGGGTCGGAGCAATCCGGCCCCACACACCACGGGTGCACCGGTAGGGACGTTCTGAACGAAGAGGGCACCGACTCCGGTCGGTGCCCTCTTTGCGTTCCCTGACAGGACCTCAACTACTGTGGCTCGGGTGAGCGCCATGACCCCCCCAGACACGATTCCGATCGAGGGCAACGCCCGGGTGGAGGGCAAGGCGGGCAGCCTCACGGTGTCGTGGGCCAGCTTCGGGCCGGTCACCGACGCCCACTTCGCCGCCGCCGAGGCGCCCCAACGGGTCCTGCTGGCCGACGACGGCCAGATGCGCACCATGGCCTGGACCCTCGCCCAGGTGGCCGATGGCCTGGCCAAGCAGGGACAGCGGTTCCGCTTCCACGCCGACGAGCGCCCCGGTCACCCCGACCAGCTGGTGGCTGCGATCCTCGAGCCCGCCGGCCTCACCGAGACCGAGCGGTTCGTGCAGCTGCGGTGCAAGGTGGCGGCCCCGGCCGATGCCACCCCGGAGGCAGCTGGCGACCTCCCCGAGATCGCCATCCTCGACGTGATCACCGACAACGCCCCGTGGCTCGACCTCTACCGCGAGGTGCTCGCACCGCTCCCGCAGCGCGGGGTCACCACCGAAGCCGGGACCCGCCGCCAGGTCGAGGACACGGCCCTGGCCCGGCCCCTGTTCCTGGGGGTCGCCGACCCGGCCGACCCGGCGCGGCTGGTGGCGGCCATCACCGCCACCGCGGTGGCCTCGAGTCCGGGCGCACCGCCCGTGGGGGAGCTGTCGCTCGTGGCCGTACGCCCCGAATGGCGCCGCCGGGGCCTGGGTGCCGCACTGGTGGCGGCCGCGTTGGCCCACCTGGCCGACGCCGGCGTCCGCACCGCCCTCACCTACGTCGACGCCGGCAACGAGTCGGCGCTGGCGTTCTTCTCGCAGGCCGGCTTCCAGGAGCGCGGCGCACGCGTGTACTACGAGCCCCAGGACCGCTAGAGCAGGCGGGGCCGACCTCTGGGTCGAGCCCGCACCCCGGGGTGGTTCAGCCCGCGAGCGGGAGGCGGCCGCGGCGGCCGCGGTTCACCAACACGATGGCCGCACCGGCGCCGGCCGCGGTGGCGGCTGCCGCGATGCCGCCGAGGTAGGCCACCCGGCGCCCCGAGAGGGTGGCCCGCACGGCACTGCGCTCTCCGGCGCTCTCGACGTGGGCCAGGATCGTGCCCACCAGGCCGTCGGGCACGGCGCCCACGTCGGTCCGCAGCAGGCGCATGGCCCGGAGGAGCTTGCGGTACTGGGCCAGCTCGGCCTGGCAGCGCAGGCACTGCTCCACGTGGCGACGCTCGGCGCGATCGAGGCGGGCGGACCCGTCGACCCCCCCGGGCAGGGATTCGGCGATGGCCTCACACCGCATGGGCGTGCTCCTCTCCATCGATGAGCGGTGCCTCGCCCCGGAGCGGGAACACCTGGGTGCGCAGCTTGCGCCGGGCCCGGTGGAGCCGGACCTTGGCGGCCGACTCCGAGATGCCGAGCTCCTCTGCGATCTCGGCGTGGTTCATGTCGTAGATGTCACGCAGCACCACCACGGCCCGCAGGCGCGGCGGGAGGTCGGCGATGGCGTCCTCGAGGCGTTCCCGCAGGTGGGCGGCATCGGCCACGGCCGCCGGGTCGTGCTCGGGGGTGGTGTCGTACACGGTCGCCTCCTCGTCGAGGGCCTCGTGCTGGTGGCGGCGCCGGCGTCCCAGCTGGGTGGCGGCGCAGTTGGCGGTGATGCGGTAGAGCCAGGTGCTGAACTGCGCGTCGCCGCGGAACTTGCGCAGCGACCGGAACGCCCGCAGGTACGCCTCCTGGGTCACGTCGAGCGCGTCGTCGGGATCGGAGACCAGTCGTCGGGCCAGCGCGAAGGTGTCGGCGTGGGTGCGGCGCACCAGCTCGTCGAACGCGGCGTGGTCGCCCGTCCGGGCGACCTCGACCAGCTCGTCGATCGACGCCTGGGAGGGGTCGGTGGCCAGCACGGGTTCCATCGGAGGGTCTGACTCCTCGACACCCACGATCGTTACGTCGGGCGGTGCCGCCATCCGTTCGTCCACCGGCCAAGCCTCCCACGTCCGGAGGCTCTCGGCACGGTCGGGATGCAGCCGGCCACCGGGCCGCGGCGCTAGCGAAGCTGGAGCCGCGGCGGCCGCTTGGAGCAGCGGTGGCGGGCGGCGCTAGAGTGGTCCGCCGAGCAAGAACCCGAGGGCAGTAGCTCAACTGGCAGAGCACCGGTCTCCAAAACCGGCGGTTGGGGGTTCGATTCCCTCCTGCCCTGCGAATCCACGATGTCAACCCCGCGCCGAGGCCCATACCCGTGGCGATGAACCGAGAGACCAAGCGGATGCTGCAACGCCAGGGGCAGCTCACCGAAGATGGCGCGCCCAAGGCGTCGCGTCGGCCCGCGCCGTCTCCCAACGCGCCCCGCGAGCCCCGCACCAAGCCCAAGCAGTTCGTGCGGGAGGTGAAGGGCGAGCTGCGCAAGGTGGCGTGGCCCACCCGGGCCGAGACGCTCAGCCTGTCGCTCGTGGTGTTCGTGTTCCTCGTGCTGCTCACCGCACTCATCGCCGGCCTGGACTACGGGTTCTCCAAGGCGGTCCTGTGGATCGTCGACCAGTGATCGCTGCGTTCGCCGCCACTCCCTCCACCCGCTTGGTGTCCTCTTCATGACCTCCTTCGACAACACCGATCAGCTCGACACCGGCAGCGCGTCCGACGAGCCCGCCGCCGACGAACCCGCCGCCGACGCGGCGGCCATCGACGCGCCGTCCGACGAAGCCGCGCCGTCCGACGAGCCCACGACCGACGAGGTCGTCGTCGACCCCGAGACCGGCGAACTGCTCGCCCCGGCCGCGGGTGCTCCGGCGGACCAGGCCGACGAGGTGATCGATGCCGAGGCCCTGATCGAGGAGCCCGTCGTCATCGACAGCCCGGCCGACCGTCCGGGCCGCTGGTTCGTGGTGCACACCCAGTCGGGCTACGAGAAGAAGGTCAAGCAGAACCTCGAGGCCCGGACCCAGTCCATGAACATGGAGGGCCGCATCCACGAGGTGGTCATCCCCATGGAAGAGGTCGTCGAGTTCAAGGGCGGCAAGAAGGTGGTGGCCCAGAAGAAGATGTTCCCGGGCTACCTCCTCGTGCGCTGCCACCTCGACGACGACTCCTGGTACGTGATCCGCAACACCCCGGGCGTCACCGGCTTCGTGGGCCAGGGCACCAAGCCCTCCCCGTTGCGGCGCAAGGAGGTCGAGACCTTCCTGTCCGCCAAGCCCGAGGGCGAAGAGCAGACCACCGCCCGCAAGGGCCGCCCCCGCCTCGAGTTCGAGATGAGCGAGACCGTCCGCGTGAAGGAAGGCCCGTTCGCCGACTTCAGCGGCGAGATCGTCGAGATCAACGAAGACCAGCTCAAGGTGAAGGTGCTGGTCAACATCTTCGGCCGGGAGACCCCGGTCGAGCTCGAGTTCTCCCAGGTGGCGAAGCTCTAGGTCGCCGACCTAGGCTCGCCCGTCCCCAATAACACGTAGGAGCAAGAAGAACCATGGCCAAGAAAAAGGTCGCGGCCGTCGTCAAGATCCAGATCCCCGCAGGTGGCGCCACCCCCGCGCCCCCCGTGGGCACCGCGCTCGGCCCCCACGGCGTGGCGATCATGGACTTCTGCAAGGCCTACAACGCGCAGACCGAAGCCCAGAAGGGCACGATCATCCCGGTGGAGATCACGATCTTCGAGGATCGATCCTTCACCTTCGTCACCAAGACCCCTCCCACGCCCGTGCTGCTGCGCGAGGCCGCCGGGGTGGCCAAGGCGTCGTCCAACCCGGGCAAGGAGGTGGGCGGTTCGGTCACGGCCGCCCAGGTGGAGGAGATCGCCAAGATCAAGCTCCCCGACCTCAACGCCAACGACCTCGAGGCCGCCAAGCTCCAGGTCGAGGGCACCGCCCGCTCGATGGGCATCACCGTCAACTGAACCCGTCCGTCGGGTGCACCCACCCGACGGCACCATCCACCAACCAGGCTCGATCGGGATCACCTCGCCCGGCGGCCGTAACCCCGAGGGAGCCGTCATGGCGAAAGGCAAGAAGTTCAGCGATGCCACCAAGCGTTTCGACCGGGACCACCAGCACGGTGTGACCGAGGCGCTCGACCTGGTCCAGAGCCTGGCCCCGGCCAAGTTCGACGAGACCGTCGAGCTGGTCGTCCGCCTGGGCGTCGATCCCCGCAAGGCCGACCAGATGGTGCGCGGCACCGTGGCCCTGCCGTCGGGCACCGGCAAGGACGTCCGCATCGCGGTGTTCGCCACCGGTGACGCCGCCGCCGCCGCCCGCGAGGCCGGCGCCGAGTTCGTGGGCGCCGAAGACCTGGCCGCCGAGGTCGAGGGCGGCATGCTCGCCTTCGACCTGGCCATCGCCACCCCCGACCAGATGCCGGTGGTCGGTCGTCTGGGCAAGGTGCTCGGCCCCCGTGGCCTGATGCCCAACCCCAAGACCGGCACCGTCACCACCGACGTGGCCAAGGCCGTGGCCGAGTTCAAGGGTGGCAAGGTCGAGTACCGCACCGACCGGTACGGCAACGTCCACGTACCGCTCGGCAAGGTCAGCTTCGAGCCGGCCGCGCTGGAGGAGAACTTCCGGGCCGTGCTCGACGAGCTCCAGCGGGTCAAGCCGGCCTCGGCCAAGGGCCGCTACCTCAAGAAGATCTCGGTGTCGTCCACCATGGGCCCCGGCGTGAAGGTCGACGCCAACCGCCTCAAGCCCGAGGTCACCACCGGCTGATCGCCGCGGCAGGCCCGTGGCGGATTTACTCCCGCCGCGGGCCGGCCGCTAGCGTTCCCACGCACAACTTCACGTCGCCGAAGACCTCTGGTGCACCCCGGTGCTGAATGGGCTCGCCCGCCAGACGAGGTAGATGATCTCCTTCATCTCTCTCCTGGGTGTTCGCGCGATGCGAGCACCCAGTCGCATTTTTCCCACCAAACCAAGAACTGAGAGGAGGTGCCCATGGAGAACCCGAGACCCGAAAAGGTCGCGGTGGTCGACGAGGTCCGAGCCAAGCTCGAGGCATCGGAGGCTGCCGTGCTCACCGAGTACCGGGGCCTCAACGTCTCGGCCACGGCCGAGCTCCGTCGTGCCCTGCGCGAAGCGGGCGGCGAGTACAAGATCTACAAGAACACCCTGGTGCGGTTCGCCGCCCGGGACCTGGGCCTGGAGATCGACGACCTGCTCACCGGCCCCACCGCCATCGCGTTCGTCGATGGCGATCCGGTGGCCGTGGCCAAGGCCCTGCGCGACTTCGCCAAGACCAACCCGGCCCTGGTGATCAAGGGCGGCCTGCTGGGCGACAAGACCCTCGACGAGGCCGCGGTGAAGGCCCTGGCCGACGTCGAGCCCCGTGAGGTGCTCCTCGCCCGCCTGGCCGGCGCCATCGCGGCGCCCATGACGCAGTTCGCCGGCCTGCTCGAGGCCCTGCCCCGCAACTTCGCCTACGGCCTCAAGGCCCTCATCGACCAGGGCGGCGCTCCCGGCGCCCCGGCCGCCGCCCCTGCCGAGGCCGACGCCCCGGCCGAGGCCCCCGCCCCGGAGGCCAGCGCGGCCGACGAGACCCCCGCTGCCGAGGATCCCACCCCGGCAGACACCCCCGACACCGAAACCGATCAGGCCGAAGAGTCGGCCGACACCGAACAGGAGAGCTGACCCATGGCTACCAAGGAAGACATCCTCGACGCGATCGCCGGCATGTCCGTGCTGGAGCTGAGCGAGCTGCTCAAGGACTTCGAAGAGAAGTTCGGCGTGACCGCCGCCGCCCCGGTGGCCGTGGCCGCCGCCGCCCCCGCCGGTGGTGGCGGTGACGCCGCCGCCGAGGACGAGAAGGACGAGTTCGACGTGGTGCTGGTGAGCGCCGGCTCCGCGAAGATCGGCGTCATCAAGGAGGTGCGTGCCCTCACCAACCTCGGTCTCAAGGAGGCCAAGGACCTGGTGGACAACGCCCCCAAGCCCGTCCTGGAGAAGGCCGCCAAGGCCGACGCCGAGAAGGCCAAGGAGGCCCTCGAGGCCGCCGGGGCCACCGTCGAGCTGAAGTAGTTGCCCGTCGGGCCCGGCCCGACGCTGTTGTCCGGTGCGGCCGCCACCCCCACGGGGTGGCGGCCGCACCGCGTCCGGGGTCCGGTCCGTCAGAGGTCGCGGGGCGAGCCGGCCGGGAGGAGCCAGACGTCGTACCACTCGCGGTCGGCCTCCAGGCGGTGCAGTAGGGCCACGTCCTCGGGGCGGGCCCCGGCCTCGAGCAGGTCGGCTCGGGCGTCGACCGTGTCGACGGTGAGCAGCTTGTCGGGGTCGAGGTCGGCGTCGTGGCGGACCCGGACCTCGATGGCGTCGGCTCGGGCCCGCTCGGCCTCGGTGAGGTGGTCCCAGTGCAGGAGGCGGCGGGCATCGGGTGGTGGCGGCCACAGGCGGCTGGGGGTCTGACCGACGATCACCACGAGCGGCCGGTCGGTCCGGCCGCGGGCGCGGAACTCGCCGACGCGGCCGGCGTGGTCGGCGGGGAAGTCGATGTCGTAGCCGTGGCGGGTGAGGTTGGCCGCGGTGCCGATGCTGACGGCGCTGAAGCTCCGCACGTCGAGCCATTCGAGGCCGTAGGCCCCGGCCGGAAGGACCGGG
>DAIMFV010000195.1:0-6802 GCA_036724365.1 Acidimicrobiales bacterium | reverse complement strand
GCCGGCAACTACGGCATGTGCGGCCGGGCCTACGAGCCCCGGTTCCTGTTCACCTGGCCCAACGCCAAGTCCGCGGTGATGGGCCCGGCCCAGCTCGCCGGCGTGGTGTCGATCGTGGCCCGCCAGGCCGCCGAGGGCCGGGGGCAGGTCTACGACGAGGAGGCCGACGCCGTGATGCGCCAGATGATCGAGGACCAGATCGAGGCCGAATCGCTGGCGATGTTCCTGTCGGGCCGCATGCTCGACGACGGCATCATCGACCCGCGCGACACCCGCTCGGTGCTCGGCCTGGCGCTGTCGGCCATCCACAACGGTCCGGTGGAGGGCGCCGAGGGCTTCGGCGTCTTCCGGATGTAGGGGGCTGGACATGGCTGACGACACGACGAACGACGTGACGAACGAGACGAACCCGATCACCTCGGTGCTGGTGGCCAACCGGGGCGAGATCGCCCGGCGGGTGTTCCGCACCTGCCGGGACCTGGGCATCGCCACGGTGGCGGTCTACGCCGACGCCGACGAGTGCTCGCCCCACGTGGCCGAGGCCGACCGCGCCGTGCGGCTTCCGGGCAACGCCCCGGCCGACACCTACCTGCGGGCCGACCTGGTGATCGACGCGGCCCGGCGGGCCGGCGCCGACGCCGTGCACCCCGGCTACGGGGTCCTGTCGGAGAACGCCGGCTTCGCCGAGGCGGTGGAGGCCGCCGGGCTCACCTGGATCGGGCCGCCGGTGGCGGCCATCGAGTCCATGGGATCCAAGATCGAGTCCAAGCGGCTCATGGCCGCGGCCGGCGTGCCGGTGCTGGACGAACTGGCCCCCGACGCCGTGACCGAGGCCGACCTGCCGGTGCTGGTGAAGGCGTCGGCCGGCGGTGGCGGCGGGGGCATGCGGGTGGTTCGGTCCCGGGCCGACCTGCCCGGGGAGCTGGAGGCGGCCGCCGCGGAGGCCGGTTCTGCGTTCGGCGACTCCACCGTGTTCTGCGAGCCGTACCTGGCCACCGGGCGCCACATCGAGGTGCAGGTGATGGCCGACCGCCACGGCACGGTGTGGGCGGTGGGGGAGCGCGAGTGCTCGATCCAGCGCCGCCACCAGAAGATCGTGGAGGAGGCCCCCTCGCCGTTGGTGGAGCGGGTGCCGGGCATGCGGGAGCGGCTGTTCGAGGCCTCGGTTGCTGCGGCGCGGACCATCGGGTACGTGGGCGCCGGCACCGTGGAGTTCCTGGCCGACGACGACGGCCGCTTCTTCTTCCTGGAGATGAACACCCGCCTCCAGGTGGAGCACCCCGTCACCGAGTGCACCACCGGGCTCGACCTGGTGGCGCTGCAGCTGTCGGTGGCGGCCGGGGACCGCCTGCCCACGGCCGAGCCGCCGCCCTCGCATGGTCACGCCATCGAGGTGCGCCTCTACGCCGAGGATCCGGCCGCCGGGTGGCAGCCCCAGAGCGGGCGACTGCACCGCTTCGAGGTGCCGGGCGTGACCGCGGAGCTCGAGGTGCCGGCCGGGGTCCCCTCGGGCCTGCGCCTGGACGCCGGGGTGGTGAGCGGGCCCGACGTGAGCATCCACTACGACCCGATGCTGGCCAAGGTGATCGCCTGGGCGCCGAACCGGGCCGACGCCGCCCGCCGCCTGGCCGGGGCGCTGCGGCGCAGCCGCATCCACGGTGTGGTCACCAACCGCGACCTGCTGGTGCGCATCCTCGGTCATCGGGCGTTCCTGGCCGGCGAGACCGACACCGCGTTCCTGGACCGACACGGCCTCGCCGGTCCCGACGGGCTGGCTGCCCCCCTGGTGGCCAACGCCGACCGGCACCTCTTGGCGCTGGCGGCCGCGCTGGCCCAGGCGGCCGCCAACCGGCAGCGGGCCACCGTGCTCGGTGGTCTACCCAGCGGCTGGCGCAACGTGTGGTCGCAGCACCAGGAGAAGCGGTACCGCGGCGGCGACCAGGAGCTGGTGGTGCGCTACACCCTCGGGCGCGACGGGCTGCTGCTCGGCCCGGCCGACGATCAAGCGGACGATCAGGTCGACGATCACGCCGCGGTCGATCGAACGAGCATCGAGCTGGTGACCGCGGCGCCCGACCGGGTCGTGTTGGCGGTCGACGGGGTCAGCCTGCCCTTCGACGTCGCCACCCACCCCGACCTGGTGGTCGTCGACTCTCCCCTGGGATCGCTGGCGCTCCAGCCGGTGAGCCGGTTCCCGGATCCCGACCACCAGGCTGCGCCCGGGTCCCTGCTCGCCCCCATGCCCGGCTCGGTGGTGCGGGTGGCGGTGGCCGAGGGCGACGAGGTCAGCGAGGGCCAGGTGCTGCTGTGGCTGGAGGCCATGAAGATGCAGCACGAGGTCCGCGCCCCCCTGGCCGGCGTGGTGGCCGAGCTGGCGGTGGCCGCCGGCCAGCAGGTCGAGGTGGGCGAGGTGCTCGCCGTCGTCCGACCCGCAGACGAGTTGGCGGATGAACTGGCGGAACCCGACACCGACCCCGAACAGGATCAGCCATGAGCTTCACCGAGACCGACGAACAGCAGGCCCTGCGGGCGGCGGTGGCCCAGCTCGCCGCCTCCTACGGCTACGAGTACAGCGTGGCCAAGGCTCGGGCCGACGAGTCGCTCACCGAGCTGTGGGCCGAGGCCGGCAAGCTCGGCTACCTCGGGGTCAACCTGCCCGAGGAGTTCGGCGGCGGTGGCCAGGGCATGTACGAGCTGGCCATCGTGGAGGAGGAGCTGGGCGCGGCCGGCTGCGGGCTGTTGATGATGGTGGTGTCGCCCGCCATCTGCGGCACGGTGATCACCCGGTTCGGCACCGACGAGCAGAAGGGTCGGTGGCTCCCGGGCCTGGCCGATGGCTCGTCGATCATGGCGTTCGGCATCACCGAGCCCGACGCCGGGTCCAACTCGCACCGCATCACCACCACGGCCCGGCGAGACGGCAGCGACTGGCTGCTCAGCGGGCAGAAGGTCTACATCTCGGGCGTCGACGTGGCCGACAACGTGCTGATCGTGTGTCGCACCGAAGACGCCCGCACCGGCACGCTCAAGCCCGTGCTGCTGGTGGTGCCCACCGACAGCCCCGGCTTCGAGAAGACGAAGATCGAGATGGACCTGGTCGCCCCCGACAACCAGTTCCAGCTCTTCATGCAAGACGTGCGACTGCCGGCCGACGCCCTGGTGGGCCAGGAGGACGCCGCCATCGCCCAGCTCTTCGCCGGCCTCAACCCCGAGCGGATCATGGCGTCGGCCTACGCCGTGGGCATGGGGCGGTACGCCATGGACAAGGGCGCCGCCTACGCCAAGGAGCGCGAGGTGTGGGGCAAGCCGATCGGCACCCACCAGGGCATCGCCCACCCGCTGGCCATGGCCCACATCGAGCTGGAGCTGGCCAAGCTCATGATGCAGAAGGCGGCCACCCTCTACGACGCCGGGCTCGACGTGGAGGCCGGCGAGGCCGCCAACATGGCCAAGTACGCGGCCGGCGAGGCCGGTGTGAAGGCGGTGGACGCCGCGGTGCAGACCCACGGCGGCAACGGCCTGGCCAGCGAGTACGGCCTGGGCACCCTGATCGCCGCCTCCCGGCTCATGCGGATCGCCCCCGTGAGCCGCGAGATGATCCTGAACTTCGTGGCCCAGCACAGCCTCGGCCTGCCCAAGAGCTACTGAGGAGCCGGCGTGAGCCCCGAGACCAGCGAGACCGGCGAGAACGGCACGAGCACTGAGCTCGTCCACGGGATCATCGAGGACGGCATCGCCACCCTCACCCTGGACTCACCGGCCAACCGCAACGCCCTGTCGGCCCAGCTGGTCGGGGAGCTCACGGCTCACCTGTCGGTGGCCGGGGTCGACCCCGGCGTACGGGCCGTGGTGCTCACCCACTCGGGCTCCACGTTCTGCGCGGGGGCCGACCTGGCCGAGAGCGCCCGGGAGGGCGGGCCGATGCAGGGCACCGAGCGACTGGTGGGCCTGTTGCGCCAGATCATCGAGATGCCCAAGCCGGTGGTGGCGGTGGTCGACGGCAACGTGCGGGCCGGCGGCCTCGGCCTGCTGGGTGCGTGCGACCTGGCCTTCGTGAGCCGGTCGTCGAGCTTCGCCTTCACCGAGGTCCGCCTCGGGGTGGCGCCGGCCATCATCTCGCTCACCGTGCTGCCCCGGCTCACCGACCGGTCCGCGTCGCGGTACTTCCTCACCGGCGAGCGCTTCGACGCCGACGAAGCGGCCCGCATCGGCCTGGTCACCCAGGCCGTCGACGACGTGTGGGCGGCCGCCGACCCGGTGCTCGACGCCTTCCGGGCCTGTTCGCCCCAGGGCCTGGCCCAGACCAAGCCGCTGCTCACCGGTGACCTCCTGGCCGCCTTCGACGACCGGGCCGAGGACCTGGCCCACCTGTCGGCCCGCCTGTTCGCCAGCGAAGAGGCGCGAGAGGGCATCACTGCGTTCCTGGAGAAGCGCCCGCCGTCGTGGGCGACCTGATCCGGTGTCGCAGGACCTGAAGGCGGAGTCCGCGGGGCGAGAGCCCCAGCAGGACCGCAGCCGGGCCACCCGCTCACGCCTGTTGGAGGCGGCGGTGGCGTGCCTGGCCGAGGTCGGCTGGTCGGGGAGCACGGTGGCGGTGGTGGCCGAACGGGCCGGTGTCTCGCGCGGGGCCGCCCAGCACCACTTCCCCACGCGGGAGGCCCTGTTCATCGCGGCCGTGGAACACGTGGCCGAGCAGCGGTCGGCCGAGATCCGCCGACAGGTGGGCCAACAGACGGGCCGGCAGCTCCCCACCCGGCAGGTGGTGGAGCTGGTCGTCGACCTCTACACCGGCACCATGTTCCGGGCCGCGCTGGCCCTGTGGGTGGCGTCGGCCGCGGAGCCCGAGCTGCGCGACCAGGTGGTGCCGCTGGAGACCCGCATCGGTCGCCAGGTCCACCGCCTGGCGGTCGACCTGCTCGGGGCCGACGAGTCGGTGCCGGGGGTGCGTGAGACCATCCAGGCCACCCTGGACCTGGCCCGGGGGCTCGGCCTGGCCAACCTGCTCACCGACGACTCGGCTCGCCGTGGGGGCATCGTGACCCAGTGGGCCCGCATGCTCGACGCCGCCCTCGTACCGGCCTGATCGGGGCGCCTGACGGCGGCTCGGCATTCGGGTCCGCATCCGGGTCCGCTTCCGGGGAATCGCTGGCATCATGCTCGCATGACCGATCCCGAGGTGCCCCAGACCGAGAAGTCGTCCCGCTCCAAGGCGCCGTTGATCGTCGGCGGGCTCGTGGTGGTGGCCATCGTCGTCGCCGGCGTGTTCTGGTTGCTGCGCGACGACGCGCCCGACGAGGTCAACCTCGACGATGCCGTGGCCCAGGTGTCCACCACCACCGAGGCGGCGGACACCGGCGACACCGGCGACACCGGGTCCGACGATGGCTCGAGCACCACCGAGGTTGCGGCCGACGGCATCGAGGGCGAGTGGACGGTCGACACCGAGACCGGCGAGTTCGACTACGAGAGCGCCACCGGTTCGTTCGTAGGCTTCCGCATCGACGAGGAGCTGGCCGGGGTGGGCGCCACCGAGGCCGTGGGCCGCACCGGCGACGTGTCGGGCGGGATCACCATCGAGGGCACCACGGTCACGGCGGGCTCGTTCGACGTCGACCTCACCACCATCCCCACCAACGAGAGCCGCCGAGACGACCGGGTGCAGTCGGCGCTGGCCACCGATCAGTTCCCCACCGCCACCTTCGAGCTCACCGGGCCCATCGAGCTGGGGGCGGGCGCCGCCGACGGCGAGACGGTCACGGCCACTGCGGTGGGCGACCTCACCATCAAGGGCACCACCCAGTCGATCGAGATGCCCATAGAGGCCAAGCTGGTCGAGGGCACCGTGGTCCTGGTGGGCTCCTCCGAGATCACCTTCGCCGATTTCGGTGTGGAGGTGCCCAGCGCCCCCATCGTCTTGTCGGTGGCCGACGTGGGCACCCTCGAGTTGCAGCTCCTGCTCGTGCGGGGCTGAGCCGGCCCGACGCCCTACACCCGGTCAGACGACCTCGATGGGGCAGCGCGGGCCGGGCGCGGCGGCCAGGCGCTGGTCGGCCGTGAGCAGCGGGCACCCGATCGCCTCGGCGAGCGCCACGTAGCAGGCGTCGTAGCTCGACAGGTTGTGACGCAGCTCCCAGGCTCGGATCAACAACGGGGCGGTGGGGAAGACCACGATCGGCAGGTCGAGCAGCGCCGCGATGGCGGCGCCGGCCTCGGCGTCGGTGAGCGACCCGGCGCGTTCCTGGCGACGGAGGACCGAGACCACCTCGAGCCGTAGGAGGTCAGGCCCGGCGATGGTCTCGCCCCGGAACCGCCCGCGGATCCTGGCCCCGTCCCCGTCGGCATCGACGACAGCTGGAGCCAGCACCGAGGCGTCAGCGACCAGCACGCTCGTGGGCGAGCGCCTCGAGCGCATCGGCCGTGCTCAGACGGCCGGTGACCTGCTGATCGAGGCGGTCCAGCACCTCGTCGACCGTCGGCGTGGCCACGAGGAGGGCGAGCTGCGCGGCCAGGTAGGTCTGGAGCGACACCCCGGATCGGCGGGCCCCCCCCACCAAGGAGCCGGGGTGGCCCCCCGGCACGGCCCCCCCCCGCACCCCCCACCCCCGCGCCCTCGAACACCTGGTCAACCTTCTCCCCCACATCCCCGCGTAGGCGACCTCGATGATGCCGTCCTTGCTGAGCACGCCCGGGCCTTCCGAGTCGTTGCGGCCGACGCGGCGGTTGAACTTCACGCGGCCGACGGCCGAGAGGTCGTAGCGCTCGGAGTTGAAGAACAGGTTCTGGAACAGGTTCTCCGCGGCCT
>DAIMFV010000194.1:0-6818 GCA_036724365.1 Acidimicrobiales bacterium | reverse complement strand
GTCACGACCATGGTGTGCTCGAACTGGGCGGTGCGCTGTCCGTCCGCGGTGGACGCCGTCCAACCGTCATCCCAGAGCTGGTGCTGCCATGCCCCCACCGCGATCATCGGCTCGATGGTGAAGGTCATCCCCACCTCCATCACCGTGTCGTTGCGCGGGTGGAAGTAGTGCAGGATCTCGGGGCGGGTGTGGAACTCGGTGCCCACCCCGTGGCCCACGAAGGCCCGCACCACGCTGAACCCGTTGGTCTCGGCATGGTCCTGGATGGCCCGGCCGATGTCGGACACCGGCCGCCCGGGGCGCACCGCCTGGATGCCCCGCCAGGTGCACTGCTTGGTGACCTCGATGAGCCGGCGCGACTCGGGGTCGACCGACCCCACCTCCCAGGTGGCGTTGGTGTCGCCGTGCACGCCCTCTCGGAACAAGGTGACGTCGAGGTTGACGATGTCTCCGTCTCGGAGGACGCGGCTGTCGGGGATCCCGTGGCAGATCACCTCGTTCACCGACGTGCAGATCGACTTGGGGAACGGAGGCGACGTGCCGTAGTTGAGCGGGCTCGGGTACCCGCCGTCCTCGATGCAGAGCTGGTGGCAGAGGGCGTCGAGCTCGTCGGTGGTCACCCCGGGAGCCACCGCGTCGCCCCCCCGCCGGAGGCGCTCGCCAGCGGCCGAGCCGGTGCGCCGCATGCGTTCGATCAGCTCGGGGGTCTTGACCATCGCTTCGTCGCGGTCGTCGGTGCCACCCGACTCGGCGTAGTGGGGGCGTTCGATGGTGTCGGGCACCGTGCGCACGGGGCTGACGGTGCCGGCCACCACCCGGTCGGTGGTGGGCTTGTGGCAGCGCTTGAACTTCAGTCCGCTGCCGCACCAGCACACGTCGTTGGGGCGCATCTTGGAGAGCGGGGTGGGCGGGGCGACGCGGCCGGTGGCGGTGGGCGGAGGGTTCACGACGATGCTCCTGGGCAGGCGCGACGGGGGGGGGGAACGGCGGTGGTCATGACTCGACCTCGGCTCGCAGGGCGGTGCGGGCCGGTCCCACCACGTAGAGGGAACCGGTGATCAGCACCAGATCATCGACGCTCGCCACCCCCATCGCCCGTCGGACGGCCTCGTCGACGGTGGGCACGGACTCGGCGGCCACGCCGAGCGAGTCGGCGGCCGCCGCCACCCGGGGAGCGGGGATCGCCCGGGGTGAGTCCGGGGAGCAGGCGATGAGCAGACCGGCGTCGGCGGCCCCGAGCGCGTCGAGCATCTCCACCGGGTCACGGCCTTCGAGGAACCCGGCCACCATCACGATCGTGCCGCCGAGGGTGAACTCCTCGCGCAGCGTCTCCGCACAGGCCCGGGCGCCGTCGGCGTTGTGGGCGGCGTCGAGGATCACCGTGGGCTCGCGGCCCACCACCTCGAACCGGCCGGGCATCTGCACGGCCGCGAAGCCCTCGGCCACCACATCGGGATCGAGCGGCCGGTGGAAGAACGCCTCCACCGCCGCCAGGGCCACCGCCGCGTTCTGGCTCTGGTGCTCGCCGTGCAGTGGCACGAACACGTCGTGCACCGTGCCCGACGGCGTGCGCAGCGTCACCGCCCGCCCGCCCAGGGCCAGGATCTCCTGCTCGCAGTCGAAGTCTTCGCCCCGCCACCAGGTGGCCGCGGCCTCGGTGGCCTCGAACAGGGGCCGGAGGGCGGGGTCGGTCTCGCCGCACACGAAGGTGGAACCCGGCTTCACGATGCCCACCTTCTCGCCGGCGATGGCCTGACGCCACGAGCCCACCCCGTCGGTGTGGTCGTGGCCGATGTTGGTCAGCACGGCCACCTGGGCATCGACCACGTTGGTGGCGTCGCACCGACCGAGCATGCCCACCTCGACCACCGCCACGTCGACAGCGACGTCGGCGAAGTGGGTGAACGCCGCAGCCGTGAGGATCTCGAAGTAGCTGGGGGTGATCGCGGCCAGGTCCTCGACCGCCGCCACCGCGCCGATGGCCGCCGCCAGGGCCTCGTCGCCGATCGGTTCGCCGTCCCAGGCGATGCGCTCGTTGATGGCCTCGAGGTGGGGGCTCGTGTAGGTGCCCACCGACAGGCCGGCGGCCCGCAGGAGCTCGGTGCACATGCGTGCCACCGACCCCTTGCCGTTGGTGCCGGTGATGTGGATCACCGGGTAGGCCGCCTGCGGGTCTCCCAGGGCGTGGACGAGCTTGGTCATCCGGTCCAGCGACAGGCCTTCGGCCCGGCCGGCGGTGGCCTCCAGGTTGGTGTGCTGGTCGAGGTAGGCGAGCGCGGCGGAGAGGTTCACGGTGGCGCCACGCTACCGGCCGACCCCCACGGCCCGATCTTCGAGTCCCGGGCCGCGACGCAGGCCAGTCGGTGGGGTGGTTCAGTAGCGGCGGTACTCGGCGGGCACCGGCGTGTGGAACCGCTCACCCAGTCGGAGCACGTCGTCGCGGTCGTCGTCGGACGGTTCGTAGCCGCGGTGCAGCGCCGCCTGGACCTCGGGGCTCAGGCACGGCACCTGCCGGCCGGCCACCCACCCGTAGGTGAAGCTCTCGGCCGGGATGTCGGGCGGACCATCTCCCGGGTCGCGGGTGGCGACCCAGGCGTTGCCGTGGACGTCGCTGGCCACCGACCGCAGGTCGATCACCCGGTCGTAGTTGTCGCCGAGGCGCACGGTGGACACGCCCTCGTGCTCCACCACGTCGAAGCCGACCTCGGCCAGGGCCTCGACGGCGGGCTTCACGTCTCGCAGGTCGATCACCAGGTCCACGTCGGCGTGGTCGCGGTGCTGGGCACCGAGCAGCGCCTCCACGCCCCACCCACCCTCCAGGGTGGGCGACACGCCGGCCTCGGCCAGCACGGTGAGCACGTCGAGGACGTCTTGAGCTTCCATGGTCATGGCGACCAACCTCCCGCATCGAAGGTCTGGGGGTGGGGGATGTGACCACTGGGCCGAACGGCCCAGTTCTGCACGCACTGCGTGGTGGTCGACGTCAGGCTAGCACGCTGCGTATCGGCGCAGGCGCACCCCTCACCGTCGGAACGACCCCATCCAACGCCAACACGCGGCGGCAGCGGGACTCACGACACGACACGACACGACACGACACGGCACGGTACGACACG
Organism: Acidimicrobiales bacterium; assembly: GCA_036724365.1. GTDB lineage: Bacteria > Actinomycetota > Acidimicrobiia > Acidimicrobiales > Iamiaceae > Aquihabitans. The sequence goes on along the minus strand of DAIMFV010000194.1, from coordinate 3,702 downwards.
GCCCGGCCGGCCGGGGATCAGGAAGCGGCGCGACGGGGACGGGTGGCGCGGGCGGTCTGGCGGGGCACCAGCGGGGGGTTCACCTTCTCCAGCACGACCTTGGCGTCGATGACGCACTTCTCGATGTCGGTACGGCTCGGCAGGTCGTACATGACGTCGAGCAGCACCTCCTCGAGGATGGCCCGCAGCCCCCGGGCGCCGGTGGCGCGCAGGATCGCCTGGTCGGCGATGGCCTGCAGGGCGTCGTCGGTGAGCTCCAGCTCCACGTTCTCCAGCTCGAAGAACCGTTGGTACTGCTTCACCAGGGCGTTGCGGGGCTCCACCAGGATCCGCACCAGGGCGTCGCGGTCCAGGTTGTCGACCACCCCCACCACCGGCAGCCGGCCGATGAACTCGGGGATCAGGCCGAACTTGTGGAGGTCCTCGGGCATGAGCTGGCCCAGCAGGTTGCCGATGTCCTTGTCCTCGGACCGACGGATGTCGGCGCCGAAGCCCACACCCTTGGCCCCGGCCCGGTGCTCGATGATCTTCTCGATGCCGGCGAACGCACCGCCGCAGATGAAGAGGATGTTGGTGGTGTCGATCTGGATGAACTCCTGGTGGGGGTGCTTGCGACCGCCCTGGGGCGGCACCGAGGCCACCGTGCCCTCGATGATCTTCAGCAACGCCTGCTGGACGCCTTCGCCGGACACGTCGCGCGTGATCGACGGGTTCTCGGCCTTGCGGGCCACCTTGTCGATCTCGTCGATGTAGATGATCCCGGTCTCGGCCTTCTTGACGTCGTAGTCGGCGGCCTGGATCAGCTTCAGGAGGATGTTCTCGACGTCTTCACCCACGTAGCCGGCTTCGGTGAGCGCGGTGGCGTCGGCGATGGCGAACGGCACGTTCAGCATGCGCGCCAGGGTCTGGGCGAGGAACGTCTTGCCGCAACCGGTGGGGCCGATGAGCAAGATGTTCGACTTGGACAGCTCGACGTCGTCGTGACCCGCCGACGCCCCGATCTGCACCCGCTTGTAGTGGTTGTAGACGGCCACGGCGAGGATCTTCTTGGCGATGTCCTGGCCGACGATGTACTCGTTCAGGAACTCGTAGATCTCCCGGGGCTTGGGCAGCTCGTCGAACTGGAGCTCGGAGGTCTCCGACAGCTCCTCCTCGATGATCTCGTTGCAGAGGTCGATGCACTCGTCGCAGATGTAGACCCCGGGCCCCGCGATGAGCTTCTTGACCTGCTTCTGCGACTTCCCGCAGAAGGAGCACTTGAGGAGCTCGCCCCCGTCTCCGAACTTCGCCACGGCGACCTACCCCTTGAATCGAATCGTCAGGACGCGGCCGTGATCGGACCGCTCTTGTCGGCGACCTCACGGGTGGAGATCACCTCGTCGATGATGCCGTACTCCTTGGCCTCGGCCGCGGACAGTACGAAATCTCGGTCGGTGTCGCGCTTCAGCTTCTCTTTGTCCTGGCCGGTGTGCTCCACCAGGATGTCTTCGAGGAGGTCGCGCATGCGCATGATCTCCTTGGCCTGGAGCTCGATGTCGGTGGCCTGGCCCGACCCGCTGGCCCACGGCTGGTGCAGCAGCACCCGGGCGTGGGGCAGGGCGAGGCGCTTGCCCTTGGTGCCCGCCGCCAGCAGCACGGCAGCCGCCGACGCGGCCTGACCGAAGCAGATGGTGGTGATGTCGGCCTTGACGTACTGCATGGTGTCGTAGATGGCGAACAGCGCGGTGATGTCTCCACCGGGGCTGTTGATGTAGATGTTGATGTCCTTCTCGGGGTTCTCCGACTCGAGGTGGAGCAGCTGGGCGCACACCAGGTTGGCGATGGTGTCGTCGATCGGGGTGCCCAGGAAGATGATGTTGTCCTTCAGCAGCCGCGAGTACAGGTCGAAGGCCCGCTCGCCCCGGTTGGTCTGCTCGACGACCGTGGGTACCAGGTAGTTGTAGGCCGGCTGGATCGTCACTCGGCGTCCTCCGTGGAGCCTTCGTCATCGGTGGGGAGCTCCAACAGCGACCGGTCGATGGCGTTGCCATCCCCATCGACCAGTTCCACCCGTTCGATGAGCCAATCGAGCGCCCGTTGGTTGCGCATCTCGGAGCGTAGCGCCGACACCTGGCCGCTCCGCTCGAACTCCTTGCGCACCCGGGCGACCTTGTCGCCGCTGCGCTCGGCGATCAGCGCGAACTGGACGTCGAGCTCTTCGTCGGTGACGTCGAGCTCCTGCTCGGCCACGATCGCCCGCAGGGCGAGGTTGGCCTTGACGGCGCGGGTGGCACCGGCTCGCAGCTCCTCGAGGAAGGCCTGGGGGCCGCCCTCGATGCTGGACAGGTACTGCTCGGGCGCCAGACCCTGGGCCTGGAGGCGGCCGAAGAAGTCTTCCATGCGGTTCTGCACGTCCTGGTCGACGAGGGCCTTCGGGGGCTCCTCCTCGACCAGCTCGGCCAGGGCGTCGGCGGTGTTGTTGCGCACCTGCACGATGGCCTGCGACCGCTTGAACGGGGCCATGCGGGCCCGGAGGTCGTCGCGCAGCTCGTCGAGCGTCTCGAACTCGGTGGCCTCGGCGGCGAAGTCGTCGTCGAGCTCGGGCAGGACCTTCTCCCGCACCTCGACCACGGTGACCGTGAAGTCGATGGGCTCCTCGCCCTCGGTGGGGTGGTCTGCGGTGAACTCGAGCACGTCGTCGGCGCTCGCCCCGGTCAGCTGCTCGTCGAGCTCGGGCACGATGGCGCCGCTGCCCACCTCGTAGAGGTAGCCGTCGGCGACGAGACCCTCGAGGGGTTCGCCGTCGCGGGAGCCGACCACGTCGATCAGGACGCTGTCGCCGTCCTGGGCGGCCCGCTCCACCGGCTCGAGCCGGCCGTAGGCCGCCCCCAGCCGCTCGATCTGGCCCTCGATCTCCTCGTCGGTGACGTCGGGGCGGTCGATGGTGACCCGCAGCGACTGGTAGCCGGCGGGGTTGACCGTGGGGCGCACCTCGACGACGGCCTCGAACGCCAGGTGGGTGTCTTCCACCGTGCTGGTGAGGTCGTACTCGGGGGCCGCGATCACATCGACCTCGTGCTCGCGGATCGCCTCGGAGTAGAAGCGCGGCACGGCGTACTCGATGGCATCGCCGCGAGCCGCCTCCACCCCGATGCGGGCCTCGATGAGCTTGCGGGGTGCCTTGCCCGGCCGGAAGCCGGGGATGCGGACCTCTCGGGCGATCCGCTTGAAGGCGGCATCGACCTCTCGCTCGAACGTTTCGCTGTCGACCTCGACCGACAGCTTTACCTTGTTGCCCTCGACGGGCTCGACCGTTGACTTCATGAGGCTGCCGAGTGTACCGGCGCCGCCAGCGGGGTACCGCACCCGAACCGGCTCCACCCCGCGTCGACGCCGCCGGAGCGGTCCCGGGTGCGGGTCGGAGGCATCCGGGCACCACCGGCTCCACCCGAGGCGCGGTACCGTCGGCGCCGATGGCTCCCTTCGCCGGTTCGCTCCTGGCCGCCGCCGCCCTGTTGGTGCTGGCCGGCGGGGTCAAGGTCATCGACCCCTCGTCCACCCGCGTGGCCCTGCGCACGGCCGGACTGCCGGCGTCGTCCGGCGCCGCCCGGGCGCTCGGCCTGGTGGAGGTCACGATCGGTGGAGCCGCCCTGGCCGTCGGCGGCCTGGCGGCCACGGCCGCCGGGGCCCTCGCCTACGTCGGGGTCGCCGGCTTCGCCCGCC
>DAIMFV010000193.1:0-6883 GCA_036724365.1 Acidimicrobiales bacterium | reverse complement strand
TGCTGGCCGAGCCCGAGGCCGTGCTCACCGCCCACCCGGAGCGGGCCGCCCGCCTGTCCCGCCTCACGGCGAGCGAGTTCGAGGTGCGCCGGGCCGAGTTGGGCGACGCCCTCCAGTTCGTCGACGTCCGCAACCCCGGCGAGGTCACCGACGCACCGGTCCCGGGTGCCGTCAACGTGCCGCTGGCCAAGCTGCGCTCCTCGCTGAGCGACCTCGACCCGGACCGCCCGGTGGTGCTGGTCTGTGCCGGTGGTGCCCGCTCGCTGATCGCCAACAGCCTGCTGCGGGCCAGTGGGTTCGCCGATGTCTCCGACGTGCTCGGCGGCGCCAACGGCATGGGCATCGCCGCCCCCTGCTCGCTCGCCACCACCGACGCGGCGGACTGACCCGTGGCCCTCGCCATCGTGCTGGGCCTGGCCATCGGCCTGGCCCTGGGCTCGCTCGGGGGCGGTGGCTCGATCCTGGCCGTCCCCGTCCTGGTCCACTTCGCCGGCCAGTCGGCGGGCGCGGCCACCGCCACCTCGCTGGTGGCGGTGGGGGTCTCGGCCGCCGTGGGCTCCATCGGGCACGCCCGGGGCGGTCACGTCCGCTGGAACGCCGCCCTGGCGTTCGTGGCCACCGGTGTGGCCGGGTCGTGGGTCGGCACCGAGGTGAACCACCGCATCGATGACGACGTGCTCCTGCTGGCCTTCTCCGGGCTGGTCCTGGTGGCCGCCCACCGCATGCTCACGGCCTGCCCGTCCTGCACCAAGGTGGGCGAGGAGGAAGCCCTGGCCGCCGACGACGCGTCGGACTCCGGCGTCCACCACCCGCACCACGGCGCGCTGGGGGACACGGTGGTCGAGGCGCTGGAGGACGTGGCCCTGGCCGACGCGCCGGAGGTGGTCGTGGACCACCTCACCACCGCCGCGGTGGGCACCACCGAACGCGTGGCCGCACCGGCAGCACCGACCGCGGGGCGCCCCGGGCTGGGCTCGCTCTCTCCCGCGGCCGTGGCCCGGGTGGTGCTGGCCGGCACCGCGGTGGGCTTCCTCACCGGCCTGTTCGGCGTGGGCGGCGGCTTCGTGATCGTGCCCGCCCTCACCCTGGCGCTCGGCCTCAACATGCCCCAGGCCATCGGCACCTCGCTCGTGGTCATCGTGGGCAACGCCCTGGTGGCCCTGGGCTTCCGCGGGGTCGACGCCGTCGACTGGGGTCTGGCCCTGCCGTTCACCGCCACCATGGTGATCGGCAGCCTCGTCGGGTCGCTGGTGGCCCACCGCCTGCCGCCCAAGCAGTCGCTGCAGGCCTTCGCCACCCTGCTGGTGGTGGTCGCCGTCGGCAACGGCCTCGCCGCCGCCTACGCCATCTGGGGCTGACGGGTCGGTCCGTCGGTCGCCCGCTCGGCCGGCCTGGCAGGATCGAGACGTGCGAGCGTTGGTGCAGCGGGTGAGCCGGGCCTCGGTCACGGTCGACGGGGAGGTGGTGGGCGCCATCGGGCCCGGGCTCTGCGTCTTCGTGGGGGTGACCCACACCGACGGCCCGGCCGAGGCCGCCGAGCTGGCCCGCAAGCTCTGGCACCTGCGGATCTTCCCCGACGACGAGGACCGCATGGACCGCCCCGTGGCCGACGTGGGTGGCGAGGTGCTGGTGGTCAGCCAGTTCACCCTCTACGGCAGCACGGCGCGGGGTCGGTGCCGGGCGGGGGTGGCGGCCGCCGGCCCCGCCCCCGCGGGGCCGCTGATCGATCAGGTGGTGGCCGAGCTGCAGGCGTCGGGGGCCACCGTGGCCACCGGCCGCTTCCGCGCCGACATGGCCGTGGAACTGGTGAACGACGGCCCCGTCACCCTGCTGCTCGAGGTCGGCCGCGCCCCGGTCTGAGACCGGTCTGGCTCAACCCCCCCCACCCCCGACCCCACACGAAACGGCGTACGTCAGGTCCGCCCCCCGGACCCCAGCTACGCCAGAACCGCGGGGTTCGGGCTCAGGTATCGGGCGGGGGGAGGGGGTTGAAGGGCTGGTTGGGGCCCAGGTCGAGCGGGCGCTTGCGCCAGCGCAGGTGCAGGGCCCAACCCAGGGCCACCAGGGCCACCGCGAGCACCCGGGACGGGAGGTCTCCCCATCGCACGTAGATCGTCTCGCCGCTCCGCAGCGGCACGTCGCGCCGCACCTCCACCCGGGCATCGACCTGGCCGCTGCGCTGGAGCACCTCGCCCGTGGGGCTCACGAAGGCGCTGAACCCGGTGGGCGAGACCTGGACGGCCCAGCGCCCGGTCTCGATGGCGCGGAGCCGGGTGGACGCCACCTGTTGGGTCTGCACCAGGGTGCCCGTGTAGGTGGCGCCGTTGGTGGGGTTGTAGAGCAGTTCGCCCCCGGCGGCCACGCCGGAGCGGGCCCGGTGCCCGAAGAACACCTCCCAGGAGATCACCGTGGCGAGCTCGGCCACCGGGGTGGTGAGCAGTCCGGACTCGGTGGACACGGTGGCGTCGCGGGAGGCGAGGGTGTCGGGGGCGACCTTCTCGATGAACGACCGGAACGGCACGAACTCGCCGAACGGCACCCGCTGCACCTTGACGTACCGGTCTATCCACTCGCCGTCGCTGGTGACCACCTGCGACGAGTTGCGGAACTCGGTGTCGCTCACGCCTTCGACCGTGCCCACGACGAGTGTGGTGTCCAGGTCGGCCGCGAGCTGCTCCAGCTCCCCGCCCTCGTCGGCCTCCTGCACCGGGCCGTCGGTGTCCACCACGTCCTCGGGCCACAGCACCAGGTCGAGCCCCGGCGGCACCTGCTGGCTGGCTTCGAGGTGGCGTTCGAACACCTTGCGCTCGTCGGTGTTGATGGCCCGGGTGCCCTGCGGTCCTCCGCCCTGCACGTAGGCGATGTCGATGGTCTCACCGGTGGGATCGCCCTGCGGGGCCACGATCGACAGCACCAGCAGCAGCACGGCCGCACCCAGGGCCACGGCGGCGGCCCGTCGCTCGGCGGTGAACAGGGCCGACAATGCCGTGCCCACTGCGACGGTGGCCAGGCCGATGAGCAGCACGCCGCCCACCCGCGCCACGGTGGCGAGCGGTCCAGCCACCTGGCCCACGGCGAGCAGCGACAGGGGCACCCCGCCGAACGGCCAGGCGCTGCGCAACGACTCGCCCAGCACCCAGGCCCCCACCAGGGCCACCCGCCGCCCGTCGTGTGGGGGCACCGCCAGGGCGACGACGCCGAGGAACACGGCGAAGACGAGGGTGGCCACCAGGTAGCCGGGGAAGGTGAGCTGGGTGATCCACGAGATCGTCGGGATGAACAGGGCCAGACCCACCACGAACCCGCGGCCCAGGCGCTGACGGGCCGAGGCGCCGGCCAGCAGCCGATCGAGGAGGGCGAGCCCGCCGAAGGCAAGCGGCCACCACCCCCACGGAGGCAGGCTCAGGGCGATCAGCAAGCCTGCGGCCACTCCCCGCACCACGGGGCGCCGGACGAAGGTGAGCACCGGCGCCGGCACCCGGGCGGCCAGGCCGGTGGGCCCCGGTCCCAGCCCGGTGAGCCCTGCGGTGCCGCCCGTCGTGGCGTTCGGTTCGGGACTGGCTTCGGGCCTGACGTCGGGACCGGTGGTGCCGTCGGGGCTGGCGTCGGGACCGGGGTCGGTGGCCGGGGCCGGGTCGGGGGTGTCGGACATCGGGCGACAGTCTGGCCCACCGCGCCACCGCCCCTGTCGCCAGGACCCGGTGGGCCGCTGGCCACGGCGCGGTCGGGGCGCGCACGGTCGCAGTACCGTTCGGCGATGGACGGCGTCGCCGCACCGCCTCACGGGCTGACTGCACCGCCGGCGGCGGAGGACCCCGCCGCGCTGCCCCGTCTTCGGCGACGGGCGGCGGTGCTGTGGTTGGCGGTGGCCGTGCCGGTGAACGCCCTGATCTTCCTGGGCCGCCAACTGTGGGGCTCGGACCAGCGGCCGCTGATCGACGACGCCTTCATGCACTGGGACGGGCGCTGGTTCATGACCATCGCCCGAGACGGCTACAGCTACACCCCGGGCCAGCAGTCCAACGTGGCCTTCGCCCCGGCGTTCCCGATCGTGAGCAAGGGCGTGTCGTGGGTGGTGGGCTCGCTGCCGCTGGCCATGGTGCTCACGGCCGCCACGTTCGGTCTGGTGGGGTTCCTGCTCGTGGCCACCTGGTTCGGCCGGCGGGAGTCGGTGGCCACGTCGAGGTCGGTGTTGCTGCTGTTCGCCCTCTACCCGTTCACGGTGTACCTCACCGGCATCCCCTACAGCGAGCCCCTCTACCTGGCCACGGCCGTAGGGGCGTTCCTGGCACTGGAGTCCGACCGACCGCTGCTCGCCGGCCTGCTGGGCCTGGTCACCACCGCCACCCGGGTGACGGGCGTGGCCCTCGCCGCGGGCCTGGTGGTGATGGCGGTGGCCCGGTGCGGGGCCGTGCGCGCGGCCACGGCCGAGGACCGGACCGCGGGTCCGGCCGACGGCTGGCGCTGGGGTCGGGTGGTGGTGGCGCCCGGTCGCCTCCGCCTGCGGGACGCCTGGGTGCTGTTGTCGTGGGTGGGCATCGGTCTGTGGATGGCCCACTTCCAGGACAAGTTCGGTGACCCGGTGCTGTTCTCCAACGGCAACTTCGGGGCGCCGGGCCGGTGGCTGACCGAGCCCAGCATCCGGACCCTGTTCAAGGTGCAGTACTTCGAGAACCTCACCACCGAGATCCCGGCCTACGTGATCACCACCACGGTCCACGGGATCCTGGCGGTGCTCGCCATCGCCCTGATGCCCGCCGTGGTCCGCCGCTACGGCGTGGCCTACGGGGTGTTCTGCGGGGTGATCATCGTCATGTCGTGGATGACCAGCGGGGCGTTCCAGAGCTTCGGCCGCTACCTGCTGGTGGCGTTCCCCCTGTTCGGGCCGGTGGCCCTGTGGGCCGATCGAACCCCACTGCGCATGGTCTGGCTCCCGAGGTTCTTCGCCGTCGGCCTGTTCGGCGCCACCCTCATGTGGGCCAACGGCCACTGGCTGTCGTGACCCGCCCCCGGCCCCGGGTCCCCGGCCCGCGGGATCCGGTCAGGGCGTGAGGCTGCGGCGGGTGGGCCAGGTGGCGCCGAGGCGCTCGGCGGCCAGCTCGCCGGAGCGGATGCAGGCGGGGACGCCCACGCCGCGCAGGGCGGCGCCGGCCAGGACCAGTCCCGCGCCGTGGCGGGCGGACGCGGCGGCCAGGTCGTCCTCCAGCGCGGCCACCCGGGCCAGGTGCCCGGGGGCGTACTGGGGGAACGACCGCTCCCAGCGACCCACCCGGACCTCGGCGGGGTCTGCGCTCACCCCGATCACGCGTTCCAGGTCGGCGAGTATGGTGGTCACCAGGTCGGCGTCGTCCAGGTCCCGGTGGCGGTCGTCTCCCATGCGGCCGGCCGAGGCCCGCAGGATCACGTCATCCCGCTCGGGGTGGCGCCACTGGGCCCACTTGGCGCTCCCGTAGGAGACGGCGGTGAGCAGGGTGCCCTGGTCCCGGGGCACCAGGCAGCCGCTCACGCCCTTGGGCAGCCCGGCGGGGCCGCCCAACGCGGTGCGGGCGAAGGCCAGGGTGACCATGGAGATCGACGAGTGCTCCACGGCGGCCAGCAGGATCGCCGCCCCGGGGGCCACCGGCTCCAGCAGGGGGGCGGCGGCGAAGGCCGGGCAGGCCACCACCACGGCGTCGGCGGTCAGCGTGGAGCCGTCGCTCAACGCCACCCGCCAGCTGCCGCCGGAGCCGGAGCCGGAGCCGGAACTGGAGCCGGGCACGGCCGCCCCGCAGGGTTCGAGGGCGATGGCCGACACGCCGGTGCGCAGGTCGGCTGCCGGCATGGCGGCCAGCACGGCGTCGACCAGGCGGGCCATGCCGCCGATCGGGGTGGCGAACACGGGTGGCGCCCCGGCGGCCGATCCGGCGGGGGAGGCGGTGGACGTGGCGCCGGCCGCGACCTGGGCGGCGCACGAGCGGATCAGGCTCGGGTCGGCGGTGCGGGCGGCGGCGTCGATCTGGGGCACCACTGCGGCCAGGCTCAGCCGTGACGTGTCGCCGGCGTTGATGCCGCCGATCAGGGGGTCGATCAGGTGGTCCACCACCTCGTCGCCCAACCGGCCCCGCAGGAATGGGCCGATGGCCACGTCGCCCGGCGCGGGATCGGCGGTCGACGGCGGGCCCGTCCCGTCCGCTGCCGGGGGGTCGGTGGCGGGCGGGTCGGTGGGGAGGCGGGGCAGCTCCAGGTCCCGGGCCACCCGGGCCAGGCCCTCGGGCGAGAGGATCCCGCTGGCGGCCAGGGCGTCGAGGTCGGCGGGCACCCCCAGCACGTGGCCCTCGGGCATGGCCTTGCGGACGCCGCCGAGGAAGATCTCGGCCCGGCGGGCCAGCGGCGACACCAGCTCACCGTCGAGCTCCAGGTCGTGGCACAGCGCCGCGGCCCAGGGCACCCGCAACAGGAAGTTGTCGGCGGTCTCGTCGATCGGGCGTCCGGCGAACACCGACGTCTGGAGCTTGCCGCCCAGCCGCCCGGGCTCCACCACGGTCACGTGGGAGCCGGCCTGGGTGAGCCGCAGCGCCGCGGTGAGCCCGGCGATCCCGCCACCCACCACGACCACGTGGTCCGGCCGGCGGGGCGCGCTCATCGGGGCTGGTCGGCGGCGGCCAGGACGCGGCGGGCCAGGGCGGCCATGACGGTGGGGTCGTCGTTCAGGGTGCGGGTGCGGGCGAAGGTCAGGCCCACCTCGGCGGCCACCCGGGCGGCCTCGATGTCCAGGTCGTAGGCCACCTCGAGGTGGTCGGCCACGAACCCCTGCGGGCACACCAGGATGGCCCGGGCCCGGCCGGTGGCAGCCAGGTCGCGGATGACCTCGAGGATGTCGGGGCCCCGCCACGGCTCGGGCGTG
>DAIMFV010000192.1:0-6902 GCA_036724365.1 Acidimicrobiales bacterium | reverse complement strand
GTCTGAACGGGCTGGTCTGAGCGGGCTGGTCTGAGCGGGCTGGTCTGAGCGGGCTGGTCTGAGTTCGGCCGGGCCGCCTGAGCCGGGCGGGTCAGGGTTGGGCGGGGGTGCAGACGGGGGTCGGGGCGGCGTGGTCGGCGCGCACCTGGATGGCGACGGTGGGGAGGTTGGTGAAGAGGCCGTCGACGCCCAGGTCGAGCAGGCGGGCCATCTCGGCGCGGTCATCGACCGTCCAGGGGTGCACGGCCAGGCAGCGCTCGTGGGCCGCCGCCACCACGGTCTCGTCGACCAGCGCGGAGAGCGGACCGATGCCGACGGCGTAGTCGGCGATGTCGTCGAGCTGGGCCGGTCCCAACGGATCGTCGGTCCCGACCGTGACCAACTGCACGAGCGGCAGGTCCGGTCGCAGGTCGTGGACCAGCCGGAGGCTGGCGGCGCTGAACGACTGGATCACCACCGGAGCGGTGGTGAGGTCGGCGCGGGAGCCGGCGTCGGTGGACCCGTCGTCGGGAGAGCCGGCATCGGTGAGCCCGGCGTCGTCGAGCACGGCGAGCAGGGCCTGCTCCATGCCCGGCTGGGCTTCGGGTGCCTTGGTCTCGATGTAGTAGCGGACGTCGGTGCCGTAGCGGGCCACGACCTCGGCCAGCGTGGGGATGGGCAGGCCCTCGTACTCGGGCTTGGCCAGGGCCGGGTTGGCCTCGTTGAACCAGGAACCGACGTCGCACTGGCGCAGCTGGGCCAGGGTCTTGGTGGCCACCGGGCCCGTGCACGACTCGGCGGGGCCGCGTGCGGTGCGGTCGAGGGTGGCGTCGTGGACGACCACCAGCACGCGGTCGGCGGTGAGCTGCAGGTCGTGCTCGATGAAGTCGGCCCCGTGCTCGACGGCCAGGTCGTAGGCGGCGAAGGTGTGCTCGGGCGCCAGACCCGATGCCCCCCGGTGGGCGATCACGGTGGCCGGCGCGTCCGCCGGAAGCGTGGTGGCGGCGGTGCTCGACGGGGCGGGTGCCGAGGTGGTGGATGCGGTGGTGTCGTCCTCGTCGTCACCCGAGCAGGAGGTGGCGACTGCCGCCAGGGCGAGGGCGGCGATCACCAGGAGGGGGAGGCGGCGGGCGGGGAGGACGGTCACGCGTGCAGCATGCCCGACCCGGGTTCCTCGCGCTCGGCCCGCTCTCGTCGTCATCGTGGGTACGGTGCGGGCATGGCACGCAAGGCCCGAGCCGGGCTCACCGTGGCGGTCACCGGGCCCACGGGTACGTTCGGGCACGGGCTGATGCCGCTCCTGGAGGACGAGCCGCAGGTGGCCCGGGTCATCGGGGTGGCCCGGCGCCCGTTCGACCCGGCGGCCCACGGCTGGTCGAAGATGACGTACCGACAGGGCGACGTGCGTGACCCCGAGGTGCTGGAGCAGGCGTTCGCCGGTGCCGACGTGGTGGTGCACCTCGCGTTCTTGATCACCGGCACCACCTCGCTGGAGACGGCCCGGACCATCAACGTGGAGGGCACGCTCAACGCCTTCCGGGCCGCGGCGGCGGCGGGTGTCAAGCGGTTCGTGTACGCCTCGTCGGTGGCGGCGTTCGGGTTCCACGCCGACAACCCCGTCGGCATGCCCGACGACTGGCCCACCCGGCCCGCCGACCACCTGTTCTACGCCCAGGAGAAGGCCGAACTGGAGGGGCTGCTGGCCACCGAGGCGGCCCGGTTCCCCGACCTCGAGGTGTACCTGTTGCGGCCACCGGTCGTGCTCGGGCCCCACGCCGTGGGCGGCAAGAGCGACCTGGCCGAACGCCTCCTTCCGCTCGTCCTCGGTGCCGCCGGCGTGGCCCGTCGCCTGCCCCTTCCCCTTCCGATGCTGGTGCCCGACCTGCCGATGCAGTTCATCCACGAGCACGACGTGGGCACGGCCCTGGTGCGATGTGTCCTGGGCGCCGGACCGCCCGGGGCGTACAACATCGCGGGGTCCGGGGTGCTGACCGGGGCCGACCTGGTCCGAGAGCTCGGGTTGGCACCGATCACGGTGCCGGCGCCGGTGGCGCAGGCCGCGGCCCGGTGGTTCACCGCCCTGCCCCTCCCGTCGTTCGTGCCCCCGGTGGCGGGCTGGGCCGAGGTCCTCACCCAACCGGCGATCGTCGACACCTCGAAGGCCGAGCGCGAGCTGGGCTGGACGCCCCGCTACTCGGGCCTCGAGGCGCTCCGGGCCACCCTCGGCCCGCCGGACTGACCAGGCTCGGGGTGGCGCCCGGTCCCGGTCCCGGTCCCGGATCCCGGGCGGATGGTCCCGGCGGGCCAGCGGCAGGGGTGGTCAGCGGAGGTCGGTGAGGAGTGGATCCGAGGCGGCCCACGAGGGCACGGGCGGGTCGTCGGCGAACCGGCGGGCCTGCTCGGCCCGGCGCTCGTCGCCGGCGGCCTCCCAGGCCCGGGCGCAGTCGAGCCACGCGGTCGAGGCCTCGATCCGGCCGCCCCTCCCCAACGAACGCCCGAGGGCGGCGGCGCGCCGGGTGCGGTGGGCCGCCTCCCGGCCCAGGTGGCCGGCCCGTTGCGTGCGGCGGGTGCCGGGCGAGCGCCACGGCTCGGACGGTGTGGCGGTGACGTCGACCAGCAGATCCCCGGTGGTCACCTCGGGGCCGATCAGGGCGACGGCGGTGCGCCACGGCCGGCCGGTCTCGGCCACCGGGGCCACGGCCAGCAGCCGGGGCGGCGTTCCGGTCTGGTGGACCCGCAGCCAGAGCGGGTCGTCGCCCAGGCCGCCCAGGTGCACCACCAGGTGATGGCCGTCGCGTTCGACGGTGATGACCCGACCGTCCAGGTCCGGGGCGAACAGCACCTCGATCGGTGCGGGCGCCCGGGCGGCCCCCCGCTCGGCTGCGGCCGGTGCCGCTCCTGCGGCGGCGGCCGCCGGTGCCGAGGCCGGCCGGAGGGTGACCGGGGGACCACCCACCAGGTCCGCGTGGTCGAGCCGGAGGTGGGCGACCGCGGCCCCGGCCCCTTCCGGTCGGCTGCGCATCAGCACCTCGAGGCGCCCCGCCAACGACGCGTCGTGGGCGTGCAACGACTTGTACCACTGCGCCGTCCGTCGGCTGGTGGCGGCGAGCAGGTCCTCGCTGGTCTCGCTCCACTCGTCCGGCGTCACCTCCTCCCAGCGGTCGATGCCCGCGGCGGCCAGCACCAGGCCGGCCGGATCCGGATCGAGCCCGGGGGACAGGTCCAGGGCCAGGGCTCCCAGGTCCACCAGCGTCACCGCCAGCTCGGCGGAGGTGAGCCCGGGACGGGTCAGCTCCTCCAGTCCGAGGGCCAGGCGGCCCAGCAGCGAAACCGGTCCGGCGACGATCGGCCGCACCCGGCCGGCGCGACCACCGCCCACCTCCAGCACCGTGTCGCCATCGCGGCCGCCGACGTCCCCGCCGCGCCGCGTCGCCCACCGGTCCAGGGCGTCGGCCGCCGGGGTCCCGAGCACCTGGCGGGCGGCTGCCCGTTCGCCGTCGCCGAGGGGGTGGGGAAGGGTGAACGAGACCAGGAGCCGGGGCTCGGCGGTGTCCACCGCCAGGCCGGCGGCGCCGCCGAGCAGGTGCACCAGGGCCAGGCCGGCCGGTCCCGGAGGCCGGTCCGACGTGATCACCACGCGGTCGTCGACCTCGTTGGCCACCAGCCGCTCGAACCCGCGCTCGAACGCGGGTTCGAACCCGTCGTCCGGCCCGCTCACGACCCGCTCCCGGCATCGTCCCCGGCATCACCCTGGTCCGATGCCGCCCGGTGGACGGCATCGGTGAAGGTGCGCGCCACCCGCTGCAGCGCGGTGGAGCGCCGCTGGCGCACCGCGCCGGTCTCGGGCGTCTCGAAGCAGTCGTCCCGGCCTGCGTAGGCCAGGGCGGCCCACCGGCTGGCGTCGTGGGCCGCCCGGGACCGGGGGTTGGGTCGGGAGGTGCCCGGTAGCAGGGCCAGATCGGGATGATCGGCCAGGTGCGTGAGCACCAGCCCGGCCGAGGCCACCCAGGGGTCCAGCCGGGTCCGCTCGGAGAAGGTGACCTGCAACACCCAGCGCACGGATGCCGCGAACGCGCCATCGGCCTCCTGGTCGGCCCACGGCCTTGCGGTCCGGTCGTCCCGGTCGTCCCGGTCGCCCAACGGGTCGTTGCCCGCGCTCCGGTCCGAGGGATCGGCGCCCTCGCGTCCGCTGGTCGCGATCAGGTCGTGGAGCCGTTCGCGGCGACCGGCCCGCAGCAGGTCGACGGCGGCGTTGCGCAGGGACCGGCGGGCGTAGGGCACCACCCGGTCGAACAGGCTCCCGTCTACATCCGGGTCGCCGCCGTCCAGCCTCGCCCACACCTGCACCAGCACCTGCTGGCAGAGGTCGTCGACGTGGTCGGCGCTCGCCGGCAGCCCCAACTTGCGCAGCTCGGCCCCGGCGGCCGCCCGACCCTCGGGACCCAGGCAGAACCCCTGCAGTGCATCGACGGCCTCGGCCGTCTGCCGAGGTGGCCGCCCATCGCGGACGGCCCGACGAGTGGGGGTGCGGGCAGGGTCCGACATCACCCGGCACGGTACGACCGATCCGTGACCCCGACACGGTGTGACCCCGACAGCCGGCCCGTCCCAGGCGGTGCCGCGTCGCACCCTGACCCCTGACAACCGGGCGTCGCCCCGTTGGAGGGGCATGACCAACCACACCAGCAAGCCCAACCCCCGTCCCACGTCCGAGCCCGACCCCACCGTCGGCCCCGCTCCCGACCCCGAAGCCGCCCCCGGCGGACCGTTGCACCTCTTCGTGCTGCTCGACCGATCCGGCTCCATGGAGGCGATCCGCTCCGAGGTGATCGGAGGGTTCAACGCCTTCGTGGCCGGCCAGCAGATCAACGGTGCCGACGCCCGACTCACCATGGTCCAGTTCGACACCCAGGACCTGGCCGAGACCGTGGTGGACGACGTGCCGATCCGGCAGGTGAAGCCCCTCACCCGGGCCCGGTTCCAGCCGCGGGGCGGCACCCCGCTGCTGGACGCCACGGCCCACCTGGTCGCCCGGGCCCGGGCCAAGGTCGGCGACGGGCCCGTCGACGCGAACGTGGTGGTGGTGACGATCACCGACGGCCTCGAGAACGCGAGCCGTGAGTTCACCCGGGCCGACATCCGCGAGATGATCGGGGAGCGCGAGGCGGCGGGCTGGACGTTCGTCTACCTGTCGGCGGGCCTCGACGCCTACGACGACGCCACCTCCTTCGGCTACGCCCCCGGCTCGGTCCAGGCGTGGGCGCCCGACGCCGAGGGTGCCACCCTCGCCTTCTCCTCGCTCAACGTGGCCGTGGGCGGGCTGCGGTCCAAGGTGCGTGCGGCCGCCCCGGTGGATCGCCACGAGGTGTTCGGGGGGCACAAGCCCGCCGAAGTCGACCGCCGCCGCAAGCGCGGCGACGGCCGCTGACCCGGGTCAGCTGGCGTCGGCGAGCTGGTTCTCGGCCACCCGGTCGTCTGCGGTGCTGCGGAGCTGGCAGGCGATCGGGAGGATCTCCAGGAGCTGGCGGAACTCGGCCGTGCCGGCCACGTGGACCCGCGCCCCGGTGCGGGTGCGCACCGTGGCGGTGCAGGGGACGTGGTCGATGAGGCCGACCTCGCCCACCCAGTCATCGGCGCCGAGGGTGACCACGTGGTCGGAGCCGTCGGGCTGGTGGTGGACCACCTCGACCTGGCCCGACTCCACGATCACGAACTGGCGGGCCAGGCCGCCCTGCACCATCAGCACCCGGCCGGGCGAGGCGTCGATCGCCGTCAAGAGCCGGCCGGCGATGGCCAGGTCGGTGTCGTCGCAGCCGCTGAACAGCGACAGTGCGTGGAGCTCGTGGGGATCGGACATGGCGGCGCCTCCTGTTGGCGATTCCGGCCCCTCCACCCTGCCCCGGCGCGCTTGCAAAAGTACGCACCGGTGCCGGAGTTCACAGCACGTGACCCACGACACCTGGGCGCGGGATCGTCAGGGCAACGCGTCAGGACAGCGCCAGTTCGGCGAGCAACCGTCGGACCTCGGCCGCTTCGGGGTCGAGGTCGTCGCCCTCGGAGGTGACCCGCAGCGGGTGCGCGGGGTCGTCCTCCACGATCAGGGTCTCGCCGTCGTCGAACGCCCGGTGGCCGGCCACCTCGAGGGACGTGTAGCGCACGGTGAACAGCGAACCCTGTTCGGCGGCCAGCCACGGCTCCCACTGGTCGGCCGGGGCCACCTGGATCTCGCCGTCGAGGCCGGTGTCGAAGGTGAGGGAGCAACCCTCGGTGGTGAGGCTGAAGTCGTCGATGAAGGTGGTGCCCGGGAACGACATGGCGACGTCGATGGCGCCGAACTCGACGGGCGCCACCACCGCCAACTCGTCGCAGTCGAGGTCGGAGGTGGCCAGGAGCCCCGAACCCTCGCTCAGGATCGCCTCGGTGAGGTCGCGGGTCAACGCGGCGGAAGGTTCGCCGTCGTCGTCTCGGACCTCCACCATCACGAACACGTCGCCGGTCAGCACCGCCAGCTCGCTGCCGACCCGATAGGCGTCGTCGCCCAGATCGGGGAGCGGCTCGATGCCGTCGTCGTCGAAGTCGCGCAGGACGTCCGCCTCGAGGGCGTCGAAGACCGGCCCGTCGGCGTCGTGCTCGGTGATCCGGGTGACCGCCACCTCGCCCTGGCCGCCTTCGCTGAGCTCGTAGGCGCAGCCCTGGTAGCTGTAGCTGAGCGAGTTGCCCTCGGCGTCGCTGGAGCTGACGCCGCCGCCGCTTCCCTGTCGGTCGACGGGGCCACCCACCAGTTCCTCCACCGCCGCGGTGTCGGGGCAGACGGCCTCGGCGTCGACGGGCTCGGTGGAACCGGTGGTCGTGGTGGTCGTGGTCGCCGTGGTGGTGGACGTCGGTGCGGTGGTGGGGGCGGCGGCGTCGTCGCCACCGGCGCT
>DAIMFV010000191.1:0-6906 GCA_036724365.1 Acidimicrobiales bacterium | reverse complement strand
CGGCAATGATGCCGGCCACCGCGCTCAGGCCCGCGGCGCGGCCGCCGACGAGCGTGGTCGTGCCATTCTGGAATCCCTGCGTGACCTCGATCGACGAGACGGTGAGGTCGACCGTCGCGGCGCGGACGGTCCCGACGGCGCCGAAGATGCCGCCGGACATGGTCACCATCCCGGCTGCGGCGACGCCGAGCGCCGCGTCGAGCGGGGCACAGGCGTCGGTGACGAGCAGGCATTCGAACCCGCGGTCGTTGAGGCTGCGGAGGGTGGAGTGGACGGGCCCCTCCAGGCCCAGGCCCGCCACGATCACGTGGGTACGGCGCCGACGACGGAGCTCGGGCTCGAGCGGACCGCCGAAGCACCCGTCGAGGCCGTCGGCACGCACGGTCAGGGCGCTCGGCGTGGGTCGACCGAGCGGAACGGCCCCCCGGTGGGCCAGGGCGACCACCATCCCCCCGCCGGCGGCCACCTCGCCGGCGAGGGTGGTGGCCGCCGACACCGCCAGGCCCAGGTGGGGCGCAGCGACGCGTGCGGACCAGCACTCGTCCCAGCCGGCCAGCACCAGGGCCAGCGAGGCGCCGTCGACCAGGCCGTCGTAGGGCCAGGGGTAGGGCACGGTGCCGTCGACGTGCACGCTCACGCCCCGCACGGTTCCGGCGAACGGCACCAGCCCCGCACCAGGGCGGCGAAGGCGTCGGGGGCGTCGAGCTGGGCGGCGTTGCCGGCCCCGGGGAGGACGGCCAGGCGGGCGCCGGCCAGGTCGACGAGGACGGCTGCGGCATCGGACCGCTCCTCGCCGCTGCGCTCCCCCACGGTGACCAGCACCGGTCGGGCGCCGAGCGTGGCCAGTTGGTCGGCGGTGGGAGCGAAGGCGGCGAACACGGGGATCTCCGCCCGGGCCCGGGTGGCCCCGGACCGGATCTCGTCGTGCACGGTGGGCGTGAGCGCCTGCCACGTGGCTTCACCGAGGACGGTGCGCACCACCTCGAGGGCCGATCGGTCGCTTCGGGCGGCCCGTTCGGCCGCGTCGGCGAAGGTTCGGTGGAGGGCCGGCGCCGCCGGTCCCACCAGGGGTTCGTGCACCACGAGTCCTCCGATGCAGTCGGGGTGGTGGATGGCCACCACCAGGGAGAGGGTCGCCCCGCCGGACACCCCGACCAGGGTCGGGTGGGCCAGGCCCAGGATCCCGATCGCCTCGCAGACGGCGGCGGCCTGTTCGGCCAGCGTCGGCGGACGATCCGGGTCCCAGGCCCGTTCCAGCACCACGACCCGGTGGTCGGAGGCCAACTCCCGTGCCACCCGGGAGAAGGTCCCGGGCCCCGGCCCCACGCCGTGCAGGAGCACGACAGGGGGGCCGGAGCCGAGGTCCAGGGCCGGCGGGGCGATCATCGGCTCAGACCGCTCGGATCAGCCGATGGTCCCGATGACACCTTCCACGAAGAAGTCCATCTGCTCGACCTCGTCGTAGGTGGGCTGCTCGCCCTCGGCGTACACCTCGTTGCCGTCCTGGTCGTTGACCGGCCCGGCGAACGGCGAGCCACCGTCCACGAACGACTGCTTGGCGTCCTCGATGGCCTGCTTGGTCTCCTCGGTCACCATGTCACCGAAGGCCGACTGGATGAACGGGTTGTCGCCGGTCTGGAGGCCCACCCGGAAGTCGCCGTTGAAGTCGCTCTCGGCGAACTCGCCGGCCATGACCGTCTCCACGATCTGGGTGTAGAGGGGCCCCCAGTTCCACTCCGAGCCGGTGATCCAGCCCTTCGGGGCCAGCTCCGAGGCATCGGCGTGGTAGCCCACCGAGTAGGCGCCGGCCGCCTCGGTGGCCTCGATGATGGTCTTGGTGCAGTCCTGGTGCTGGGTGATCACGTCGACGCCCTGGTCCAGCAGGCTCTCCACCGCGCCGGCCTGGACGCTCGGGTCGCACCAGTTGCCGGTGGACACCGTCACCACCTCGATGTCGGGGTCCACCGTCTGGGCCCCGAGGGTGAAGGCGTTGATGTTGGCCAGCGTCTGGGGGATCGGGAAGGCGTAGACGTAGCCGAGCTTCTTGGACTCGGTGGCGGCGCCGGCGGCGATGCCCGCGGTGTACACGGGCTCGTAGACGGTGCCGAAGAAGGTGCCGAGGTTGTCGAGCTGGGTGTCGCCCTCCAGCCCGCCCTGGTGCACGAAGGTGACCTCGGGGTTCTTCTCGGCCATGTTGGCGGCGAACTCGAGGTGGCCGTAGCTGGTGGCGAAGATCAGATCCGCGCCCTTGTCGATCATGTCCTGCATCACGGCCTCGGACTCGGCGGTCTCGGGCACGTTCTCGGACTGGAGGATCTCCACGTCGGGCAGGGCCTCGGCCACCGCCTGGCTGCCCTCGTAGGCCGCCTGGTTGTAGCCGAAGTCGTCCTTGGGGCCCACGTAGATGAAGCCCACCGTGAAGTCGGCGTCGCCGCCGGCCTCGGCGGTGCTGTCGGTGGCCGAGCCGCTGTCGTCGCCGTCATCGCCGCAGCCGGTGGCGAGCATCGAGAGGGCGAACAGCGCAGCGAGGGCGCGAGGGGTGCGGGACATGGTTCCTCCGGGTTTCGGGGTGTTGGGTTGGATTCGGGGTCGGGGTGGGTGGGGTTTGGGACGGGGGTTGGGACGGGTCCGCCGGGATCGGGCCCTCAGGCCTCGAACACCTTCTGCAGGGCGGCGGGTCCGCCGTTGACCCGCCGCTGGCTGAGGAGGGCGAGCACCACCAGCACGGTCACGTACGGCAACGACTCGAGCAGGTAGCGGGAGATCTCCCAGCCCCGGGCCTGGAGCTGCAGCTGCAGGGCGATCGCCCCGCTGAAGAGGTACGCGCCGGCCGAGAGCTTCAGCGGGTTCCAGCCGGCGAAGATCACCAGGGCCACCGCCACGTACCCCCGGCCCACGGTCATGCCTTCGGACCAGTTGAGGGTGGCGGCGGTGGACAGCTGGGCCCCGCCGACACCGGCCAGGGCGCCGCCCGCCAGCAGGGCCGCCCACCGGACCCGGCGGGCCGACGTGCCGTAGATCTCCAGCACCTCGGGCCCTTCACCCGCGGAGCGCAACGTGAGTCCCGGCCGGGTCCGCCACAGCATCCACGCCAGAACCGGGCCGGCCAGGAACGACAGGTAGGTGAGCGGGTCGTGGTCGAACAGCACCGGGCCGAAGAACGGCAGACCGGACAGGCCCGGGATCGACCACGTCGGGAGCGGCACCACCCCCTGGCCCACGTAGCTCTGCCCGAACAGGGCGGTGATCCCGAGGCCGAGGAAGCTGACGACCAGCCCCACGGCGATCTGGTTGGCCTGGCGGTGGAGCACCAGGTAGGCGTGCACAGCGGCCAGCACCGCACCGGCCACCAGCCCGCCCAGCACGCCCAGCCACGGGCTGCCGGTGCCGATGCCCACGGCGTAGGCCGCCAGTGCCCCGCACAGCATCGACCCCTCGGTGCCGAGGTTGATGACCCCGGACCGTTCGGCGGTCAGTTCGCCGAGCCCGGCGAACACCAGGCACGTGCCACCGGCGACGGCGCCGGTCAGGACCGCTTCGATCATGACGACCGTTCCTCTCCACGGGGGCTGCTCCCCCAGCCCAGGACCCCGAAGAGGACCAGGGCCATGAGGATGTTCACGGCACCGCCGGACAGGCGGCGGTGATCTTGAGGCCGCTGCCGCCCACGGCGATGGCACCGAGCAGCAGCGACGAGGCGATGATCTTCAGCGGGTCGTGGCGGGCCAGCCACGACGCCAGGAACCCGATGAAGCCGACGCCGGCCAACAGGTCGGGTCGGAGCCGGCCCTCGGTGCCCGCCACCTCGACCATGCCGCCGATGCCGGCCATGGCCCCGCCCACCACCATGGCGGCGATGGAGAGGCCGCCCACGGCGAGTCCGGCCCGGTGGGCGGCGGCCGGGTTGCCGCCGAGCACCCGCAGCGTGAAGCCCCAGGTGCTGTAGCGCAGCACGGCCCAGAGCACCAGCGCGGCCACCACCGCCACGAAGATCCCGGCGTGCACGCGGTTGCCCCAGATCACCGGGAAGCGCTCCACGCCCTCCAGCTCCCGGGAGTAGGCCTGGCCGAGGCTCATGGGGTCCTTCCAGGGCTCGAAGCACAGCCAGGTGATCACCAGGCCGGCGATGTAGTTGAGGAGCAGGCTGGAGATGGCCTCGTTGGTGCGGGTGAACACCTTGAGCAGGGCCGGGATGGCCGCCCACAAGGCGCCCGCCACCGCGCCGCCCAGGACCATGAGGCCCAGGGTCGCCACCGCCGGCACCGCACCGGCCAGCCGATCGGCCACCACGAACGCCCCGACCGCCCCGAGGAGCAGCTGCCCCTCACCACCGAGGTTGAACAGGCCGGCCCGGGCCGGCACGGCGGTGGCCAGGGCGGCCAGCAGGATCGGCGTGGCCCGCAGGCAGGTCTCGCCGATGGAGTCGCTGCTGCCGAGCGACGTCTCCCACATGGACTCCAACACGGCCACCGGGTCGGCCCCCTTGGCCAGCAGGAAGGCGGCGAAGATCGACAGCGTGCCGGTCGCCACCAGCACCCAGCGGGTGATGCCGCGGACCGCAGGCGAGCCGGTGACCACCAGCACCCGGTCCCGCAGGGACGGGCCCGCACCGGCGGCCAGGACGGATTCCTCCACGGTGGTCATGCCGCCTCCCCCTGGAGCATCAGCCGGCCGATGTCGCGTCGGTCGGTCTCGGACGGGTCCACGATCCCGGCCACGTGGCCGTCGTGGAGCACCACGATCCGGTCGGCGAGCGCCATGAGCTCGTCGAGGTCCTCGCTCACCATGAGCACACCGGTCCCGGCGGCCCGACGCTCCAGCAGGAGCGTCTGGGTGGCCCGCACCGACGCCAGGTCGAGCCCCCGGCTCGGGTAGGCGACCACCACGAGCTTGGGCTCGTCCACCAGGAAGGTGCGGGTCAGCACCACCCGTTGGATGTTGCCGCCCGAGAGCTGGGCCACCTCCCGCTCCAGCGGGGCCAGGTTGAGCCGCTCGGCCACGTCGCTGGCACCGACCAGGCGTCGCACCGCCCGCCAGTCCACGCGCGGCCCCCGGGTGGGGATCGGTCGGCCGTTCAGGGCGAGGTGCTCCAAGATGGCGAGGCCGCCGACCACGGCGTCGTTCACCGGGTCCTCGGGCACGATCACCGCGCCGGCCCGCAGCGCGTTGCGGGGCTTGCCCGAGGTACCGATGTCTCGCCCGGCGATGTGGATCCGGCCGGTGGCCAGGGGCAGCACGCCGAGCACGGCGTCGAGCAGCTCGCGCTGGCCGTTGCCCGACACGCCGGCCACGCCCACCAGCTCACCGGGCTGGACCATGAAGGTCACGTCGTGGAGGCGGGGCCGTCCGTCCACCCCGTTCACCGAGACGCCGTTCACCACGAGGGCCGGCTCGCCGGATCGCACCGGTACGCGCTCGGCGGGCAGCGGGGGTGGCACCGCGCCCACCATGGCCTCGATCAGCTGGTCGTCGGTGAGGGCCCGGGGGTCGGTCCCGGCCAGCACCATGCGTCCACCTCGCAGCACCGTGGCCCGATCGGCCACCGCGCGGGTCTCGGCCAGCTTGTGGGTGATGAGGGCGATGCCCAGCCCGTCGGAACGGAGGCGGTCGATCACCGCGAGGAGGGCGTCGACCTCCTGGGGGGCCAGGGCGCTGGTGGGTTCGTCGAGGATGACCACCCGGGCCTCCATGAGCAGGACCCGCAGGATCTCCACCAGTTGGCGCTCGGCGATCGACAGGTCTCGCACCACCGCGTCGGGGTCCACGGGCAGACCGAAGCGCTCCGCCCCCACCCGGACCCGGTCGGCGGCCACCTTCGCCCGGTAGCGACCGGTGCCGCACGCCAGCTCCACGTTCTCGGCGACGGTGAGCGCCGGCACCAGCCGGGGGCCCTGGAAGACCATGCCGATGCCGGCCTGGCGGGAGGCTGCCGGCGAGCCGGGCGCCACCGCCACGCCGTCGACCAGCACCTCGCCCTCCTGGGGGGTGTTGACCCCGTAGAGGACCTTCATGAGGGTGCTCTTGCCGGCACCGTTCTCCCCCAGCAGGGCGTGCACCTCGCCGGCGCAGATCGAGAAGTCCACGGCGTCGTTGGCCACCAGCGACCCGAACCGCTGGGTGATGCCCCGGGCGTCGAGGATCACGTCGCCGCTCATCGGGCCCCCCGGCCCAGCATCCGGGTGAGGGCGACCGCCGTGCGTTCCTCCACGATGGCCAGCGACTCGTCGAAGTGGCCGACCAGCCGCTGCTCGGCCTCGGCCAGGTCGCCGTGGATCAGCGGGTCGAGGATGCCGAGGTGCTGGTCGATCGTCTCGGCGATGCGGTCCACGGTGAGGAAGTCCTGCATCCGC
The DNA here is from genome assembly GCA_036724365.1 of Acidimicrobiales bacterium. Lineage (GTDB taxonomy): Bacteria > Actinomycetota > Acidimicrobiia > Acidimicrobiales > Iamiaceae > Aquihabitans. The sequence goes on along the minus strand of DAIMFV010000191.1, from coordinate 556 downwards.
ACGATGCGGATCCGCTCGTTGACCTTGCGGAGGGTGCCGGTGAGCTCGCGGTTGCCGGCGCTGGCCGCCACCCGCTCGTGGAAGTCCTCGTCGAGGAGCACGAAGTCGCTGTCCACGTCCTCGTCCCGGTCGGGCACGTCCAGGGCCGCCCAGTCCTCCCGCAGGGCGTCCAGGGCGGCGGCGTCGTGGGCGGGTCCGCCCCGGCTCGGCCGCCGGAGGGCACCCTTCTCCAGCACGAAGCGGATCTCGTAGAGCTCCCGGATCAGGTGCAGGTCCGGGAGCACCGGGCCGTACCCGCCGTCGCTGAGCCGCTCGACCAGTCCCTCGGAGTGGAGGCGGGAGAGCGCTTCGCGCACCGGGGTCCGGGACACGCCCAGCTCGGCGGCGAGGCGTTCCTCACCGAGGCGGCGGCCGGGCGGGAACTCGCCCACGAGGAGCCGGTGCTTCAGGGACTGGTAGGCGAGCTCCCGGCGGGGGCTGCCTGTATCCGGGGCTGTATACACGCAGGTGACGGTACGAATCGGCCGTGTCCCGCCGGTATCACGGCGGTGAGCAC
>DAIMFV010000190.1:0-6911 GCA_036724365.1 Acidimicrobiales bacterium | reverse complement strand
GCGTGCTCGGACTCGAAGTAGAGCAGCGGGCCCTTGTCCTCGGGGCAGGCGAGGATCTCGAGGAGCTTCGGGTCGAGGGCCATGGCGGTCATCCCTTGGTGATCAGGTGGAGGAGCTCGGACGTGTGGGCATCGCACTCGTCTCGGGTGCGGGCCTCCAGGTTGAGGCGCAGCAGGGGCTCGGTGTTGGACGGGCGCAGGTTGAACCACCAGTCGCCGAGGTCCACGGTGAGGCCGTCGAGACGGTCCTGGTGGGCCTCGGGGTGGCTGGCGGCGAAGGCCGCGCCCACCGCGTCGATCACGGCGGCCGGGTCGGACACCTGGGTGTTGATCTCACCGGAGTCGGCGTAGCGGTCGTAGGGCGCCCGCAGCACCGACATCGGCTCGCTGGCCGCGCACAGCAGCTCCAGCACGTGCATGGCGGCGATGAGCCCGGAGTCGGCCCGGTAGTTGTCGCGGAAGTAGTAGTGGGCGGAGTGCTCGCCGCCGAACGCGGCGCCGGTGGTGGCCATCTCGGCCTTGATGTAGGAGTGGCCGACCTTGGTGCGCACCGGGATGCCCCCGTGCTCGCGCACCACCTCGGGCACCACCTTGGAGCAGATCAGGTTGTGGAGGACGGTGGCACCGGGCTCCTTGTCGAGCACGCCCGCGGCCACCATGGCGGTGGTGACCGAGCCGGACAGGCCCCGACCCTTCTCGTCGACCACGAACACCCGGTCGGCATCCCCGTCGAAGGCGAAGCCGATGTCTGCGCCCACCTCGCGGACCCGGGCGCAGAGGTCTCGCTGGTTCTCGGGCTGGATCGGGTCGGCCGGGTGGTTGGGGAACGTGCCGTCGAGCTCGGGGAAGAGGATCTCCAGGTCGAACGGCAGCGACTCGAACACCGCCGGGACCACGAGCCCCCCCATGCCGTTGGCGGTGTCGGCCACCACCTTCAGCGGCCGGAACTTGGCGACGTCGACGAACGACCGCACGTGGTCGGCGAACTCGCCCAGCAGGTCGGCCGAGGTCTCTCCACCCGGGGTGGCGGCGGGCGTGGGCGGGTGGTCGACCAGGCGCCGGACCACGTCGAGCCCGGAGTCGACACCCACCGGCCGGGCCCCGGCCAGGCAGAACTTCACGCCGTTGTACTGGGCGGGGTTGTGCGACGCCGTGAACATGGCGCCGGGCGCGTTGCGCCGACCCGAGGCGAAGTACACGAGGTCGGTGGAGGCCAGGCCCAGGTCGACCACGTCGACGCCCTGGGAACGGACACCGGCGCTGAACGCGGCCACCAGTTCGACGCCCGACGGTCGCATGTCTCGCGCCACGAGGATCTCCGCGACGGGGCCGCCGTCGTCGAGGGCGAAGCGGGCGAAGGCCGCTCCGATCGCGTGGCAGGTGGGCGCATCGATCTGATCGGGGAAGGTGCCCCGGATGTCGTAGGCCTTGAAGATGGCGTCGAGGTCTGCCATGGCGGGGAGGACCCTAGTGGATCGCCCGCGCGGACCCGGGAGCCAGTCCGGCCAGCAGCTGGGGGTCGGCCCGGTAGCGCCCCCGCGCCATCGCGGTGCGGATGCGGGCCAGGTCGACCAGCAGCACCGAGGCGTCGCGCACCACCCGCACCGTGGAGCGGGCGGAGTTCTCCAGCTCGACCGGGACCTCGAGCAGCGACAGGCGGTACCGGTCGGCGAGCATGAAGATCTCGACGTCGAACGCGAACCCGTCGACGCGTGACAGCGAGAACACCAGGTCGGCCACGTCGGAACGGAACGCCTTGAGACCGCACTGCGTGTCTGTGTGGGGGTGCCGGAGCACCAGGCGGGTGGCACCGTTCACCAGCCGCCCCCCCACCTCCCGCAGCGCACTGGCGGGGACGGTGGTGGTGGTGTCCTCGTGGTAGCGGTTGCCGACCACGATGTCCCACCCGGCCTCCACCTCGTGGAGGAGCCGCACGATCTGGGCCGGTGCGTACGACAGGTCGGCGTCGGTGAACACCCGGGTGCGACCACACGCCGCCAGCATCCCCGTGCGGACCGCCGCGCCCTTGCCCCGGTTGACGCCGTGGACGAGGACCAGGTCGGCCCCGGCAGCCGCCTCGGCGGTGCCGTCGCCCGACCCGTCGTCGACCACCACGATCTCCAGGTCCGAGGCGGCCACGTGGGGGGCGAGCTCGGTGCGGACGCGCTCGATGGCCGCGGTGATGCGCTCGCCCTCGCGGTAGGCGGGGATCACCACCGACAGGCGACGGTCCCCGGGGGCGGGCGGGCGGGCGTGGGGCTCGGTGCGGACCACGTCAGTCGCCCCCGCCGCCGCTGTCGCCACCGCCGTCGCCACCACTGCTGTCGCTGTCGCCACCGCTGCTGTCGTCGCCACCACCACTGCCAGCGGCGTCGTCGGGCTCGCCGCCCACCCACAGCTCGTCCTCGTCGATGATGAGCACCTCGTCGGAGCCCACACCGTCGGAATCGGGATCACCGGGCGCAGGACCATCGGGCTCAGGACCATCACCCGGCTCGGACCCGTCTCGCAGCTCCGGCAGGGAGAGCAGGTCGTCGAGCCAGAGCGACGCCCGGCCCTGGGCCCACGGCTCCACGTCCACCTGCGGCCGACGGGCCAGGAGGAACAGGCCGACCAGACCGAGCAGCGACATGGCACTGGCCACCAGGTCCACCGGCGTGCGGGTGTAGGTGATGCGGACGTCGGTGGACGTGGGCACCACCACCATGAGGTTGGGGCTGACCCGGTACGGCCCCTCGGCCCCCTCGGCCACCCAGTTGGGGAAGTACGACGTCTTCACCAGCACCGGCACCCCCGGTCGCGACACGGTGAAGGAGATCGAGGTGCGGTCCTGGCGGATGTCGGTGACCTCCACCTCGGGCAGCTCCGTGCGGGGCAGCTCGGGCACCCGGTCCATGGTGCCCGTGAGACCGATCTGCTGGCGGACCCAGCCCACCGGCCCGCGCAGGTCGTGAGGAACGGGCTCGGCCTGCACCCGCTCCCAGTCGCTCGGACCGTGGGGGGACAGGTGCACCGGCAGGGCTTCGGGATCCAGCATCCAGGCCGCGGAGATGGGCAGCCAGCCGTGTTGGCTCTCGTCGACGCCTTCGGCCACGACCGGCTCGTAATCGAGCGACGACACGGTCTCGGAACCGTCGACCAGGTACACGTGCCAGCCCCCGGACACGGCGATCTCGGTGAGGTCGGGGTGGCCCGACGCGGCCGACACCGCGCCGGCCGAGGACGCCAGGTAGTACCGGACACCCATGAGCTGGAGGTGGCGGACCCCGGCATCGATGTCGAACCCGGGGTACGTCATGCCGCGCTGGGGTTGCGACGGCCCGGTGGAGAGCTCGGCCTGCATCAAGAAGTGGTGGGGCACGGTGGGGGACGATTCGAAGTACAGGCCCTCCTGGCTCCCGATGCAGCCATCGGTCCAGTACGGGAGCAGCATGGGCGCCATGGGCGTGCCGTAGCCCTCCACCCGCGTCTTGTCGTACTCCCAGAACGCCCGGCCGCAGCCGAACTCGGGGTCTGCCCCCAGATCGGCCATGGTGGCCATGAGGTCGCGGTACTCGGGCCAGCCTCCGGAGGTGCACGGGGTCTGGCTGCCCTCGGCGTCGCAGCCGTCGGGCTTGGCCACCTTGCGTTCGAGGCCGGCGTAGTTCCAGGCCGCCCAGCCCCCCACCGGGTTGGAGGAGGTGGTGGCGAACTTCCAGAACCGGGACTCGACCTTGCCGCCCTCGACCACCTCGCGGTGCACCAGCTGCACCCCGAAGACCTTGGTGCCCTCGAAGACCCCCGACAACGGCAGCGCCGTGTACACGAGCACCCCGAACACGGCCAGCGCCGCCATGGGCGCGGTGATCCACCGGAGTGGCCGCTCGGGACGTCCGCTCCCGGCGATGCCGAGCAACCGGATCACCTCGGCGGCGCCGATGGCCGCCAGCAGGGCGACCGACAGGTACATGAACGGCAGGAGCCGGGCGTTCCAGAGCCGGGCCTGCGGCAGGAAGGAGAACGCCGCCCACACCGCGGCCCACGCCATGCCCAGCACCATGCCCACCGAGTGGCGGCGCACCACCGACAGCACCAGGCCGAGCACCGCCACCACCATGAGCCAGCGCAACCCGGGAGGGACCAGGTAGTACCAGACCGATCCCTGGTCGCCCGAGAGGGCCAGGCCCTTGTCGGTGGTCTCGGCGAAGGGCAGGGGCAGTCGCTCCCAGCCCATGTCGTTCACGTAGTGGCGACGCCACCAGAACGGCACCACCCAGAAGGCGGTGAGCAGCCCCGCCACCGGCACCATGGTGGCCAGCCACCGGAAGCGCTGCCGGTCGGGGTGCACCACCAGCAGCGCGGCGGTGCAGGCCAGCACGAAGAACGCCGGGATGAGGTGGCACAGGCCCGCCAGCGCGAACAGCGCGGCGGCCAGCGCCCGGTGGCGACCGGTCTTGAGGCCGCGCGCGGCCACGCCCAGGTACAGCACCGACAGGGTGAGGCTGATGGAGAAGGCGAACTCGCCGGCCATGGTGGAGTGGAAGTTGCCGCCGATGATGTTGCCGGTGTCGTTGTAGAGCGGCTCACGGTTGTAGGCGAACAGCAGCGCGGCGCCGGCCGCCAGCGGTGGGGCCGGGAAGGGCAGGTCGGCCAACTTGGCGAAGGCCCAGCACGCCAGCGGCAGGCCGAGCAGCCCCAGGGCGGTCACCAGCTTGAACGCCCGGTTGTACGGGATCGACGTGGCCAGCACCGTGGCCAGGACGGCGGCGGCCAACACCAGGTGGCGGTACGGGCGGAGCCGGGGACGCACGAAGGCCTGGGCGGTGGCGAACGTGCCGGCCAGCGCCACCGCGACCGTGCCGTACCAGGCCAGTCCGACGTGGAGGATCACGATCAGCAGCGACGGGATCACCATGTAGAACTGGTAGGCGGGGAAGCCGTTGTACCAGTCGGGGGTCCAGCCCGAGAGGCGGCCCTGGGGCAGCAGGTGGTCGAGCAGGTAGCGCGGGCCCCACACGTGGGCGCCCATGTCGCCGCCGGTGGGCGTGGTGTTCGCCCACAACAGGTCGGGGTGGAGCGTGCGCAGGATGAGCGCGGTGGCCAGCACCACCGACGCCAACGACACCAGGGCCTCGGCCACCCGGCCGGGGTCGTCGGCCAGGCGCTGGACCAGGCGGCGCCACCGCGCCGCCACCAGGTCGGCCGCCGTCACCGGCTCCGACCCGGTGCCCGGCTCGAGGTCGTCAGCGTGGACGTCGGTCCGGTCTTCGCCGGGGTCGTCGGTTCGGTCGTCTCGGTGGACGTCGGGCCGGTCGGTCGGGCGGTCGGCTGCGGCCGGAACGCCCGAGACCGGCGCCCCGTCGGGCCCCACCCCGTTCAGTTCAGCCATACCAGACTCACCACCGTCACCAGGTTGAACGCCATGTGTCCCACCACCGCCGCCCACAGGTTGTCGAAGCGGACCACCAGCCAGGCGAAGACGAGCCCGGCTGCGGTGAGTGCAGGGAACTGTAGGAACTGGAAGTGGGTGGCGCCGAACACGACCGATGAGCCGACCACCGCCCACCGGATGCCGAAGCGCTTCTCGAAGGCCCGCAGGAGCAGCCCGCGGAAGAAGAGCTCCTCGGCGATGGGCGCCCCGACCGCCACCACCAGGACGAACAGCAACACGCCCCCCGGGCTGGTGGCCTTCTCGCTCAGCTCCCGCGCCGGCCGGCCCAGTTCCTCGACGTCGGTGCCGGTGAGCCACAACATGGGCGCCGACACCAGCGGCACCACCACGACCTGGGTGAGGAGGCCGACGAGCGCCGCCAACGGCAGCCCCCGCCACGACCAACGGGCCCGGAAGTCGACGACCCAGCCCCGGCCCTTCACCGCCGCGGCCCAGATCGGCACCCCCACGAACCCCAGCCACAGCGGCGGGTAGCTCAGGGCCACCATGGTGAGCGGGATCTCGTTGGCCTCGATCTCCTCGGCGGTGTAGCCGAAGGCGGTCAGGATCAGCAGGCCGAGGAACGACGCCGAGGTGTAGGCGATCAGCCAGCCGCCGACGGCGTCGCCCAGGCCCCAGCGCGGCTCGACGGACGCGGACGTGGGAGCAGGGTCGACCGCGGCCATGGGGCCCCGATCCTACCGATGCCCCGAACCGGACTCCGACGCGGGGCCCGATCCGGCCCCCGGCGGGACCTCAGGAGGCCAGGGGAGCTTCGAACAGCAGCGGGCCACCGAGGGCCCGGCGGTCCACCAGCTGCCAGCCACGGGGTGCGTTGGTGCGGGCCGCGTGGCGGTCGCAGAGGTCGTGGGTCATGGGGTGTCCCTCGGAGGCCAACGACTCCAACCACACGGTGGCGCCCTTGTAGTCGTACGACAGGGTGACCGTGGCCGGTTCCCCGCATCCGGGACGGGCGCAGCTGCGTCGCATGGGCCGAGGGTACCGACCGTCCGATGCCCGGGCGCGGATGCCCACGGGTCGGCTCCGGCGCTGGTCTCTGCCCGATCCCGGCGGTGCACGGGTCCAGTGGCGAGCAGGCACGGGTGGGGCGGGGATCCGGCCCGGGGCTCAGGATTCGACCCCGGCCGCCTGCCCTGTTGTCACCTCCGCCTCCTAGCATGGTGCCCATGTCTTCCGAGGGCCCTCCCCCGCCGCCTCCTCCCCCGCCGCCGCGCCGCCCCGAGGGCGCCGGCCGGCCGTCGGGTCCGAGTGGCTCCGGCGGATCCGGCACCCCGGGCGGCGGCCTGCGCCCCGCCGCGGCCAGCCGTTGGGTGCTGTGGGCCGCCCTGGCGGCCTGCGCGTTCGTGGTGATCCTGCTGCTCAACCAGGGCACCGAGAAGGGCAAGGAGCTCAGCTACTCGGAGTTCTTGAACCAGGTCTCCAAGGAGAAGGTGGCCGAGGTCACCTACGACAACGTCAACGCCAAGATCACCGGCAAGTTC
>DAIMFV010000189.1:3698-6917 GCA_036724365.1 Acidimicrobiales bacterium | reverse complement strand
GCGGCCGGCGGCGCGCGGGGGGGGGGGCGGGGCCCCCGCCCCGACCCTCGCGCTGCTGCGGGCCGACACCGGTGAGCGGATCGCGCTGCGCGGCGCCGTGGTCACCATCGGCCGGTCGCCCGACAACACCGTCTCCTCGCTCGACGAGCGCATCAGCCGGATCCACGCCCGCCTCGAGCCCGCCCGGGGCGGCTGGGTGATCGTCGACAGCGGGTCGGCCAACGGCACCTGGGTCGACGGCGCCCGCATCTCGCCCCGCACGCCGGTGCCGGTACCGGTGGGCACCACCATCGGGATCGGACCGCTGCAACTGCGCGTGGTCACCGACGGCGCGGCCCGACCGTCGGGCACCCGGGCCCTGGCCGACGCCGATCGCACGCGCATCTCCGCCGAGGTGCTGGGCCGAACCCCCCGGAACCGGGCGTGAGGGCCGCGCCGTGATGTACCTCGTCGTGGCCTTCGCCGGCCTCGTCACCGGTGTCGTCACCGAGCGGTTGGTGGCACCGGCCGGTCGCGTGCCGACACCGGGCGCACCGGTGCCGGGCGTGCGGGTCCCCGTCCGCCGCGGCCGGCGCCGGCCGGTCGGGCGGGTGCTGCTGGTGGCGGCCGGCGTGGTGCTGCTCGGCACCGTCGCCACGCTCGTGTGGGCCAACTCGATCTTCAACCGGATCGAGAAGGTCGAGGTGTCCGACGCCCTGTCCAGCGGCTCGGGCACCAACTACCTGCTCGTCGGGGCCGACAACTCGCTCAGCGGCGGCGCCGGGCGGGAGGGGGTCGACGGCATCCGCGCCGACACCGTGATGGTGCTGCGGGTGAGCGGCGGGCGGGCCACGATGTTGTCGCTGAACCGGGACCTGTGGGTGCGCAACCCCGCCACCGGCGAGGAAGGCCGGCTGAACGCCACCTACAACCAGGGCCCGGCCAACCTGGTACGGGCCGTCACCGAGAACTTCGGCATCCCCATCGAGCGCTACATCGAGATCGACTTCGACTCCTTCAGTGGGCTCGTCGACTCCTTCGGCGGGATCGACATCACCTTCGCCAACCCGGCCTACGACCTGGGGTCGGGCCTCGACGTCAAGACCGCCGGCACCGTCCACCTCGACGGCGCCCAGGCCCTGGCCTACGTCCGGTCACGCCACTACACCGAGGTCATCGACGGACAGCCCGTACCCGAGGGTGGGCTGCCCGACGTGAACCGCACCATGCGCCAGCAGGCGTTCCTGCGGGCGGTGATGCAGAAGGCCGCCACCAACAAGAACCCCTTCGCGCTGCTGTCGGCCGCCGAGCGGATGTCGGCGGGGCTGCGCGTCGACGACGACATGACCATGTTCGACGCCATCCGCTTCGCCCTCACCATGGGCCGTCTCGATCCCCAGCCCACCCCGCTACCGGTGACACCCCGCACCACCAGCGGCGGCGCCCAGGTGCTCGATCTCGGCGACGGGGCCGATGCGGTGCTGGCCGGGTTCCGCTGACCGCGGCCGGCACCCGGGGTCGCACCGCGCGCCGAACGGCGACTCGGCCCGGCCCGGCTCGCTACCGTTCGGCCCCATGACCGTCGAGCCCACCACCGAGCCGAGCGACGAGCCGACGCCCGATGGGCCCACCACCGACTTCGCCGCCCGGATCGCCGCCGGCTACGCCGTCGAGGGCAGCGCCATCGACATCGGGCGGGCCGTCCACGCCGGCACGGCCCATCCGTCGGCCGTGGTGCAGGTGCCCACGGCCATGTGCAACCGCCACGGCCTCATCGCCGGTGCCACCGGCACCGGCAAGACCGTCACGTTGCAGCTGCTGGCCGAGCAGCTCTCGGCGCAGGGCGTGCCGGTGTTCACGGCCGACATCAAAGGCGATCTGTCCGGGCTGGTGAAGGCCGCCCAACCCGGCACCAAGGTCCAGGCCCGCATCGATGAGCTGCAGCTCGCCTACACCCCCTCCGGCGCGCCGGTGCAGTTCTGGGCCCTCGGCGGCCAGGGTCCCGGCGTGCCGGTGCGGGCCGCCATCGGCTCGTTCGGCCCCGACCTGTTGGCCAAGGTGCTCGGCGCCAACGAGACCCAGCGCTCGTCGCTGGCGTTGGTGTTCCACTACGCCGACCAGCAGGGCCTCCCCCTCCTCGACCTGGCCGACCTGGCCGACCTGCTCCGCTACCTGGTGAGCGACGACGGCAAGCCGGAACTGAAGGCGATCGGCGGCCTGTCGAGCCAGACCGCTGGGGTCCTGCTCCGCAAGATGGTGGAGCTGGAGCAGCAGGACGCCGAGCTCTTCTTCGGCGAACCCGAGCTGTCGATCGACCACCTGCTGCGCACCACGCCCGACGGTCGCGGCGTGATCAGCTGCCTGGAGCTGGCCGAGGTGCAGGATCGGCCCCGCCTGTTCTCCACCTTCCTCATGTGGCTGCTCGCCAGCCTGTTCGAGGAGCTGCCCGAGGTGGGCGACCTGGACCGGCCCAAGCTGGTCTTCTTCTTCGACGAGGCCCACCTGCTCTTCGATGACGCCTCCAAGGACTTCGTCTCCCAGGTGGCCCAGACCGTGCGCCTCATCCGCTCCAAGGGCGTGGGCGTGTTCTTCGTGACCCAACTCCCCGACGACGTGCCCGACGAGGTGCTGGCCCAGCTCGGCAACCGGATCCAGCACGGTCTGCGGGCCTACACGCCGCGCGACGCCAAGGCCCTGAAGGCGGCGGTGAGCACCTACCCGAACACCGACGACTACGACCTGGAGGAGGTGCTCACCCAGCTCGGCATCGGCGAGGCGGTGGTCACCACCCTCAGCGACCGGGGTGCACCCACCCCGGTGGCGTGGACCCGGGTCCGACCGCCCCAGTCCCAGATCGGAGCGGTCGATCCCACCGAGGTGCGCGGCCTCGCCGAGGCGAGCGAGCTGTGGGCCACCTACGCGGTGGAGATCGACCGCGCCTCCGCCCGCGAGCTGCTCGCCCAGCGCATGGGCGTGACCCTGCCCACCACCGGGCCGGCTGCGGCACCCGGTGCCGCAGCCTCGCCGGCCGCCAGCGGGCCGGCTCCCGCCCCAGCGCCGGCGCCGTCGCCCGACGACCTGCTGCGCGAGTCGGGCCTGGCCGCCGACGGCACGCCGCTCAGCACCCTTCCCCCTCCGCCGCCCCCTCCCCCTCCGCCGCCGCCACCAGCCGCCGAATCCGCCGACCGGTCTCAGGGCTCGTCGGGCCGGTCGTCGTCGGGCCGGTCGCCGTCGAAGTCG
>DAIMFV010000189.1:0-3598 GCA_036724365.1 Acidimicrobiales bacterium | reverse complement strand
TCGTCCAAGTCATCGTCCAAGTCATCGTCCAAGCGGGCCGACGACGGGAACGCCGTCACCGACTTCCTCTCCTCCCGCGAGGGCCGGGCCACGGTCAACAACGTGGTGCGCGGCGTCTTCTCTCTCCTGAAGGGCAAGAAGTGATCGATCCCTCCTCCTCCCCGCGCCCCGCCGAGCCCGCCGGTCCCTATGAGGGGTTCGGCGGGCGGGTCGGGCGCACCTTCGCGGGCTCCGAGAGCTGGTGGCCGGCCCGGCCCACCCCGTCGGCGAGCGCGCCCAACGTGGTGGTGGTGCTGGTCGACGACCTGGGCTTCGCCGACCTGGGTTGCTACGGGTCGGAGATCCCCACCCCCAACCTCGACCGCCTCGCCGCCGACGGCGTGCAGTTCACCAACTTCCACGTGACCCCCATGTGCTCGCCCACCCGGGCGGCGCTCCTCACCGGCGTCAACCCGCACCGGGCCGGGGCCGGCCACGTGGCCAACTCCGACCCCGGGTTCCCGGGCTACGCCGCGGAACTGGCCGACGACGTGGCCACGGCCGCCGAGCTCTTCCGTGACGCCGGCTACCACACCATCGCCATCGGCAAGTGGCACCTCACCAAGGACGCCGACCTGTCCGAGGCCGGTCCCCGGCACGCGTGGCCGTGCCAGCGGGGCTTCGACCGCTACTACGGCGTGCTCGACGCCTTCACCAACCTGCACCACCCCCACCGGCTGGTGGAGGACAACCACACCGTGCCCGTCGACCGCTACCCCGACGACTACTACGTCACCGACGACCTCACCGACCGGGCCATCGACTACATCCGCCACGCCCGGGCCTCGAACCCGACCCAGCCGTTCTTCTGCTACTTCGCCCACATCGCCGTGCACGCGCCGCTGCAGTGCAAGCCGTCCGACCACGACCGCCACCGGGGCCGCTACGACGCCGGCTGGGACGCGCTGCGCGAGGCCCGCCACCGCCGCCAGGTCGAGCTGGGCCTGCTCCCCGAGGGCACGCCGCTGCCACCACCCAACCACGAACCCGGTGACGAGGTGCCGGCCTGGGACTCGCTCGACCCGGCCGACCAACGGCTGTACGCCCGGTACATGGAGGTGTACGCCGCGATGGTCGACAGCGTCGACCAGTCCGTGGGCCGGTTGCTCGACGCCCTCGAGGAGCTGGGCGTGGCCGACAACACCATCGTCTGCTTCCTGTCCGACAACGGCGCCTCGCGGGAGGGCGAGGTGGCGGGCACCACGGCCTACTTCCGCACGCTGGTCTCCACCAACGTCTCCGACATCGAAGACGTCGACTTCGACCGCGACCGCATCGACCTCGCCGGCACGCCCCAGGCCCTGGTGCACTACCCGCGTGGGTGGGCCATGGCGTCCAACACCCCGTTCCGGCTGTACAAGATCAACGCCCACGCCGGTGGCCACTCGGTGCCGTTCATCCTCAACTGGCCCGCCGGCCAGCGAGACCCCGACCTGGTCGCCCGGGGTCGGCGTGACCAGTGGTCCCACGTCACCGACCTGCTGCCCACGTTGTGCGACCTGGCCGGGGTCACCAGACCGGCCGAGCGCAACGGCCTGGTGCTCCAGCCCGTCAACGGCGTGTCGCTCGCGCCCGTGCTGCGCGATCCCTCCGCCCCCCACGACCACGGCTCGCAGTACACCGAGATGTCGGGGCACCGCGGCTTCTACGACGGCGAGGGCTGGGAGATCGTCACCCGCCATGGCGCCCTCACCCCCTTCGGCGACCACGAGTGGGAGCTCTACGACCTGCGCACCGACCGCACCGAGACCCGGGACCTGGCCGCCGAGCAGCCCGAGCGGGTCGCCACGCTCGCCGAGGGCTGGGAGCGGGCCGCTCGGGAGAACCAGGTGTACCCCCTCGACGAGGGGTCCCGGCTCCGGTACCTGGTGCGTCCTCCCTACGAGGACCACCTCGACCACCCGGTGCGCATCGTGGCCGGCACCCACACCCTGGAGCGCTACCGCTCCCAGCTGCTGATCCAGTGGCGGTCCTTCACCGTCGACGTGGAGGTGGACCACCGACCCGGCGACCGGGGCGTGCTCGTCGCCCACGGCGACCAGGGCGGTGGCTACGCCCTCTACGTGGTCGACGCCGCCAGCCCGCTGCTCGGCGACGCGCCGGACCGACCGGACCGACCGGACGACGCTCCCGACCTGGGCGAGCTCGTGTTCGTGCACAACGGGTACGGCAAGCTCACGGTGCTGCCCTGCGGGCCACTGGCGCCGGGCGACGCCGGGATCCGCCTCGACATGGCCGCCCCGGGCGGGTGGCAGTGGAACGCCCGGGTGCTCGTGGGCGACGAGGTGCGCGCCGAGGCCCCGGCCCTGCTCATGCTCGGTGCGATGGCGCCGTTCGAGGGGGTCGACGTGGGCATCGACCGCCGGTCGCCGGTGGGGTGGCCGCTCGACGAGCAGCACGGCCCGCTCCCCTACACCGGCGCTCTCCGGGCGGGGACGTACACCCCGGGCGAGCGGGCGCCCGATTCGGGTACCCGCTTCCTGGAACTGCTCCGCGACATCGGCATGCGCTACGAGTGAGGCCGGTTGGCGGTGCCTCGGGAGCCACCCGTATCGTCGGCGGGCCATGACCGCCGCACCGGACCCGACCACGACCAGCACCGTGCGGGTCGGGCTGCTGCAGTGTGGCCACGTCCGGGCCGACGTGGCCACCGACCACGGCGACTACCCGGAGCTGTTCGCCGCCCTGCTCGCCGACGCACCGGTGGAGCTGGTCACCTACGTGGCGGCCGACGGTCAGGTGCCCGACGACCCCCGGGCCTGCGACGGCTGGCTCATCACCGGATCGGCGTCGTCGGTGTACGAGCCGTTGCCGTGGATCGACGAGGCCGGTCGCTTCCTGGCCCGCGTCGTGGAGGCCGAGGTGCCCCTGGTGGCGGTGTGCTTCGGTCACCAGTTGCTGGCCCAGGCCCTGGGCGGCCGGGTCGAACGGTCCGACCAGGGTTGGGGCGTGGGCGTTCACCGCTACGACGTGGTGGCGCCCCTCCCGGGGTGGCCCGAGCCCACCCCGCCCAAGGAGCTCACCTTGTTGGCCAGCCACCAGGACCAGGTGACCGTCCTCCCCGACGGCGCCACGGTGCTGGCGGCGTCGGAGCACTGTCCCGTGGCGGCGTACTCGCTCGGACCCCGGGTCGTGGCCGTCCAGGCCCACCCCGAGTTCACGCCCGCGCTGTCCCGTGACCTGATCGAGGCGCGCCACGACGTGATCGGGCCCGACCGGGCCGATGCGGCCCTGGCCGCCCTCGACGACCCCGACACCATCGCCAGGCTCGACCACCGGGTCGTGGCCCGCTGGTTCAGCCACGTCCTCACCGCCCCGTCCACCTGACCGGAACTCCGATGCGCCGCCTGCTCACCACCTTCCTCGCCACCGCCGTCCTCGCCGTCGCGACCTTCACCTTCGCCCCCGCGCCGACGCCTGCCGCCGCAGCCGCCGGCTGCGCCCGCGACACCGCGTCCGACCTGCGGTGGGTGTCGTGGCTCCACCTGGTCCACGCCGGCTACGAGCCGACGCTGCCGGAGTCGGCCCGGTGGCTCTCCGACCTGGTCGACGGGGCCAC
>DAIMFV010000188.1:0-6936 GCA_036724365.1 Acidimicrobiales bacterium | reverse complement strand
GCTCGCCGCCACCGGCGTCGTGCCGACCGAGCCCGGCTCCGGGCCGGGGCCCCTGCTGGCGGCTGGCCCCGATGGTTCCGCCGTCGTGCTGGTGGCTGGCCGCGTGTCCCCGGCCGGGGCCCGCCAGCACCACCGTCCCCGACAGCACCTCCCCGTCGGCGTGCTTCGGGACGGGATCGGACTCGCCCGTGAGGGCCGACTCGTCGATCTCCAGGCCGGCGGCCTCGAGCAGGATGCCGTCGGCGGGAACCTGGTCGCCGCTGCGCAGCTCCAACAGGTCGTCGAGCACCACCTCGGCCACCGGGAGCTCGTGCACCCCTCCCCCGCGCACCACCCTGGCGGTGGGGGCGTGGAGCAGGGCCAGGCGGTCGAGCGTTCGCTTGGCCCGCAGCTCCTGGACGATGCCGATGAGGGCGTTCAGCACCAGGACCACGGCGAACAGGGCGTCGCCGAGGCGACCGGTGGCCAGGACCGCCACTGCCAGCACGGCGAGGATGGCGTTGAACCGGGTGAGCACGTTGGCGCGGACGATCTCGCCGACCGTGCGCGAGGTGGTCTCGTCGACCTGGTTGGTTTGCCCGTCGGAGACCCGGCGCCGGACGTCGGCCTCCGACAGCCCTTCGGGGCCGGTGGCCGTCGACGGGGCGGGAACGTCGGTGGCCGTCACGGTCAGTTGGAGCGCTGCCGTACCCGCAGCTTGATGGGCGTGGCCCCCAGGTCGAACGCCTCCCGGAGCTTGCGCTCGATGTAGCGCAGGTACGTGGCCGGGAGTTCCTTGTTGGCGAACAGGGTGAAGGTGGGCGGGTCGGTGGCGCCCTGGGTGGCATAGAGGATCCGGCCCCCGTGCGGCGCCGGTTGGGCGGACTGGGCCAGCGACACGACCTCGTTGACCTTCCGGGTGGGGACCCGTCGGTGGTAGGCGGAGATGGCCTCGGCCAGGGCGGGAAGGAGCCGGTGCACGTTCTTGCCGGTGAGGGCGGAGATCCGGATGACCTCGCTCTCACCGAGGAAGGCCAGCTTCTGGCCCACCTCGTAGGTGACGGTGGTCCGGTCGTCGGTGTCGAGCAGCTCCCACTTGTTGAGGAGCACCACGATCGGACACCCGGCGGCGTCGATCCGTTCGGCGAGGCGCTGGTCCTGGTGGGTGATCCCCTCGGTGGCGTCGATCACCAGGAGGGCCACGTCGGAGGAGTCGACGGCCTTGAGGGCCCGCACGAACGAGTAGTACTCGGTGCCCTCCTCGATGCGGGCTTTGCGGCGCATGCCGGCCGTGTCGACGAAGCGGATCGGCCCGTCGGGCGTGTCGATCACGGTGTCGATGGCGTCTCGGGTGGTGCCGGGCATGTCGTGCACCACCGCACGGTCCTCGCCGATGAGGCGGTTGAACAGGGTGGACTTGCCCACGTTCGGACGGCCGACCAGTGCCACCGAGAACACGCGCTCACCGGTGGGGTCGGGGCCGAGGACGAGCGCATCGGGCTCGGGCTCGTCGGGGGGCTCGGGCAGTTCCGCCGTCAGCGCGTCGAGCAGGTCACCGGTGCCCAGCCCGTGCAGGGCTGTGACCGGCCACGGGTTGCCGAGACCGAGGGAGAGGAACTCCCAGATGAGCGACTCGTGGGAGGCGTCGTCGACCTTGTTGGCCACCACGAAGACCGGGGTCTCGGAGACCCGGAGTAGCTCGGCGACCCGGGCGTCCTCCTCGGTGACCCCGGTGGACACGTCGACCACCAGCATGATGGCGTCGGCCTCGTCGATGGCGCGCTCGCTCTGGCGGCTCACCTTCTCATCGAGGGCGTCGCCGCCGGGCAGCCACCCGCCGGTGTCGACCAGGCGGAAGCTGCGGCCCTGCCACTCGGCCACCACCTCCTTGCGGTCCCGCGTCACGCCGGGCTTCTCCTCCACGATGGCCTCGCGACGACCGACGATCCGGTTCAAGAGGGTGGACTTGCCCACGTTGGGGCGGCCGATGATGGCCACCATCGGGAGGTCTGCGTGCTGGGGGTCGGTCATGGCGAGGTGCGCTCCAGGGCCCGGCGGAGCGCCGCGCCATCGGTGGGGATGACCTCGACGGGACGCGGCAGCTGGGCCGGCGTGGCTCCGTCGAGGAAGCGTCCGCCCGAGAGGCAGACGTCGGGCAGAAGGTAGCGGTGGCCGACGGGCTCGGCGGCCAACACCCGGGACACGTCGGCCCCCACGAGCAACCCCGTCACCGAGGTGGTGCCCCCGAAGAACTCGTTGGCGACGGGCAGCACCCGCACGTCGGGTCGATCGAGCGAGCGGATCAGGGGGGTGAGGACGGCTGCGCCCGCCTCCCCGGTGAGGATGCCCACCGGTGCACCCGAGCGGGGTCGGACGGCCACCGCCACCCCTCCCCCGCCGGCCCCGCCGGCTGCCGGCCGGGGAGGGGGCGGTTCGTCGGGCCCAGGCGGGACTGCGGTGCGCACCGCGCGGTAGCCGTCGGCCGGGGCCCCCAGGTCGCCGGCGGCCTCGTAGCGTCGGCCGGTCTCGGCCTGCTCGGTCGTGCCGTCGGCCCAGGCGAAGAACCCCGACCTCGGCCGGGTGACCTCGTCGGCGGCCCCGGTGAACTCGGCCTCGAAGGTGCGGGCCATGCCCACCCCGTCCTCGTGCATGGCGAAGCCCTCGTAGGCCGCGGCGGAGGGGAACGGCCGGCCGGCGAGCAGGTAGTACTCGTCGGCGGCGAAGACCAGTCGGTGGCCGAGCACCTCCACGTAGGTCGACTGCCAGGACTCCACGCAGTCGATCACGGCCGCGGCCTCGGCCGTGGAGGTGGCCCGCATGCGGGGCTCGGTGTTGTACCGGCTGATGCCCAAGGGCACCACGCACAGGCTGGCCAGCTCCGGGAACCGGTCGAGCACGCCAGCGAGGGTGCGATCGAGCACCGGGCCGTCGTTCAGGCCCGGGCAGCAGACCACCTGGCCGTGGACCTCCACGCCGTGGTCCAGCAGCGCCCGGAGCCACCGCAGCGTGGGACCGCCGCGCCGGTTGCGGAGCAGGTCGTTGCGGACGTCGGGGTCGGTGGCGTGGATGCTGACGTTGAGCGGCGACAGCCCCTCGGTGACCACCCGCTCGAGGTCGGCCTCGGTGAACCGGGTCAGGGTGGTGAAGTTCCCGTACAGGAAGCTCAGCCGGTAGTCGTCGTCCTTGAGGTAGAGGCTCTTCCGTAGGCCGGCCGGCAGCTGGTAGATGAAGCAGAACTCGCAGTGGTTGTCACAGGTGCGGAGCTGGTCGAACAACGCCGAGTGCACGTCGACCCCCAGCTTCTGGCCGGGCGCCTTGGGGACGGTGAGGGTGAGCTCCAGCCCACCCCGTCGGACCTCGAGGACCGGGTCGGGCTCGTCGGTGAGCCAGGTCCACCGGATGACGTCGCGCGGCGACTCACCGTCGACGGTGAGGATCTCGTCGCCCACCTCCACACCGGCAGAGGCGGCGGGCGAACCGGGCGCGACCGCGAGCACTCTGGGGGCGGACATGACCCCGCGACTCTACCGGGCCACCCCACCGATCGGCCTGGTCCGCCCCTCGCACCCGGCGGCGGGGTGGGCCCGGCGACGCCGTAGGGTGGAGCCGATGGCCGTCGACCGTGTCCTGCTCGCTGCCCCCCGGGGGTTCTGCGCCGGCGTGGAGATGGCCATCAAGGCCCTGGCCTGGATGGTGCGGGCGTTCGAACCGCCCGTGTACTGCTACCACGAGATCGTGCACAACCAGTCCGTGGTGCGACGGTTCCAGGAGCAGGGCGTCGTGTTCGTCGACGAGATCGCCGAGGTCCCGCCCGGTAGTCCGCTCATGCTGTCGGCCCACGGCTCGGCCCCCGAGGTCGTGGCTGCGGCCAGGGCCAACGGCGGCTACGTGGTCGATGCCGTGTGCCCCCTCGTCACCAAGGTGCACCACGAGGTGAAGGTGCGCGCCGGCAAGGGGTACCAGATCGTCTACGTGGGCCACGAGGGCCACGAGGAGGCGGTGGGCACCATGGCGGTGGCGCCCGCTTCCATCCACCGGGTGGAGAGCGTGGAGGAGGTCGACGCCCTCCCCGACCTCGACGGGCCCGTGGCCATGTTGGCCCAGACCACCCTCAGCCACCGCGACTGGCGGGGCGTCATGGACGCCGCCCGCGACCGCTGGCCCGAGCTGTGGACCCCGGGCCGGTCCGACCTCTGCTTCGCCACCACCAACCGTCAGGCCGCCCTGGCCGAGATCGCGCCCCGGTGCGACGCCGTGGTGGTGATCGGCTCGGCCAACTCGTCCAACACCGTGGCGCTGGAGAAGCTGGCGCAGCAGGCCGGTACCCCTCGGGTGCTGCGGATCAACTCGGCCGCCGAGCTGCCTGCCGACCTCGAGGGCGTGGTCGGGGTGACTGCGGGGGCCTCCGCCCCCGACTCGCTGGTGGAAGAGGTCCTCGCCGCCCTCGCACCCGTGCACGGCGTGGAGGAGGTTCGGATCACCGAGGAGGACGAGTACTTCCCGCCTCCCCGCAACCTGCGAGATCTGCTCAGCGTGGTCGAGGTGGCGGCCACCTTCAGCCTCGGCGGTCCGGTGGCCGATCGCCCAGCCGTGAACGAGCGCGGGGTCCGGGCCGCCGACGTGTTGTCTGCGCTCTGACCGATCGGGCCGGCGCGGCTGCCGGCGATCCGGGCGGGGGTTTGGGGGCTCGTGGGCCCCTGTGGTGGGCTTCGTCACGATGGTTCCCTTCGACGTCCACCTGATCCGCACCTTCCTCCACGTGCTGGCGGCCACGATCTGGGTGGGCGGACAGTTCACCCTCGCCGGCCTGGTGCCCACCGTGCGCGGCCTGGGACCCGACGCCACCCGGGCCGTGGCCCGGGCGTTCAACCGCCTGGCCTGGCCGGCCTTCGGTGTGCTCGTGGCGACCGGCGTCTGGAACCTGCTGGAGGTCGAGGTCGGCGACCGCCCCACCCGCTACCACGTGGTGCTGGGGATCAAGCTCCTCGCGGTCACGGCCTCGGGCGTGGGCGCCGCGGTGCACGTGGTGTCACGGTCCAAGGTCGCCCTGGCCGTGGGTGGCTCGCTCGCCGGCCTCGGTGCCCTGGTGGCGCTCTTCCTCGGGGTCTGGCTCCACGGCTGACACCCGCCGCCGGTGCCGGCGGACCACACCCGACCGCGGGCGGTGCCCGTCAGCGCGGCGGGTTGGGGGTGCCGGCCTCCTGCTGGGCGCGGTCGAACAGGTCCTGCACGACCCGGTGGAGCTCGGCCGTGCGGTCCCGCACCGCGGCCCGCCGGGCCTTGGAGCCCGTGGCCGTGGAGGCCACCAGGGGCGGACCCACCACCAGGCGCACGGGCCGGGGCTTGATGAACTTGGCGCCCTTCGGCATGGCCGCCTCGGATCCACCGATGCCCACGGGCACGATCGGTACGCCGGTGCGGCTCTGCACGAAGGCGGGACCGTCGAACAGCGGCTGCACCTCGGGACCGTGCTGGCGGGTCCCCTCCGGGAACATCACCAGCGGCTCGCCGGCCTCGATCACCTCGATGCAGGTGCGCAGCGCCTCCCGGTCGGCCGCGCCACGGGCCACCGGGATGCCGCCGAGGGCGGTGAAGATCCGACCCCAGATCCCCTTCCACAGGGTGTCCTTGGCGAGGAACCGGAGGCGGCGGCGGGTGGTGACCAGCACCAGCAGGAAGTCGAGGTTGGAGCGGTGGACCGGGGCCAGGATGAAGGCGCCGTGGGCGGGAACGTGCTCGGTACCGCGGGCTCGGACCCGGAACCAGACCCGGGCGAAGCCCACGAGCACGGCGCGGACCCCGGCGTAGAAGAGCAGCTCGCCGCGGGTGCCGGCCCGGGCGTGGCCATGGCGTCCCGGGTCGCCACCTCGGGCCAGGCCGGACGTGCCGGCCGCTGCGGGCTGCGAGCCGTGCGATGCCGGGGTCGACGCCGGGGCGGGACCCTGCAGGGTCGCTCCGGGGGAGGCACCGGTCTCGGGAGCCAGGCGGGCCACGAGGTCGGCCACGATCCGGTCGACCGGGAGGTCGCTGGTGTCGACCACGATGGCGTCGTGGGCCTGGGTGAGGGGGCTCGCCTCGCGCCCCTGGTCGAGCGCGTCGCGCCGGGCGATGTCGGCGGCCACCGTCTGGTAGTCGAGGTCGGTCACCTCCTGGGAACGACGGCCGGCCCGAACCTCGGGCGATGCCGTGAGGTACACCTTGAGGTCGGCGTCGGGGAAGACGACGGTGCCGATGTCGCGGCCCTCCAGCACCCCGCCGCCGCGGGTGCGGGCCCACTCCCGTTGGCGGCGCACCAGTTCCTCCCGCACCGCCGGGTTGGCCGCCACCGCGCTGACCGCCCGGGTGACCTCGGGCCCTCGGATCTCGATGGTGGCGTCGACGCCGTCGACGGTGACCACCCCGGCCTCCACCGTCAGGTCGACGTTGCGGGCCAGGTTGGCCACCACCTCGGTGTCGGCTGGGTCGATCCCCCGCCGCAGCGCGCCGAACGTGACGCCCCGGTACATGGCTCCGGTGTCCAGGTACTCCAGACCGAGGTGGTCGGCCAGGGCCCGGCCCACGGTGGACTTGCCGGATCCGGCGGGGCCGTCGATGGCCACGATCCGCAGGGGTGCGTCGGCGGGATCCTCGGGGACGGATTGGTCAGGCACGGCCCGAAACCCTACCGAGGAGCTGCCAGTAGCCCGGGAACGTCTTGGCCACGCACCCGGGATCGGCGATCTCGATGCCCTCGGCGGCCAGGCCGAGCAGGGCGAAGCTCATGGCCATCCGATGGTCGTCGTAGGTCTGGACCACCGTGGGGCGGGGACGGCCCGGGCTGATGGTCCACCCGTCGGGGTCCACGGTGACCGCGATACCGCAGCGGGCGAGTTCGGTGGCCACGGCGGCGATGCGGTCGGTCTCCTTGCGGCGGATGAACCCGATGCCCGTGACCGTGACGGGCGAGCCTGCGAACGG
>DAIMFV010000187.1:1240-6959 GCA_036724365.1 Acidimicrobiales bacterium | reverse complement strand
ACAACCCACCCCCACCACCACACGACACCACCGGCACCTGAGCCGACACCGGCCCCCCACCCACCACCAACACGCCAGCCACCAACGCCACGACCACCGCCAACGCCGACACCCGCCGACTCACAGCCATCGCTCACGCCCCTCGACCAAGGCAACCGTCGACCCGCAAGCTACACCCGAGAGCCGTGCACAGCCCGGGCGCCCATGCACGCGTGAACCCGGACGATGGCGTCCCCGCGGGGGCCTCCGGTGGTAGACCCGGCCGGGCGACAGCGCCTCCGCTCGTCGCCCGTTCCCCGTTGACCCATGCTTACGTCCACCCGACCCAACTCCCGGTTCTTCGGTGCCGCGCCGTGCCCTGGCGGGTCGTGGTGAACCCGGCGCTCGACGCCTACGGGTGGGACGCGGGGTGGGCCGGCGCCTATGACGCCGCCCTGGCGTCTCCTGCGCTGGGGGACGTCGAACATCCGCAGCCAGGGCGGGTGGTGCGCCACGACGGGGCCGGGCTGGTGGTGGCCACCGTCGACGGGCCGGTGCGGGCCATGTTCGGGCCCACGGTGGAGCCGGCGCCGGTGGTCGGCGACTGGGTGGTGCTCGACCGCATCCCCAACCCGCGGGCCACGCTCCCGCGCCGGTCGCTGCTGCGACGGCGGGCCGCCGGCGGCGAGGGCGAACAGGCCATGGCCGCCAACGTGGACCTGGTGCTCATCGTGTGCGGGCTGGACCGGCCCGTGCGGCTGGGCCGCATCCAGCGCACCATGACCCTGGCCAACGACGCCGGGGCCGAGTCGCTGGTGGTGCTCACCAAGGCCGACGCCGTGGGCCCCGAGGTGGCGGCCGCCGCCGAGCTCACCGCCGCCGAGGTCGACCCCGACCTGGCCGTGGTCACCCTTTCGGCCCGGGGCGGGTGGGGCATCCCCGACCTGCTCGACCACATCGGCACCCGCACCGTCGCCCTCATCGGCGAGTCCGGCGCCGGCAAGTCCACCCTGGTCAACGCCCTGGTGAACGCGGAGGTGGCCGCCACCGGCGGCGTGCGCCAGGGCGACGCCAAGGGCCGCCACACCACCACGTCGAGGGAGCTGCACCTGCTGGCCAACGGCGGGGTGCTGGTGGACACCCCCGGCATCCGCGAGGTCGGCATCTTCGCCGACCCCGACGCCGTGGCCGAGACGTTCCCCGACGTGGAGGAGCTGGCCACCCAGTGCCGGTTCAACGACTGCGCCCACCGGACCGAACCCGACTGCGCCATCCAGGCCGCTGTGAACGACGGCGAGCTCGACCCGAACCGCCTGGCCCGGTGGCGGGCCCTGGAGGCCGAGGCCGAAGCGGCCGCCATCCGGGCCGACCCGGTGGCCGCACGCCGACGGGACCGCCAGTTCGGCCGCATGGTCAAAGACGCGGTGCGAGACAAGCGCCGCTGAGCCGATGGCCTCGACTGGTGTCAGCGCTGATCGGCGTCGCGGCGCGCCTGAACGTCGGCGTCCGTTGTGGCACGGTCGCATACTGCGCTGATGGCCGGCCAACCGTCGGAGCAGAACACCGTCCGATTGGTTGGAGGCTCCACCCCGCTCGCGGCACCCTTGGGCGAACACTCGAACACCTCGTCCGCTTCGGGTCCGACCCGGTCTCGAACCGCATCTGGTGGGTCAACCTGTCCGATTCGACGCCGGGGCACCTTCATCTCATGAAGCTAGCCCTGTGCCTGCGACCGGCCGTCCCAATACCACCACCACGATCAGCGCGGTTCGCACGCTGCATCGCCTCGGCGTCCTGCCCTGGCCGACCGGCTTGACCGGTGGGGCGGGGTGGGGTTGGCTCACCTGCTGTGACCCTCAGCTACGCCGACGCCGCCGCCCAGATCACCGCCCCCGGTGAGCGCTACGAGACCCACGAGATCACCGTGAACGGGGTGACCTACACGGCCTTCAAGGGGGCACCGGGCACCCTGCGCGAGCTGTTCGACCTCACCACCCTCTACGGCGACACCGAGTACCTGGTGTACGAGGACGAGCGCTACACCTTCACCGAGGTGCACGCCCACGCCGCCGGCCTGGCCGCCGCCCTGGTGAACCGCTACGGCGTGCGGAAAGGCGACCGGGTGGCCATCGCCATGCGCAACTACCCCGAGTGGATCATGACCTACGTGGGGGCGCTGGCCGCCGGGGCGATCGTGGTGTCCATGAACGCCTGGTGGACCGCCGAGGAGCTCGACTACGGCCTGGAGGACTCCGGCACCACCGTGCTAGTGGCCGACGCCGAGCGGGTCGCCCGCACCCGCGAGAGCGCGGCCCGCCTCGGCATCCGCACCATCGGCGTGCGCCTCGGCGACGGCGACACACCCGAGGGCGTCGACCGTTGGGAGGACGTGGTGGAGCCGGGCGCCACCTACGAACGACCCGAGCTGGGCCCCGACGACGACGCCACCATCCTCTACACCTCCGGCACCACCGGGCACCCCAAGGGGGCGGTGTCCACCCACCGCGCCGTGGTCCAGGCCCTCATGGGCTTCGGCTGCAAGAGCGCCATCGACAGCCTCCGCCGCCCCGAGGAGGCGTCGGGGCGCACCGGTGCGCCGGTGTTCATCCTGATCGTGCCGCTGTTCCACGTGACCGGGAACGTGCCGGTGATGCTGGGCGCCATGGCGTCGGGCCTCAAGCTGGTGATGATGCACAAGTGGGACCCGGGCCGGGCCCTGCAGCTCATCGAGCGCGAGCGGGTCACCCAGTTCGTGGGCGTGCCCACCCAGAGCTGGGACCTGCTCGAGCACCCCGACTTCGACAAGTACGACACCTCGTCGCTGGCCTTCGTGGGCGGCGGCGGGGCCCCGGCCCCGCCCCAGCTCGTGAACCGGGTGGCCGGCAGCTTCAAGGCGGCCAAGCCCAACATCGGCTACGGCATGACCGAGACCAACGCCTACGGCCCCGGCAACAGCGGCACCGACTACGAGACCCACCCCACCAGCACCGGCCGCTCCACGCCGATCCTCCAGGTGGAGATCCGCGACCCCGATGCCCGGCCGGCGGCCACCGGCGACCTCGGCGAGATCTGGATGAAGGGCCCCAACCTCATCCGGGGGTACTGGAACCGGCCCGAGGCCACCGCCGAGACCCTGGTGGACGGCTGGCTGCGCACCGGCGACCTGGGCCGCATCGACGCCGAGGGCTTCGTCTACATCGAAGACCGCGCCAAGGACATGATCCTGCGCGGCGGCGAGAACGTGTACTGCGCCGAGGTGGAGGCCGCCGTGTACGAGTACCCGGCGGTGTACGAGGCCGCCGTGTTCGGCATCCCCCACGAGCGCCTGGGTGAGGAGGTGGCCCTGGCCGTGGTGCCCCGCGACGGCGCCACCATCGACCCCGACGAGCTCACCGCCTTCCTGGCCCAGCACATCGCCCCGTTCAAGATCCCCACCAAGGTCATCACCTTCAACGAGCCCCTCCCCCGCAACCCCGCCGGCAAGATCATGAAGCGGGACCTGCGAGACCAGGTGACCGCCGAGGGCTGACGTCCGCCGGCAACCACCCGTCAGGACCCGGACCCGGTCACCGACCGGCGCACCTCACCGGGGGTTCAGCGACGCGGGGATGCGGCGGCTGGCGGCCAGGCCCACCAGGCCCACGACCGTGGCCATGGTGAAGACCACCGCCACGCCCGACGACACCTCCCAGCCTCGGGTGTCGGCCAACGCCACCACGCCCCCGCCGACGCCGGTGCCGACCGCGATGCCGAGCACGTCGGAGAGCTGGAGGGCGGCGCTGGACGCGCCCTCCTCACCCGGGCGGGCGGACCCCAGCACCACCACCGACAGCGGCGAGTAGGCAAGGCCCATGCCGAACCCACCGATGCCCCAGGCCGCCACTAGCACCGGCACCGGCAACCCCAGGGCGACCCCGGCGGTCAGGGCCAGCGCGCTGATGATCACCGTGAACCCCGCCCCGACCAACGTCCGGGGGCCGAGCCGGTCGATCTGTCGGGCCTGCACCCACGACCCCGCCGCCCAGAGCACCGACCCGGCCGACAGCGCGGCGCCGGCCACGAAGGTGGACGAACCCCGCCCGTCGACCACCGCCAACGACACGTAGGCGTCGGCCTGGAAGAACGACCACGTGAGCAGCCCTCGCACCGCGACGGTGGCCGGCACCCCCGGCGCGAGGCGGAGCGTCCCGTCGGGCACCATGCCGGCGAACGCCCACACCGCCAACGGCAGCCCGATGCCGACCAGGACCAGCGCCAGTGGCCCCGGCACACCCGTCAGGGCCACGAACACCGCGCCGACCCCACCGACCAGTCCGGTCATCCGGGCGGACCGACCGAACCCCGACCGGGAGCCGCCGGCGTCCGGGAGATCCGCCCCCGACCCGATCGGCGACGGCACCCGGGCGAGCGGTCCGACGGTGAGCGCACCGGCGACCGCCACCACCGGCAGCAGGCCGAGGAAGACCCACCGCCAGGACAGCGCGTGCTCCACCGCCGCCGCCGCCGCCGGGCCCACCAGGCCAGGGACCACCCAGGCGGTGGACAGCAGGGCGAACATGTGGGGGCGCTCCGACGCCTCGAAGCCCCGGGCGATCGCCGCGTACGACGCGGCCGGCACCGCCCCCGCCCCCAACCCCTGGAGGATGCGCCCGAGCACGAGCACCTCCATCGACGGGGCCAGCCCGGCCACGGCCAGACCGGCGGCGAACAGCACCAACCCCGCCGTGAACGGCACCACCAGGCCCCGACGGTCCGCCGCCGGTCCCCCGACCACGATGCCCACGATGCTGGCGAGGAAGAACCCGCTGAACACCCAGCCGTACAGGTCGTAGCCGCCGAGGTCGGCCCGGACCTCGGGCATCACGGTGGCCACCGCCAACGCCTCCAGCGCCACCAGGGTGACGGTGAGGATCAGCCCCACGGTGAGCGGCCGGCGCGACGGCGACCAGATGCCCCCGTCCGGGGTTGGTGGGGACCCGTGACCCTGGTGATCCCCGTCGCGCACGGGCGCAGCCTAGGAGGGACCGCGCCGCGGGAATCGACGTCGAGATGGAGGAACTCGGTGTCCAGCCGGTAGCTTGGCCAGTTCCTCGGAGCGGACCCCGCCGGTCCGTCCCGCCCCAGCAGTACCCGGAGGCCCCCACCGCATGTCCAGCTCGCTCACCGTCGCCAAGCACCGCACCAACCTCGAGAAGCTCCGCGCCGAGACCGAGGAGGGCATCGCCGCGTTGCAGGCGAGCTACGACGAGCTCGATCCCGAGGAGGTGGCCAGCGACGTCGGGGCCGGCGAGGACGAGGGCGGCTCGGAGGGCGACCTCACCCGCTTCGAGCGCGACCGCATCCGGGCCCGCATCTCCGAGGAGCGCAACTTCCTCGAGGTGATCGACGCCGCCCTGGAGCGGGCCAAGACCAAGAAGTGGAAGCAGTGCTCGCGCTGCGGCAACCCCATCGGCGACCCGCGCCTGGAGGCCCTCCCGGCCACCGACCTGTGCGTCACCTGCAAGGCCGACCGCGGCGCCTGGTGACCGGGTGAGCCAGCCCCTGCCCGGGTCCGGGGCGCTGCCCGTCCAACGCAGCTACGCCATCGACCGCGATGGCGTGCGGGGTGTGGTCATCGAGATCGACGCCACCGCCGACGAGCGGGGGCTGGCCGTGCAACAGGCCGGGCTCCACCCCCTGGCCGAAGGCGATCGCCTCGGCTTCGGCTACGACCTCGCCGCCTACGGCCTCGGAGCCTGGG
>DAIMFV010000187.1:0-1140 GCA_036724365.1 Acidimicrobiales bacterium | reverse complement strand
GGCGATCGCCTCGGCTTCGGCTACGACCTCGCCGCCTACGGCCTCGGAGCCTGGGTGGCGGATCGACGCGCCCGACTCCGGGTGTGGCCGGTGATCGCCCAGGCCGACGGCACGATCGTCGAGGACGATCCCGACCAGCCCGACTCCGACGTGCTGGTGATCCACTTCGACCCCGCCGCCGATGCCGAGGCGCTGAAGGGCCTGGCCGAGACCGGACGCCTCTTCATCGCCGGCCCCGATGCCGGACCGGTACCGCTGGTGCTCGACGTCGACCCCGGTTGGGTGACCGAGATCCTCGCCGAGTTGGGCAGTTGATCACCACCAGGCTGGGTCGACCGGGATAGGTGCGGCCGGGAGCGTGGCGTGCCGTCAGTGGCCGCCGTGGAGGGTGTCGCAGAGGTGCTCCTCGCCCTCCTGGACCTGGCCGGCGGCCACCCCTTCGAGGGCGGCGAACGGGCCACACGGGTGCTTGGTGATCCAGACGTGGATCATGGGGGTGGGTGCGAACTTCTGCAGCGGTGGCCGGCAGGTACCGCCCACACTGGTGACGCCGCCCACGCGGGGGCTCTCGGGGTCGTCGGTGAAGCAGAGGTCGTCGTGGACGTGCCACTGGGTGAGCGCCCCACCCAGTTCGGGCACCTCGTCGAGGCTGGCACCGGCGTTGGTCATGAACATGGCCGACACCAGCGTCTTGGAGCCGCCCGGCCCGGTCTCGTACACGAGCGACTCCGGGAAGTCGGGGTTCAAGATGTGCTCGTCGCTGATGTAGTCCCAGTTGATGTAGTGCTCGTGGCCGGTGAACCCGTCGCCGATCGACCGGAAGCCGGCGGCCTCGGCCACGGCCGGGTCGGCGTACCGGGGCAGGCGATCGAGCGTGATGGCGATGAGGTTCTCGGCCCGGGCCTGTTGGGCCGGCGTCACCCCCGGCACGCCCGACAGGTCGATCGGGGCCGCCGGGTCGTACTCCCGGGTGGGCAGGGCCACGGTCTCGGTGTGGGCCTCGCCGTCGGCGTGGGGTTCGCTGTCGGTGTGCGCTGCGGCGGCGTGGGCGGTGCCGTCGTCGTGGCCGCCGGCGTGGCTGTGGGCTCCTGCGGCGGTCATGGCCACCAGCGGGGCGGCCCGCACCGCCACGCCCACCCC
>DAIMFV010000186.1:0-7011 GCA_036724365.1 Acidimicrobiales bacterium | reverse complement strand
GACCCTCGGGCGGGTCGCCGGCCGGGAGGCGGGCGGCGGCGAGCAGCGCGGCGAGCGGGTCCTCGTAGGCGGGGTGCACCACCTCGTCGGGCAGCCCCAGCGCGGTGGCCAGGGCGCGGGCCATGGCCTCGGCGTCGGCGAGGGTGGCGTGGCCGGGCGCGAACGGGTCGGCCAGCAGCTCGCGGTGGGACCACAGCGGCTTCCCGTCGGTTCGCCAGTGCACCCCGAACTGCCAGCGGGGCAACGGCTCGCCCGGGTACCACTTGCCCTGGCCGGCCAACAGCAGGGGGCCGGTGGCGAAGCGGTCGGCCAGCCGGTTGGTGAGCGTCCACGCCCGGGCCCGCTTGTCGTCGCCGTCGGCCGCGGTGTTCCACTCGGCGCCCTCCATGTCGTCGACCGACACGAAGGTGGGTTCGCCGCCGTGGGTGAGCCGGACGTCGCCCTTGGCCAACCGGTCGTCGACGGCGTCGCCCAGGGCGTCGATGCGGCTCCACTGGTCGTCGGTGTAGGGAAGGGTGACCCGGGGGTCCTCGTGTATGCGGTGGACCTCGTTGCTGTAGGTGAGGGTCACCTCGCACTCGTCGACCACGCCCGTGACGGCGGCCGCGGTGACGGGGTTGGGGGTGCACGCCAGCGGGATGTGGCCCTCGCCGGCGAACAGCCCGCTGGTGGGATCGAGGCCGATCCACCCGGCCCCGGGCACGTACACCTCGCACCACGCGTGCAGGTCGGTGAAGTCGCGCTCGGGGCCGGGGGGACCGTCGAGCGGCCGGACGTCGGGCGCCAGCTGCACCAGGTAGCCCGACACGAACCGGGCGGCCAGGCCCAGGTGGCGCAGGACCTGCACCAGCAGCCACCCGGTGTCCCGGCACGACCCGAGGGCCAGGCCCAGGGTCTGCTCCGGGGTCTGGACCCCTGGCTCGAAGCGCGTGGTGTAGGCGATGTCGCCCTGGAGGCGCTGGTTCACCGCCACCAGGAAGTCCACGATGCGCATGCCGTCGGCCGGCACCTCCACGCCGGCGAGCCACGCCTTCAGGTGGGGTCCCGGCTCCTCCACCTCGAAGTACGGCGAGAGGTCGCGGCGCTCGTCGGGGCCGTAGGCGAACGGGAACCGCTCGGCGTCGGGCTCCACGAAGAAGTCGAACGGGTTGACCACGGTGAGGTCGGCCACCAGGTCCACGGTGATGCTCAGCTCGGTGGCCTTGCCGGGGAACACCAGCCGGGCCAGGAAGTTCCCGAAGGCGTCCTGCTGCCAGTTCACGAAGTGGTCGGCCGGTTCCACCGTGAGCGAGTACGAGAGCACCGGGGTCCGGCTGTGGGGCGCGGGCCTCAGCCGCACCACGTGCGGGCCGATCCCGACCGGGCGGTCGAACGCGTAGTGGGTGCGGTGCTCGAGGGCGACGTGGATGCTCATGCGGTCACTGGTCCGGGGGTCGGCCCCCGTAGACGGCGGCGGGCGGGTGGTCTCGACGCCGTTCCTCAGGCGGGGGCCAGGTTCGGGGCGGTGAAGTAGGCGCGGTCCACCTGGCCGTGGAGGTCGGCCAGGGCGAGCTGGATGCGGTCGAGGAACTCGTGCAGCTCGGCCACGTCGAACTCGCCCAGGTCGGCGGCGTCGAGCTGGCGCTGGAGCTCGGCCGAGGCGGCCATGGCCTCGGAGTGGTCGGGCAGTTCCAGCAGCCACCGCGAGATGTCGATCAGGCAGTGCTCCACGGACCGGGGGAAGGCGTTGTCCCGCAGCAGGAAGGTGACCGCACCCGTGGCCCAGATGTCGGCACCCATCTTGCGGCGGTACATCTGCTCGCCGCCCAGCGATCGCAGCATCGCCCTCCAGGTGAGGCCGATGAACGGGGCGAGGGCCTCGTCGGTGGAGCCCATGAGCACGCCGGCCTGCACGTCGATCACCCGGGTGGTCATGTCGGCCCGTTCCACCAGCCGGCCGATCTCGAACATGGCGAACGCCTCGTCCCGGCTCATGGTGGTGACCACCGACCCCTGGAGCATGTGGCAGCGCCGGATCAGCTCCTCGGTCCACAGCACCCGGGCGCTGCGGTTGGCGCCGGTGTCGGCGGTGCGGCGCAACCACAGGTGGGTCTCGTTGACCACCTCCCACGATCGGCGGGGGATGAGGTCCCGGGTGACGCGGAGGTTCTCTCGCGCCAGGGCGATGGACGACACGACCGACCCGGGGTGGTCGCTGCTGCACAGCAGGAACCGCACCCCCTCGTCCTCGGTGGCCTGGTCGTGGCCGTCGCTGTAGGCCTCCTGGCTGCCGGTGACGGCGAGGAGCGGGGCCCAGCCGAGCCCGGCGGTGCGGGGCAGGTCCACGAACAGCTCCGTGTGGGTGCGCACCATGCGAGCGGTGGCCTCGGCCCGCTCCAGGTAGCGCCCGGCCCAGTACAGGTGCTCGGCCACGCGCGAGAGCAGGGTGGTTCGAGGGGTGTCCACGGTGGAACGGCGCTCCTTGGTCCGGGCGGCGGGGCGGGGGTTGGGATCGTGCAGGGTCATGGCCGGCTCGCTGGGTTCGATGGTTTCACGGTTCAGGGGGTGGCGGAGTTCAGGGGGTTGCGGAGTCGAGGCGGGTGGTGGCGTTGAGGGGCGTGGAGTGCTCGGGGTCGATGATCCAGGTGTCCTTGCTGCCGCCGCCCTGGGAGCTGTTGACCACCAGCGACCCCTCGCGGAGCGCCACCCGGGTGAGGCCGCCGTTGGTCACGTAGGGCGCCTCGCCGGAGAGGATGAAGGGCCGCAGGTCCACGTGGCGGGGGGCGACCCTGCCGTCGCACAGGGTGGGGGCGGTGGAGAGCGACAGGATGGGTTGGGCGATCCAGTTGCGGGGCTCGGCCAGCACGCGGGCCCGCATCTCGTCCTTCTCGGCCGCGGTGGCGAAGCTGCCGATGAAGATGCCGTAGCCGCCGCTCTCGTTGGCCGGCTTGAGCACCAGGTCGTCGAGGTTGGCCAGCACGTGGCTGCGCTGGGCCGGGTCCAGGCACACGAAGGTCTCCACGCTGGGCAGCAGCGGGGCCTCGCCCAGGTAGTAGCGGATGAGCGCGGGCACGTAGGCGGAGACGACCTTGTCGTCGGCCACGCCCGCCCCGGGCGCGTTGGCCAGGGCCACGTTGCCGGCCCGCCATGCCCGCATGAGCCCCGGCACGCCCAGGGCGGAGTCGGGGCGGAAGGCCTCGGGGTCCAGGAACAGGTCGTCGACCCGCCGGTAGATCACGTCGACCCGCACCAGGCCGCCGATGGTGCGCACGTGCACCACGTCGTCGTCGTCGACCACCAGGTCGCCGCCCTCCACGAGCAGGGCGCCCATCTGCTGGGCCAGGAAGGCGTGCTCGAAGTAGGCCGAGTTGTAGATGCCCGGGGTGAGCACGGCGATCACCGGCACCTCGCCGGGGCGGGGGGTCAGCGACGCCAGGGTGGCGTGGAGCTTCACCGGGTAGTCGTCGACGGGCTGGATGTCCAGGTCGCGGAAGGCGTCGGCGAACACCCGCTTGGACACCTGCCGGTTCTCGAGCATGTAGGACACGCCCGACGGCACCCGCAGGTTGTCCTCCAGCACGTAGAGCAGGCCGTCGCCGTTGCGCACCAGGTCGCTGCCGCAGATGTGGGCCCACACGCCCTGCGGCGGGCGGACCCCGATGCACTCGGGCCGGTGGTTGGGCGAGTCCAGCACGATGTCGGCCGGGATGATCCCGTCCTTCAGGACCTTGGCCTCGTCGTACAGGTCGTCGATGAACTGGTTCAGGGCCCGTAGGCGCTGGATGAGGCCTTCCGACACGGCCCGCCACTCGGCGGCGGGGATCACCCGGGGGATCACGTCGAAGGGCCAGGCCCGGTCGATGTTGCCCTCGTCGGAGTACACCGTGAACGAGATGCCCATGGAGGCGATGGCCAGTTCGGCGGCGTGCTGGCGCTCGAGCAGCTCCGGGCCGAGCCGGCGCAGGTAGTCGACCACGCCGTCGCAGGTGGGCCGGGAGGACCCGCGGTCGAACATCTCGTCCCAGAAGGGGCTGGAGTCGTAGCCGGTCCACAGGCCGGCCCCGCTCGGCGCGAGGGATTGCTGCTGTTCGATGCGCACAGGCTGGCCGCCCCCTGTGTCCGCTTTGTTTCGCCGGTGTGACGTCTCGGGCACCGTATCGGCGTCCAGGCCGGACCGGTCGGGCCGGAACTGGGCTCGGGGTGCCGTTCTCGCGGCCGGAGGGGCATGCTCACAAGGTGCAGCGGGTAGGTGGTCGGCCATGCGAGTGATGCAGTGCCCCACCTGTCGCGCCCCGTTGTTCTTCGAGAACGACATCTGCCTGACCTGTTCCACCACGGTCGGGTTCCGCCCCGACCCCTTCGACCTGGTGGCGGTCGATGGCGGTTCGGGCCCCTTCACGTGGTGCGCCAACCGGCCGGTGGCCGGCTGCAACTGGGCCGTCGAGGCCCCGGGCGAGCTGTGCCTGAGTTGTTCGCTCACCCGCACCCGCCCGCCCGACGGCACCGACGTGGGCGAGCTGTTCGTGGCCACCGAGGGGGCCAAGCGGCGGCTGGTGGCCCACCTGGTGGACCTGGGCCTGCCTCTGGTGTCGTTCCGAGACGACCCGGACGGCGGCCTCGGCTTCGACCTGCTCTCGGGCCGGCTCGACTCCTCGGTGGTGATCGGCCACGAGGACGGGCTCATCACCCTGGACGTGGACGAGGCCGACCCCGCGCACCGTGAGCGGGTGCGGCGCGAGCTTGGTGAGGCGTACCGCACGGTCCTCGGCCACCTCCGCCACGAGGTCGGCCACTACTACTGGACCGTGCTGGTGGACCAGGGCGGGGCCGTCGACGCCTTCCGGTCCCGGTTCGGCGACGAGCGGGCCGACTACGCCGACGCCGTGGGCGCCCACTACGGCGGCCCCGGTCCCGATGGCTGGGAGGACGGCTTCGTGTCGGCCTACGCCACCATGCACCCCTGGGAGGACTGGGCCGAGACCTTCGCCCACTACCTCCACATCCGCGACACGGTCCAGACCGCCGCCGAGGCGGGGGTGACGGTGCGGGCCAGTTGGCGCGGCGGCGCCGCCGCCCCGTCGCCCACGGCCGACGAGGGCCCGTTCC
The DNA here is from genome assembly GCA_036724365.1 of Acidimicrobiales bacterium. Taxonomy (GTDB): domain Bacteria; phylum Actinomycetota; class Acidimicrobiia; order Acidimicrobiales; family Iamiaceae; genus Aquihabitans. The sequence continues at coordinate 1,926 of DAIMFV010000186.1, read as the reverse complement.
GGGCCTTGGTGCGCGACTGGATCGACCTGGCCGGCGCCCTCAACCTGGTGAACCGCTCCATGGGCGCCCCCGATCTCTACCCCTTCGTCCTCGCCCCGAAGGTCATCGACAAGCTCGCCTTCGTCGACACCCTCGTACGGGCGGCCGCGGGGTCCGGGAGCGCCCCGGTCGTGCGGCCGCGGCTCACGGGTTCCGGACTCGGGTGAGGCGCCTGCATAGTTGGCGGTCCCCGGGCTCTCAGCCTCGTGGTCTTCCGGTGGGTCGTTGATCCCGAACTCTTTTCCCAAGAGTTCGATTTGTGACATGAGGAATACGGCACCAGTTTGCGTGGAGCCGCTTCTAGTACGACCCAACCTGCATCACGAGTAGCGTGAAATTCACAAGCAGTGCTAGCTTGCAAACGCGCAACGCCATGTGAGGCAACGATCCAGCCCCCTCGGTGACTTCAACGGCATCGCCACCCGGCCAGCCGCAGCCGACGACCGCATCGAGGTCGGCCACCACGAAGGCGACCAGATCATCGGCGCCCGCAACGCGTCCGCAGTGCTCACCATCGTGGACCGCGCCACCCGGTACTTGTGGCTCGCCGCCCATGATCACCCCACCGGCGCCTACAGCGCCCGCACCACCACCGACGCCGTCGTGGCGGTCCTCGACCAGATCCCGCCCGAGCTGCGCCGAACCCTCACCTGGGACCGCGGCAGCGAGATGGCCGACCACCACACCATCGCCAAGCTCAGCGGCATCGACATCTACTTCTGCGACCCCCACAAGCCCTGGCAACGCCCCGTCAACGAGAACACCAACGGGCTCATCCACCGCTGGTTGCCCAAAGGCACCGACCTGTCCATCCACACCCAAGCCGGCCTCGACCGCATCGCCGCCCGCATCAACACCATCCCCCGACGCTCACTCGGCTGGGGCACCGCCGCCGACCGCTACCATCACGCTGTCGCGATGACCGGTTGAACTCGCCCACCCACGCGAGTACAGCCATTGTGAACTGGATTTACGTCGATCACATCGCCATCACGCCAGCGGCGAAGGGCAGGAGAGCAAGATGAAGTATGACAACTAGTAATGAAACGTTCTGCAACGTTAGCGTCATACTCGACCGGGCAATTCCGAGCCCTACGCCGGCCAACACGCACAGTACGTACACTACCACTGACGCCACCCCGTGACGGCCATTCGAGTCATTAATTGCATACACCACGACTGCGCCAACATACATACAGGTGGCCGCCAAGAACACGACAGTCAACGTCCTTAGCCACTGTGGCGGCATCTACGCCCAATCCTCATAGATATCGTCACTGGCAATATTCGCAGCAAACCTGGCCCAGGTCCCGCGAGCGAAGAGGAAGTTGAGTTGTCTGATCAGTGGCAGTGTGACTATGGGGCTACCGGAGGACGAGGTAGACACCGTCATCAAGGTGCGACGAGTCTTTCGTCCATCCGAACCGCAGACTTCCTTCTGCCAGAATCTAAACGTGATTGCGCGGCCCTCGCCTTCCGGATGTCCGCTAAGCGCCACAAACGTGAACGACGAAGCACCAATGGCCATAACCATAACCGGAAAGCCCTGGCGATAAGCCCCGAAGACACTCTGCTCCAGTGGCATGACATCGCCGATCTCAAAGCCAGAGACACATCCAGAAATGGGAAACAGCCTATCGCAGCCAGCTCGGACGTTGTGCACCAGCAGTGATATTGGAACATTGTCGAGGTTGTTACCCAGGTCGAAGGTGTATCGATAGGATGCCAGCCCGGTTGGATCGCCTGAATTGACAACATCTCCGCGGGCGTACCCGTATGGTTCTTCGGTTATGGCGACGATGGGGTCTTGGCTGGTGAATTGGCCGGTGGTGGGGTCGTAGTGGCGGGCTCGGAGGTAGATGTAGCCGGTTTCGGTGTCGTGGTATT
>DAIMFV010000185.1:3416-7218 GCA_036724365.1 Acidimicrobiales bacterium | reverse complement strand
GGCTGTCGGTGCCGATCATCATCCCGCCGGGGAAGGCGTACTGCTCCAGCACCACCTGGTGGATGATCCCCGAGCCGGGACCCCAGAAGCCGATGCCGTACTTGGCCGACACGCTCTCGAGGAAGTCGTAGACCTCCCTGTTGGTGTCGATGGCCACGCCGAGGTCGATCTGGGCGCCCACCTTGGCCTGGATCAGGTGGTCGCAGTGCACGGTGGTGGGGGCGGCCACCTGAGGCAGCCCGGCGGTCATGAACTGGAGCAGCGCCATCTGGGCGGTGGCGTCCTGCATGGCGATGCGGTCGGGGTCGAAGTCGGTGTAGCTCACCCCGCGCTCCAGGCCCCCGGTCTCGGGATCGCGCAGGTGGTTGATCAGCACCTTCTCGGTGAGGGTGAGGGGCCGGCCCAGGCGTTGCCGGCCCACCGCGAGGCGCTCCGGGAGCTTGGCGTAGACGGCCTCGACGAGGTCGATGGGGGTGGATGCGGTCACGGCCATGGGGATCACCTCGTGCTGTGGGTTCGGGCGTCCGGTGCGGCTTCGTGGGCCGGTCCGGACCGGGCGGCTTGCGCTGCCACCGCAAGCATACAACTATGAGACAAGTGCGCACCATCCGCTACCGGGAGATCGCCGCCGACCTGCGTCGTCGCCTCGACGAGGGCGAGTTCGTGGTCGGGCGCCTGCTCCCGTCGGAGGCTGAGCTCTCGGGAGCGTACAGCGCCTCTCGGGTGACGATCCGCAAGGCCCTGGAGGTGCTCCGCAACGACGGTCTGGTCGATTCCCGGCAGGGGTTCGGTTGGTTCGTGGCGGGTGAGGCGGTCCGTCAGCCGCTCGGCGGCCTGGTGACCATCGAGGCCCAGCTCGAAGCCGAGGGTCGCGCGTCGGAGCGCCGGATCCTCGACTTCGCGTTCGAGCGGGCGCCTGCCGACGTGCGGGCGGTGCTGGGCGTGGACAAGGTCCTGGTGGTGCGGCGGCTGAACCTCGCCGACGGCGAACCCTTCGCCCGCGTCACGGTGTGGTGCCCCGAGGACCTGGGGGCGCACCTCAGCCGGGCCCAGGTGCAGGAGCGATCGTTCTACGACCTGTTGCCGGTCGCCTTCGGCGGTGCCACCCAGGTGATCGGGGCCGACTCGGCAGGAGACGACGACGCCCGTCTGCTGCTGGTCCCGCCGGGATCACCGGTGCTGGTCTGCAACCGGGTCACGCGCGACCGCTCTGGCCAGGCCGTGCTGCTGGGCCAGTACGTCTTCCCGGCCCATCGCACCGAGTTCGTGGTCGAGCTGAGCCATCCCGAGCCCTCGATCGGCCCCAGTGGCCTCCACCTCCGGGCCTGACGCCCGGGACCACCCCGACACGGTTCAGGGCGGGGCCACCGCCGTGGACACCGCTGTGACGACTGGAGCGGATAGGTCGCCCGTCGTCGCGTCGAGGTGGTTTGGACCTCGGCTGGCGCCTCGGTGTACCCATCATGCTTGTCTGGTCGGCTCGCCTGCCGGCTCGCCTCCTGAACCGAGGTGGTTTACTTGCCGGATGCCTCCCGGGGACCAGGGCACCGCCTCCAGGGAGTCGCGGCCCAGCGGGGGCGCCGCACGAACCACCGACCTCGGGGCCGAGGCGGGTGTGCCGTCGGCCGCCAGGGTGGAGCGTGCGGCCACCGCGGTGTTCGCGGTGGCGGCGGTGGTGGCGGCGGCCACGATCATGGTCCAGAACCGCGAGCAGTGGTTCTTCCACGACGACTTCGTGTTCGCGTTCCAACGAGATCTCGCCGATCCGGTCAACCTGCTCCGTCCCCACTTCGGCCACAACACGGTCCTACCGGCCGCGATGTTCCAGCTCATCTACCGGGTCGTGGGGCTCAACTCGTTCTGGCCCTACCAGCTGCTGGTGGTCGCGTCGCACCTGGGCGTGACCGTGGTCCTGCGTGCGGTGATGCTGCGGTGTCGGGTCCAGCCGATCCTGGCCACCAGCGCGGCCATCTTGTTCCTGTTCTTCGGATCCGGCCGGGAGGACTTCACCTGGGCGTTCCAGACCACCCTCAACGGCTCGATCGTGTTCGGGTTCGCCGCACTCCTGGTCGCGGACCGCGACGCGCCACCCGACCGGCGTGATCTCGGTGCCGGGCTGCTGCTCTGCGGTTCGGTGCTGTGCTCGAACCTGGGCCCGCTGATGGCGGCCGTGGTGGCGGTCGCCGTGGTCCTGCGTCGTGGGCCCGGGCCGCTCGGACGGGTCATCGGCCCGCCTGCCGCCCTCTTCGTGGTGTGGTGGGTGACGGCACCCGCCGGCACCGAGGCGCCGGAGAGCGCCGCGCCCCGAGAGGCGTTCACGTGGGGGGCCGAGCTGGTCGCCTATGGCTTCCGCAGCCTCACCCACGTACCGCCGGTGACGGTGCTGCTCGTGGTGGCGGTGCTGGTTGCCGTCACTGGCCTGGCCCGCACGATCACCCGCACCGGGCGGCGGCCCGAGGACGCCGTGCCGATGGCGCTCATCGCCGGCATGGTGGCGTTGGCCGCCAGCCTCGGGTACACGCGGGGCGGATCCTTCTACCCTCCCTTCACGCCGCGGTACGCCTATCTGATCGCGGTGTTCTCGTTGCCCGTCGTGGCCTGGGCCCTCGCCCGGCTGGCCGCCGGCCGTCCGCCGCTGGTGCTCGCCGCCTCAGGACTGCTGCTCCTCGGGCTACCGGCCAACGTGGCCCGCATCGACCCGTCGAACGAGTACGACGAGCTGTTCCTCGGCGATCGCGAGCTGTTCTCGGCCATGGCCGAGGTGGCGACCGAACAGCAGGTCACCCGGGGCTACACCGTGTTCCCCTTCACCACCAGCGACGCGCTGCTCGACGCCCACGAGCGGGGTGAGGTGCCGTCTCTCACGGTCTCGGACGAGGTCAGGGACGAGGCACTGCTCCAGGTGGCACTCGGGCCGGCACGGGGGACCGGCGGTGCGTGTGAGACCGTCGACGCCTCCTCTCCGTTCGTGGTCGAGCGCGGCGACCGTCTGGAGGTGGGCGCCACGGAGCTCCGGCTGTCCCTGGCGTCGGCGCCGGACCACCCGGACAACACCCGGTTGGTCCCCGGAGCCGAGGGGATCCGCAGCTTCGACGTTCTCGTCGATCGCATCGACCTGGTGGTCCGACCCGAAGTCCCCGGTGCCGAGGTGCGGGTGTGTCGCACCGTCCCCGCGTAGCGCCCGTGGCGGTGACGCCGGCCGGCCGCAGCCGAGGTGTTTGACTGACCGGATGCCGGAATCCGACGTCGGGGTGCCGACGGCAGACCTCGACATCGGGCGGCCCGCCGATCCGCCCACGGGCCCCCGTTCCGATCGGGTGGCCGACGTGGTGTTCGCGGTCGCGGCGGTGGCGGCCTCCGTGGCCATCGTGGCCCTGAACCGGCGACAGTGGTTCTTCCACGACGACTTCGTGTTCGCCTTCGAGCGGGACGTCACCGACCCGGTGAGCCTGTTGCGGCCGCACTTCGGGCACAACACGGTCCTGCCGTCGGTGGTGTTCCAGGCGATGTACCAGGTGCTGGGACTGCGCGTGTTCTGGCCGTACCAGGTCCTGGTGATCGCCTCGCACGTGGCGGTGGCCACGTTGTTGCGGGCGGTGATGCTGCGGTGCCGTGTCGACCAGCTCCTGGCCACCAGCGCGGCCATCTTGTTCCTGTTCTACGGGTCGGGCCGGGAGAACCTCACCTGGGCCTTCCAGACCACCCTGAACGGGTCGATCGCCTTCGGGTTCGCCGCCCTGCTCGTGGCCGACCACGACGGTCCGCCGGATCGTCGCGACCTGCATGCCGCCCTGCTCCTGTG
>DAIMFV010000185.1:0-3373 GCA_036724365.1 Acidimicrobiales bacterium | reverse complement strand
CGTTGGGGCGCGTGGTGGGGCCGCCCGTGGCCCTCTTCGTGCTCTGGCGGCTCACCGCGCCCACGGGGCGGGAGGCCAGGGACACCGCCACCCCCGACGAGGCCTGGGTGTGGGGCTCAGAGCTCCTCGCCTACGGCTTTCGCAGCCTCACCCATGTGCCGGTGCTCACCGCGGCACTGGCCGGTTCGGTGCTGGTGGCGCTGGTGCTGTTCGGTCGCCGCGTCAGCAGGGAGGGGCTCCGTTCCGACGATGCCGTGCCGGTGGCCGTGGTGGTCGGGTTGGCCGGCGTGGTGGCCATCCTCGGCGTCTCCCGGGGCGGTGGGGTCTATCCACCGTTCACCCCGCGCTACGCGTACATGGTGGCGGTGTTCTCCCTGCCCACGGTGGCGTGGTCGCTCAGCCGGCTGGCAGCGGGTCGTCGTCGCTGGGTGGTGGCGGCCTCGGCGCTGTTGCTCCTCGGCCTCCCGGCCAACGTCGGCCGGATCGGTCCCTCCAACGAGTACGACGAGATGTACCTGGGCGCCCCGGAACTGGTGGCCGCGCTGGGCCAGGAGGCGTCGGCCCGGAACACCACGCCGGGCTACGAGGTGTACGGCCTGGCCACCAGCGACGGTCTGATCGACGCGTATCGGCGAGGCGAGATCCCCGACGTCGCCATCTCCCCGGAGGTACGGGCCCGAGCGGCGCTGTTCGTGTCGCTCGGCGCCGCCCGGTCGCCTTCGCACTCGTGCCGGACGGTGGACCACACCGAGCCGCTCACCCTGGAGCGGGGAGACCGCCTGGAGGTGGACTCCGAGAAGGTCGGCGTCACGTTGCTGTCGGTGCCGGGCGAGCCGTCCGATTCGGGGTCGGTGCCCGACACCGATGGGATCCGGGGCTTCGACGTGCTCGTGGATCAGATCGAGCTGTTGGTGCGGCCCGAGACGAGCGGGACCGACGTGCGGGTGTGCCGGTCCGACCGGTCGTGAGGAACGGGTGCCCACGGTGTTCAATGGGGGCCATGTTCCGCCGCAGCACCGAGTCCGCCGTGCCCGCCCACGTCTCGCACCGCATCGCCGGCAACGCCTTCCTGGCGTCGGCCGCCCTGGGCGCCCTCAACACGGCCAACGCCCAGAAGCCGCTGGCCCGCAACGGCTCGGGCGGCGTGCTCGCCTTCGCCACCGGCTACCCCACCTCCGAGTTGCCGCTGCACGCCCTGGGCTGGCAGGCGCTGGCCACCCTCGGCTTCGCCCGCCGCGGCGCCCTGCGCACCCCGGCCGGCATCCTCGGCCTGGGCGTGTCGGCCGTGTCGTGGCTCACCCTGGTGCGGATGTGGCGCGAGTCCCTGCGGGCCGGTGAGGTGCTGGAAGAAGCGTTGCGGGAGGGGCTCGGCGACGACCTGGAGCACGCCCACCACCCCATGCCGCCCAACTTCGCGGCACCCACCGTGCGGCGTCGCCTGGTGCGGGGCCCCGCCGGCCTGAACGAGACGCGCGCCCGCTACGTGGCCCCCAACGCCTGCGACCTGAGCTACGGCGACGCCGGGCCCCGCAACCACCTCGACATCTGGAAGCGGCCCGACCTCCCGCTCGACGGCAAGGCCCCGGTTCTGGTGCAGGTGCACGGCGGCGCGTGGGTGATCGGCAACAAGCAGCAGCAGGCCATGCCGCTCCTGGCCCACATGGCCGAGCGGGGCTGGGTGGGCGTGTCCATCAACTACCGCCTCAGCCCCCGCGCCACCTGGCCCGACCACATCGTCGACGTGAAGCGGGCCCTCGCCTGGGTGAAGGCCAACATCGCCGGGTACGGCGGCGATCCCGAGTTCGTGGCCATCACCGGCGGATCCGCCGGCGGCCACCTGTCGTCGCTCGCCGCGCTGTCGGCCAACGAGCCCGAGTTCCAGCCCGGCTTCGAGGAGGCCGACACGTCGGTGGTGGCCGCAGTGCCCTTCTACGGCGTGTACGACTGGACCAACCGCGACGGCACCGGCCGGGCCGACATGGAGCCGATGCTCGCCCGGTTCGTGATGAAGAGCCGCATGGCCGACGCGCGTGACGTGTGGGAGTTCGCCTCCACCATGACGTGGGTGCGACCCGACGCCCCGCCGTTCATGATCATCCACGGCACCAACGACACCCTGGTGCCGGTGGAGCAGGCCCGGGCCTTCGCCGCCATGCTGCGGGCCGAGTCCAAGAAGCCGGTGGTGTACGCCGAGCTCCCTGGCGCCCAGCACGCCTTCGAGCTGTTCGACTCGCCTCGGACCCTCTTCACCCTCGACGCCGTCGACCGTTTCCTGGAGTCCGTCCGCGTGGAGGAGGGCCACCTCACCCGGGCCGAGGAAGCCGGGTTCCAGGGCCCCGAGGTCGCCCCGCTCACCGAGGCGACCGCCGGCTGATTCCGCGCGAGCACCGGGCCCGGGGATGTGCCCTGGCCGCTCAGCCGTTCGGCCGGGCGTCGTGCAGCTCGCGGTAGAGGGCTCGGCCGTGTCCACCGGACGCCTCGACACGACCTAGGACGAGGCGCGGATCTCGGTGATCCTTCCCCGCAGGCCGAGCCGGGACCGGCTCGGCCACCGGCGGTCTGTGGTGACGAGGTGGTCGGCATCGAGGTGGATCGCGGTTGCGATCACCAACGCGTCGGGGAGCTTCAGCGAGCGGTGGCGGGCCCGCAGCGCGGCTGCGGTCACCGCGACGTCGGCATCGAGTGGTTCGATCTCGACGGCCAGCTTGCCCAGGACGTCTGGTACCACGGCCACCGAGGCTGCGCCCTGGCGAGACGGCCCGACGAGGATCTCGGCGAAGGCGGACGCGGGTAGGAACAGGCGGTCGTTCCGGCCGGCTGCGTCGCGAAGTGCGGCGATGGCACCATGGTGGTGGGCGTCGCCTCGGTCTAGGAAGCCGATGAGGACGCCGGCGTCGAGGACCGTCAGCCCCATTCGTCTCGCAAGTCGTTCAGTTCGCCCGGTTCGTACGCACCGGTGAGTGCGCCCGCCAGGTCTGCGACGACATCGGCCTCACGTTCGAAGACGATCCGCCCTGGGCCGTCGGCCCGGGCCACCAGCCGATCGCCGACCTCGATGCCGGCGGCGCGGAGCGCATCCACCGGGATGGTGACCTGGTGCTTGCTGCTCACACGTGCGGCACCTCGTCGGCGGTTCTTTACTTCTGGCATGGAAGTAAAGGATAGCTCGGCCATCGTCGTCTCGGTCATCGTCATCGGCGGTCGTCACCGGTACGGGCCCGGTTGTGGGGGCCGCAGAGGCGTTGGAGGTTGGCGAGGATGGTGGGTCCGTCTTGGGCGTAGGGCTGGATGTGGTCGTATTGGAGGAAGGTGGTGGCGTGGCAGCCGGGTTGGCGGCATTCGGGGTCGATCTGGTCGAGGACGCGTTGTTGGC
>DAIMFV010000184.1:0-7226 GCA_036724365.1 Acidimicrobiales bacterium | reverse complement strand
CGCACCAACCTGGCCCGCACGCTCCACCTGCACGAGGACGCACCATGAGCACCGACCCCTTCGATCCGCTCGACCACCGCGCCAGCCGCGCCCGGGAGTCGATCCTGCACCACGTGGGCGACGTCGAGCTGTCCGGCCCCCGCGCCGACCTCGATGCCCGGCGCCTCCGCCAGCGCTCCGACCGCCTTCGGGCGCGCGCTGCGGTGGCCGCGGTCGCCGTGGTCGCACTACTGGGCGGCGGCGCCCTCCTGTCGGTGGCCGGCGGCCCCGGCTCCTCGGGAGACGACGGCGACACCGGCGAGGAGGTGGCCATCGACGACGCCGAGGGCCGTGCGCTGCTCGAGAACCTGCCGTCGTCACCGATCGACGGCAAGCAGTCGTGGCGGCTCCCGGTGGGCGTCACCCCCCAGACCGGCCTCGGCGACGGCGACCTGGTCACCATCTACGGCCGGGGCTTCGAACCCCACGACTCCCTCGGCGTGGTCCACTGCTCGTCCGAGGCCGACACCCTCAACGCTGGCATCGAGGCCTGCGAGCTGGGCTCCAACGGGAGCTTCTCGGGCGTGGAGTACGTGACGGCCGACGCCGAGGGCAACGTGGTCGCCGAGGTGCAGATCCGTCGCTTCATCGAGACGCCGGGCTACGGCCGGGTCGACTGCGCCTCCGTCGCCGAGCGCTGTCTGCTCGGCATGGGCGCCATCAGCAACTACGACCGCTCCGGCGGGGTGTACATCCGCTTCGAGGGTTCGCCCGACTTCCCGGTGCCGAGCCTGTCGGTGCCCGGGTCCGAGGGCGGGCTCACGCCCGGCCAGGAGGTGCAGGTCCAGGTGTCGGCCTGGGTGCCCGGCCGCCTGATCCGCCTCCAGCAGTGCGCCGCCGGCGCCGACGGCTACGACGACGCCGACCCGTGCGAGACGCTGCTCGACACCCGCGCCGACGAGGCCGGCAACCTCTCCACGGCCCTGGTCCTGAACGCCGCGGTGATCGTCGACGGGCGGGAGGTGGCCTGTGCACCGGGATGCGTGCTGCGGGCCACCGGCATCGGTGTCCCCGAGGGCACCACCGCCCCGCTGGCCGACCCGGTGCCGCTGCGCTTCGCCCCCGGCACAGAAGGCGTGACCACCACCAGCCACGCCGCCACCACCACCTCCACCACGACCATCACCACGGCGGTGGGGGTGGCCCCCGGGTCCGAGGGAGACCCGGCCACCACCACCTCGATCGCCGGCACCGCACCCGGGTCGCAGACCGCGCCCGATCCGGTGCTGCCCGATCGCGGGCCGATCTCGGGGAACTGAGCGACCGCCGGCCGCCGCCCCCTGACCGGGTCCGGGTGTCCGGGGTCCCGGGTGACCGGCTCCAGCCGTTCAGCGGTCCGCCAGCCACTCCAACCAGGTGCCGTGGGGGTGTTGGTCGGCCAGGCGGTGCTGCGTGCGGGCCCCGTCGCGCCAGTCCACCCGCACGAGCGCGGTGGCCGCGCCGTCGGGACGACCGTCGGGACGGGGCGGCACGTCGAGCCCGGGCACCAGCACGGGCTGTTCGGCGTACACCAGCGACAGGTCGCGCTCGCGGCCGAGTCGGTCGAGCGTGGCCAGGAAGGTCTGTTGGCGATCCGGGCCGAGGTAGTTGAGCATCCACGTCGACACCACCACCGGCAGGGCGTGGCCGGGGACGGCCGTCACCAGGGCGGGGAGGTCGTCGACGGCGTCGCCGGGCACCACCCGCGGCCGCTGGCCGTGGGCCAGGGCGATGGCGGTGCGGGCCCGGTGCACCCGTTCGGGCTGGTCGGGCCACTGACAGGCCACCAGCCACCGGGCCTGCTCACGGTCGCCGGTGTCCACCGGGTGCAGGTCGAGGCCGACCCGACTCACGATCGGAGGAACGTCGTGGGGCAGGGGCGGGGTGTGCGGACCGCGAAGGACGCAGGTGAGCACGAGCGGCGCGTCCCGAGCCACCCAGTGGGCGGCCCGGTCGGCGTCGTCGGCGGGCAGGGCGTCGCCCGAACCGGGCTCGGGGTGCGAGCGGGTGTAGCAGTAGCCGTAGTGGTCGAGGAGCAGGTTGAGGCCGGCGCTGGCGCCCACCTCCACCAGGCCCAGGCGGTACCCCTCGGCCGCCAGCCCGCCCAGCGCCGGCAGCAGGGTGGCACACCGCCCCACCTCGTTGGTCTGGGTGGACCGGGTGCGCAGCCGCTCGGCCACGCCCTCGTGCTCCAGCGCCAGGGTTCGGAAGTGGGGCCAGGGGTCCTCGACGTCGCGGCCCACCGGTCGGGGCGTGCTGGTCACCGACCCGTACCAGTGGGCCAGGGCCACGGCGTCGGGATCGTGGTCACCGGCCAGGATCACGTCGTGCACCGCGGCCAGCAGGAGGTTGGGGATGTGCTGGTCCGGCCGGGGCGACAACAGGAGTCGCCCCGCCACCTCCGGGTCCCGGGCGGCCCCTTCGCAGAGTCGGCGGTAGAGCGGCAGATTTCGCACCATGCCGTCGGCCCAGGTCCGGAACAGCCCCGTCAACCCATCTGCTCCCATCGGGTCCTCATCCATCATCGGATCCTCCCACCGATGCTTTTCAGCGGCGATCGGCGCGGCCGGCGAGCAGGTTCAGCCGGCGCCGTAGACGGGCGTGGGCGCGGGCGCCTCGGCCAGCAGTTCCAACACCGCGTTGCCCACCTCGATGGGCTCCCAGCGGGCGCCCTTGTCGATCACGCGGCCGTGGTGCCAGCCGTCGGCGACCGACACCTTGCCGGCCTCCACCTCGAACACCCGGCCGGTGATCCCGGCCGAGTCGGGGGACCCCAGCCACACCACGAGGGGGGCGACGTTCTCGGGGGCCATCTCGTCGAAGGCGTCGGGGTCGTCGGGGGCGGCCATGGTGGCGGCGAACACCTGCTCGGTCATGCGGGTGCGCGCCGCGGGAGCGATGGCGTTGACCGTGACGCCGTAGCGACCCAGCTCCGCGGCCTGCACCAGGGTGAGGGCGAGGATGCCGCCCTTGGCGGCCGAGTAGGCGGCCTGCCCGACCGAGCCCATGAGGCCGGCGCCCGACGACGTGTTGATGATGCGGGCGTCGACGGGCTCGCCCGCCTTGGCCCGGTCTCTCCAGTACGCCGCGGCGTGGCGGGCGGTGGTGAAGTGGCCCTTGAGGTGGACCTGCATGGTGAGATCCCACTCGTCCTCGCTGGCGTTGGCGAACATGCGGTCTCGCACCACGCCGGCGTTGTTGACCACCACGTGCAGATCGCCGAACGCGTCGAGCGCGGCCTGCACCAGGTTGGCGCCGCCCTCCCAGGTGGAGATGTCGTCGCCGTTGGCCACCGCCTCGCCGCCCATGGCCCGGATCTCGCTCACCACCTCGCCGGCCGGGCCGGTGGACCCGCCGGAGCCGTCGAGCTCGGCCCCGATGTCGTTCACCACCACCTTGGCGCCCTGGCGGGCGAACTCCAGGGCGTGGCCACGGCCGATGCCCCGGCCGGCTCCGGTGATGACGACGACTCGGCCCTCGCAGATCGAACCCATGGGACTCCTCGGACGGGCGCCGGGCCGAGGCCGGGCGCTGGTTTCTGACGAGTCGTCAGATTAGCGTGCCGGTCCATGGACCTCGGCGTGACGATCTTCCTCACCGACCAGACGATCGACCCGGTGGAGCTGGCCCGGGAGGTGGAGGCGCGGGGGTTCACGTCGATCTGGGTACCCGAGCACACCCACATCCCCACCAGCCGTCGCACCCCGTCGCCCATGGGCGAGCCGTTGGCCGAGGAGTACAAGCGAACGCTCGACCCGTTCGTGGTGATGGCGATGATGGCCGCGGTGACCACCGAGGTCCGCCTGGGCACCGGCATCGCCCTCCTGGCCGAGCGGGACCCGATCGTCACCGCCAAGGAGGTGGCCACCCTCGACCACTGCGCAGACGGTCGCATCCACCTCGGCATCGGCTACGGCTGGAACATCGAGGAGCTCGAGGACCACGGCGGGGCCAAGCAGACCCGCCGGGCCGTGGTGCGCGAGCGGGTGCTGGCCATGCAGTCGCTGTGGGGCGACGAGGTGGCGTCGTTCCAGGGCGAGCACGTGCAACTCAGCCCGTCGTGGGCCTGGCCCAAGCCCCGCCAGACCGTGCGCGGGCGGAGTGGGGTGCCGGTGCTGGTGGGTGGGGCCGCCGGGCCGATCCTCTTCCAGCACATCGCCGAGTTCGGCGACGGCTGGATCCCGGTGGGCGGGGCCGGTGTGGCCGAGGCCATGGCCGACCTGCGCCGGGCGGCCGAGGACGTGGGCCGGGACCCCGCCGAGCTCGCCGTGGTCCCCTTCGGCACCCTGCCCACCGCCGAGAAGCTCGACTACTACGCGTCGCTCGGCATCACCGAGACCGTGCTGCGACTCCCGTCCGCCGGGCGCGACGAGGTGCTCCGCACCCTCGACGACCACCAGCGGTTCCTGACCGGCTGAACCGGCGTCAGGTGCCCGGAGCAGAGGACCCGGAGGACAAGATGGCGAGCACCAGCACCACGTAGAACACCATCAGCAAGGTGGCGACGGCTCCGAGGATGCGACCGGCCTTGATGAACCCGGCGTTCGAGAACTGGTAGCCCGAGAAGCGCACCTGGGCCATGGCCTTGTTGCCCATGGACCACGCCAGCGGCCCGATGAGCGGGCAGATGACGATGGACAAGATCCCGAGCACCAGGATCGTGGTGCCCTCGGGGTGTACGCGCACCGGGCTCCGGGGACGGTGGAGCGGACCGCCCGAACCGAAGGTGGGCGGTGCGTACGCTCCTTCGATCATGCCGGGTGCCGTGGTGGGCGGCGGTGGCTGCATCTGGTCGGCGGGAACATTGAACGAGATCCCGTAGTCGTTGTAGCCCGGGACGCTCGACCCGTCGTTCGGTGCACCCGGGTCGTTCTCTGTCATGGCGTTCCCCCACCTCCGACGTGAGCCCACCCGGCCACCCGGCGCCCCACGCTAGCGATCACCATCGCCACCGCACGCCAACGGAGCGGACCGTGTCAGACCCCGAACGGTGCGACGAGGCCCACGATCGACTCGCCGACGGTGTCGAAGTTGCTCGATGACTTGGTGCCGAGGAACGCCACGGCCAGGATGGACAGGAACACCACCACCAAGGTGACCACGAGCAGCACCGATGCGACGATCCCGCAGATGCGACCGGCCTGGATCGATCCACGGTTGGAGTAGACGACGCCGCTCGCGTCGATCTCCTTCAGGGCCTTGTTGCCCATGCTCCAGGCGAAGGGACCGAGGATCTGGCAGACCACCAGGCCCAGGATGCCGAGCACGAGCACCGTGGTGCCCTGTGGGTGCTCCTGCGTGGGCGGGTATCCGCCGTAGCCGTACCCGGGCGGCGGTGCCGACGGCTGCCAACCCGGCGGCGGACCGGCAGGCGGCATCCCGCCACCGGGGGGACCAGCGCCCCAGGAACCACTGGGTTGATCAGGGGTCCAGCTCATCGCACACCGCCAGTCGTCGTTCGAACCAACCGAGCGTAGCGCTGGTGCCCCGGCGAGGATCCGACCCGGCGTGGTCGGCCCGCGCCTGCCGTAGCCTGCGCCCATGACGAGCCGAACCAGCCGCCGCCTCGACCTCGTGGTGTTCGGGGCCACCAGCTTCGTGGGCCAGATCCTGTGCCGACACCTCGTGGACCGCCACGGCACCCAGGGCCCGCTGCGCTGGGCGATCGCCGGCCGCAACGCCGCCAAGCTCGACCAGGTGGCCCTGTCCACCGGTGCCGACGTGGAGCGGATCGTCGTCGATGCAGCCGACGACGCAGGCCTGGCCGAGCTCGCCGCCGCCACCCGGGTGGTGGTGTCCACGGTCGGGCCCTACGCCCTCTACGGGTCGCCGCTGGTGGCCGCGGTGGCCGCCGCCGGTACCGACTACTGCGACCTCACCGGCGAACCGCAGTGGATGCGGGCCATGATCGACGCCCACTCCCAGGCCGCTCGAGCCAGCGGCGCCCGCATCGTCCACGCCTGCGGGTTCGACTCCATCCCGTCCGACCTGGGCGTGTGGTTCACCCAGCAGCGCGCGGCCGAGCGGTTCGGCCAGCCGTGCAGGCGGGTCGACATGCGGGTGCAGGCCATGAAGGGCGGGGCCAGTGGCGGCACGGTGGCCTCCATGGTCAACCTGGTCGCCGAGGCCGCCCACGACCGCGAGCTCCGGCGCCTGCTGGCCGATCCCTACGCCCTCGCCCCGCCCGACCTGCGGGTGGGGCCGGACCAGCCCGACGTGGTGCGGCCCACCCGTGACGCAGGCACGGGCCAGTGGCTCGGACCGTTCGTCATGGCCGGGGTCAACACCCGGGTGGTCCACCGCAGCCACGCCCTGCTCGGCCGACCGTGGGGGCCCGACTTCCGGTACCGCGAGGCCACCGCCACCGGCGCGGGCCCGTTGGGTGCGGTCAAGGCCGGGGGTCTGACGGCAGGCGTGGCCGCGGGAACCGGGCTCCTCGCCATCGGCCCGGTGCGCAACGCGGCGGCGCGCTACGTGCTTCCCAAGCCGGGCGAGGGCCCGAGCGCCCAGGCCCAAGAGCGCGGCTTCTTCGACATCCGGTTCCGGGGCACCACCGCCGACGGCCGCACCATCGACACCTCGGTCACCGGAGATCGAGACCCGGGCTACGGCAGCACCGCCAAGATGCTCGGTGAGGCCGCGGTCGCCCTGGTCGACCTCGATCCGGGCCGCCTCGACGGCGGCTTCTGGACGCCGTCCACGGCGTTCGGCGACGACCTGGTGGAGCGGCTCGAGGCCCACGCGGGCCTGCGCTTCGAGGTGCTCGACTGACTCGGTCGACCGGGTCGACCCCGGGGGCGGGCGCCCGCGGCCTCCGGGCAGGTCAGCCCAGGCGCTCGATGATGGTGACGTTGGCCTGACCGCCGCCTTCGCACATGGTCTGCAGCCCGTAGCGGCCGCCGGTCTGCTCGAGGTGGTTGAGCAGGGTGGTCATGAGGCGGGCCCCGGTGGCCCCGAGCGGGTGGCCGAGGGCGATGGCCCCACCGTTGGGGTTCACGGTGGCCATGTCGGGCTGGAGCTCCTTGGCCCAGGCCAGCACCACCGAGGCGAAGGCCTCGTTGATCTCGACGAGGTCGATGTCGGCCATGGTCATGCCCGTCTTCTGCAGGGCGTGGCGGGTGGCCGGGATGGGGGCGGTGAGCATCATGATGGGGTCGTCGCCCCGCACGCTCATGTGGTGGATGCGGGCCCGCGGGGTGAGCCCGTGG
>DAIMFV010000183.1:0-7257 GCA_036724365.1 Acidimicrobiales bacterium | reverse complement strand
TCGGCCGGCGTAGATCGGCGCGTCGGCCTTCTCAGCCAGCCATCCGGCGGTGCCGTAGTGGTCAGGGTGTGCGTGGGTGACCACCACGGCGTCGACGTCGTCGACGCTGAGTCCCACCGCTGCCAGCTCCGTGCCGACGGTGGCGATGGTGTCGCCGAAGAGCATCCCCGGATCGATGACCGTCACCGGTTCCTCCAACAGCACGTAGCAGTTCACCGGTCCCACCGGGAACGGCGTGGGCAGCTCGAACGCGAGCGTCGCGTCGGGTAGGTGATCGACGACTGGGACGAGCGGCTCACGCACGGAGTCCACCTCCTCGCACGGTTATAGACGATGTCTAGACACTGTGTCTAGACTCCGTGGCGGACGAGCTGGCGTGTCGGACCGCTGGCGTTTCTTGGAGCGACCCGTGACCCTTGCCCTCTACCGCCACGGCCGCTGGTGCGCCCGCCACAGTTGGCCGGTCATCGCGCTGTGGGTGGTTGCCGCCTTGGTGACCGCGGGAGCTGCTGCGCGGTGGGGCGAAGCGTCGAGCGAGAGCATCGAGATCCCTGGCACCGAGTCCCAGCGAGCGATCGACCTGCTCGAGGAACGCTTTCCCGAGGCCGCCGGTGGCCGGGCCCGGGTGGTGTTCGCCACCGATGAGGGCAAGGTCACCGACCCGGCGCCTCGGTCGGGGATCGAAGGAACGCTCGACCAGATCCGGGTCCTTCCCCATGTCACCCAGGTCATCGACCCGTTCGGGCCCGCAGCGGCGTTCCTGGTATCGGACGACGAACGCATCGCCTTCGCCGAGATCGCCTACGACACGACCGCCCGGGAGGTCGGCACCGACGGCGTTGCGGCGCTCACCGCGACCGATGCGCCCGCCCTCGCCGCAGGACTCGACGTCGCCTATGGCGGGCCCGTGGTGGAACGCCTCGGACCCGAGGAGACCCGGACCTCGGAGCTGATCGGTCTCAGCGTCGCCATCGTGGTCCTCGCAGTCGCGTTCGGCTCGATTGTCGCCATGGCGTTGCCGATGCTCACCTCCCTCGTCGGACTCGGCATCGGGTTCCTGCTCATCCGGGTCCTCGGCGGGTTCACCGAAGTGACCTCCTTCGCGCCGATCCTGGCATCGATGATCGGCATCGCAGTCGGCATCGACTACGCGCTGTTCATCGTGACCCGTCACCGCCAGCACCTCGCCGAGGGGATGGCCGTCGACGAGGCTGTCGCCCGCGCCATCGCCACCTCCGGCCAGGCGGTCATCTTCGCCGGGTTGACCGTGCTGATCGCGATCTTGGGTCTGGCACTCGTCGGCATACCCCTCGTCGCCGCTCTCGGCTACGCGGTCTCGCTGGTCGTAGCGGTGGCGGTGCTCGTCGCGGTCACCCTGCTCCCGGCACTGCTCGGCCTGTTCGGCGAACGTATCGACCGCCTGCGGGTCCCCGGCGTGCAGCTGCGCTTCGAGACCGACCACCAGGCGTCGGGCGCCGTGTCGGCCCGGTGGGCCCGCCTCGTCACCCGCCGGCCCTGGCCGTTCCTCGCCGCCGGCGTCGCCGTGCTCGCCGTGCTCGCCATACCGGTGTTCGACCTCCAGCTCGGCTGGCCCGACGCCGGCAACCGACCGGTCGACGCGACCGAACGCCAGGCCTACGACCTGCTCGCCGCCGGGTTCGGAGACGGATTCAACGGCCCGCTCCTGCTCGCCGTCGACCTCGACACCGCCACCGAACCCACTGCGGCCCTCGCCGCCATCACCACCGCGGTGGCCGACACTCCCGGCGTGCAGCTGGTCGTCCCCGCACAACTCAACCCAGCCGGCGACACGGCCGTCATACAGGCCATCCCCGACTCCAGCCCCCAAGACGCGGCCACCGAGGAGCTCGTCGACCACCTCCGAACCAACACGATCCCCACCCTCGAGGAGGACACCGGCGCCGTCGTCGAGGTCACCGGCACCACCGCCGCGTTCATCGACATCTCCAAGCGACTCTCCGAGCGGCTCATGGTGTTCATCGCCGCAGTCGTGCTGCTCTCCTTCGTGCTGCTCACCGCGGTCTTCCGCTCGCCGCTCGTCGCGCTCAAGGCGGCGCTCGTGAACCTGTTGGGCATCGCCGCGGCCTACGGGGTTCTCGTCGCGGTGTTCCAGTGGGGATGGGGCCTCGGCCTCGTCGGTCTCGAAGAGACCGTCCCCGTCATCTCGTTCCTGCCGATGATGATGTTCGCCATCCTCTTCGGGCTGTCCATGGACTACGAGGTGTTCATCCTCTCCCGTGTCCGGGAGGAATGGCTCGCCTCCGGCGACCCGACCAGCAGCATCGTGCACGGCATCGCCGTCTCCGCCCGCGTCATCACCGCGGCTGCGCTCATCATGATCAGCGTCTTCGCCTCGTTCGTGCTCGGTGACTCCCCCGAGATCAAGATGTTCGGCGTCGGGCTCGCGGTCGCGGTCGCGCTCGACGCGACCATCGTCCGCATGATCGTCGTACCCGCCACCATGACCCTCCTCGGTGCTCGCAACTGGTGGATACCCGGCTGGCTCGACCGCATCCTGCCCCGCCTCGACATCGAAGGCGAGACCGTCCTTCCGCCCCCCCAACCCAACCCGGTGCCACGCGGCGACGACACCCTCATCGACCAGGAGCGCATCCCATGAACCTCGACGAAACCCCGGCCGAGATCGCCGCCCGGTCCCAGATGGCCACCGCGCTCCAACAGCTCGGACACGCCCTCGTCGGTCATCGCGTGGACATCGACCTCGCCCACGAGGTCGCAGCCATCGCCCGCGACCTCACGGCGAACGTCGTCGCCCGCCCCACCCGCGACCGCACCCGCGAACTTGCGGCGAACCCCCGATTCGCCGGGATCCTCTCGGGTGAACCCACCAAGCCCATCGGCGTCGACGGCCAGCCGATGGACCTGTTCCGCGACTCGATCGTGTCGGGCCGAACCAACCCGATGGGCATCGGCCTCGAAGTGCGCCGCGACGGCGACGCCGCAGTCGCCACGACCACCCTCGGCCCTGCGTTCGAGGGCGCCCCCGGACGATCTCACGGCGGGATCGTCGCGTCGATCCTCGACGAGACCATGGGCTTCGTCCTCCCGATCATCGGCGAGCTCGCATACACCGCCAACCTCAACATCGACTACGTCGGACCAGCACCCCTCCACCGCGAGCTGCGGTTCACCGCGAGGCTCCGCGACCGGTCCGGACGCAAGCTCTGGATCGAAGCACACGGTGAATCCGACGAAGGAGTCTTCGTGCGCGCCGAAGCGCTGTTCCTCGCCGTCGACCTCACCCGCTTCGCCAACCACGCCGACGCAGACGACTGACCGCCCCCAGGGAGACCGGCCATGCCCACCCCCATCACCCCAGACCGCTACGACCCCGCCACCGCCGCGGCAATGGCCGGCCTCGGCAACGGCACCGACGGGCTACCGGCGTACCTCGGGATCCGCACCACCCACGTCGGCCCCGCCACCATGACGGCCGAGCTCGACGTGCGCGCCGACCTGCTCAACCCCTTTGGAACGCTCCACGGAGGGGTCCTCGCCGCGCTCGTCGATCACGTGCTCGGGGCCGTGCTCTACCCGGTAATCGAGCAAGGCCGATGGGCAGCCACCACCGAGTTCAAGGTCAACCTCCTCGCCGCGGTCCGCGACGGCAGCCTCGAGGCTCGCTCCACCATCGTGTCGCTCACCCGCCGCACCGCCGTCGTCCAAGTGGAAGTCGACAACAACGGCCGCCCCTGCGGACTCGCCCAAGGCACCGTCCTCATCGCTGAGCCACGGGCCAGTACCTGAACGTCGTCGTGTCCGCTCCGGATCAGCCAACGGTACGAGCGGCGCCGAGGAACCAGTCAACGACCGACACCACGTACTCGCGGTCGAGCGCGTCGTGGTCTTCGAACAGGTACCGGAACAGCACCGGACCGACCAGCTGCGCCACCGCGGCGTCGGTCCTCAGGCCACGGGGAAGGTCGCCAGCCGCCACCGCGTCGACCACGATCTCTTCGAGCACCCGTGCCCCTTCGGCGCGCATCGACCGGTTCAGGTCGGCCAGCTCGGCGTCGTCGCGGGCCTGCTGGCCGATGGCGATCATGACCCGGCCCAAACCCGTGGAGGTCACCGCCGAGCGGAACGCCTCCAGTTCGGCGACCAGATCGTCCCGCAGGTCGCCGGTCGGCGTGGTGTGGGCCAGGCGTGCCTCTTCGCGGATCAGGTCCCGAAGCAGATCGAGCCGCTGCGGCCAGTGCCGGTACAGGGTCGTGCGTGCGTACCCGCTGCGCTCAGCGACCCGTCCAAGCGTGACCCCCTCCCACCCTTCGTCGAGGAGAACCTCGCGCGCAGCGGCCAACACCGCGTGACGTGTGCGCGTCACCCGGGGGTCGACAGTCGGGTCCTTCGCCATCCAATCGAGTCTAGCCGCCAGCACATCTTCGCTACGGGTTGTCCCTTACAACACAAGTCGTCCTAAAGTCTGCCGACCGACGGCGTGTCGGCCGGAGCCATCCCCTGAGGAGCGACGCAGTTGACAACCAAGAGGCTCGACACCCCGGGCTCCATCCCCGATCCCGAGACCGTCACACCCGGCGACGAACACGACGTCGTGATCGTCGACGCCCGCCGCCGACTGTTGGTCCTTGCCGCCATGTGCATCGCCCTCGTTGCCGTCGTCGCGTCGGTCTCTGGTCTCAACGTGGCCCAACAAGCACTTGCCACCGACCTTGGTGCAACCCAGAGCCAGCTGCTGTGGATCATCAACGGCTACACCCTCGTCCTCGCGGCGCTGCTCATGCCGGTGGGCGCCATCGGTGACCGATGGGGACGCAAACCCATCCTCCTCGTCGGGTTCGTCGTCTTCTCACTCAGCAACCTCGCATCGGCGTTCTCGACGGAACCCACCACCCTCATCGGACTGCGGGTCCTCGCTGGTGTCGGGGCTGCGATGATCATGCCCGTCACCTTGTCGGTCATCACCACCAGCTTTCCCCGCGAGGAGCAGGCCAAGGCCATCGGCACCTGGGCAGGGTTCGCCGGCGCCGGAGGCATCATCGGCCTGTTCGTCTCCGCAGCGATCATCGACAACGCCACCTGGCCGTGGGTCTTCGCGCTCCCCATCGCCCTCGCCGCCATCTCCTTCGTCCTGACCATCGCATTCGTCCCTCACTCGGTGGAGCACACCGAGGCCGGCTTCGACGTCGCCGGATCGATCCTGTCGGCCGTTGCGGTCGGTGGGCTCGTGCTCGCGTTTCACGAAGGACCCGAGCAGGGCTGGAACGCGCCCGTCACCATCGCCGCGCTCGCAGCCGGGATCATCGGCGCTGCTGTCTTCGTCGCTGTCGAACTGCGACGCGACCATCCACTGCTCGACGTGCGCATCTTCGCCATCCGCGGTCTCGCCGCCGGATCCATCAACCTCTTCGTCGTCTTCGCCGTGATGTTCTCGCTGTTCCTCGTGCTCGTGCAGTACCTCCAAGCCGTCCTCGGCTACAGCGCCCTCCGAGCTGCGTCAGGACTGCTGCCCATGGCGGTCATGATGATGCCGCTCTCCACCATCGCTCCGACCATCGCCGAACGGATCGGCTTCCGTCGCACCCTCGTCACAGGCATGCTGCTCATGGCCGCCGGCCTCTTCACCTTCGCCATGCTCGCCGACCCCAACGGGGGTTACCTGTCCGTCCTCCCGGGCATCTTGCTCCTCGGAGCCGGCGTCGGCCTGTCCATGAGCCCGTCCACGGCTGCCATCACGGCGTCGCTCCCTGAGGAGAAGCAGGGCGTCGCCTCCGCGCTCAACGACACGGTGCGAGAGATGGGCGGCGCAGTCGGCATCGCGCTGATCGGGTCCGTACTCAACTCCGCCTATCAGGCGAACATCGAACCCGCCACCAGCGCCCTCCCACCCGCCGTCGCAGAGCCCGCCAACGAGGGCATCGGCGGCGCACTCGGCGTCGCCGCCCAGATGGGCGCGGACGGAACGGCACTGCTCGACTCCGCTC
Organism: Acidimicrobiales bacterium; assembly: GCA_036724365.1. Lineage (GTDB taxonomy): Bacteria > Actinomycetota > Acidimicrobiia > Acidimicrobiales > Iamiaceae > Aquihabitans. The sequence continues at coordinate 1,273 of DAIMFV010000183.1, read as the reverse complement.
GACAAGCGTTCGTCGACGGCATGGTCCCCGCCCTCCTCCTTGCCGCCGGCCTCAGCCTCGCTGCCGCCATCTACACGGCGCTGCGCGGACCCAAGACCGCCGCCGAAGCCGAACCTCGCCTCCATCCAACCGACCAATCGACCCAGGCGGCATAGCGGGCCAGCTCATCCACGACCTGCGCAGGGAGGCCGCGATCGCGAACACTGGGAGCGCGCAGGACTTCTACACTTCCTTCTACACCGCGGGCTGGGATTCGCTGGTTCGCAGTGGTACGGACTGGCACGTCGAATGCGCGAAACCCCACCTCAGAGGTACTGGAAGGTACGGAACGGGTCGGGAGAGAAGGCCGGGGATCGCTCATAACCCGAAGGTCGCAGGTTCAAATCCTGCCCCCGCCACCATTTGAATGTGCTGGTCAGGCCCCACTTCTCGGAGTGGGGCCTGCTGCTTGTTCGGGGTGGCGTCTACCGGGTGATCTACCGGCTCGGGCGGGTGCGGCGCGCTGACCCGGGGCTTCGTTCGGGTCGTGCCGGTAGACGTCTACCGGGCGGGGGCGGCGCGGAGGGCGGCGAACTGTTGGGCGGCCGCCGCGCTCATCCCGGGGAGCAGGTGCTGGTAGGTGTGGATGGTGAACGCGACGTTGGCGTGGCCGAGCCGTTCGCTGACGACCTTGACGGGCACGCCGTCCATGATCAGCAGCGAGGCGTGGGTGTGGCGCAGGTCGTGGAAGCGGATCCGTGTCAGGTCGGGCATCGTCCGCTGGAGGCGGTCGAAGAGCTGGCTGAGGGACTCGGGGTTGATGAACCGTCCGGCGGTGTTGAGGAACATCCAGTCATCCGCGCCGTGGGCCAGGCCTTCACGGCGCAGGTGTCGCCGCCACCGTGCAAGGACATCCATCGTCGCGTCGTCGAGGTCGATGCAGCGGCGGCTGGTGCGCGTCTTGACCGGGAACTCGACCGGGTGGCCGGCGATGCTCTGGAGGGTGCGGCTGATCGACAGGCGCTGGTTGGTGCGGTCGAGATCGGACCACTTCAGCCCGGCGACTTCACCGCGGCGCATCCCGGTGCAGGCGGTGAGGTGCAGTGCCGGGTGCAGCCGGTGTCGGCGGGCCGAACCCAGGAACGACGCCAGTTCGGCGGCGGTCCAGGACCGGGGGACGGTGCGGGTCTGGCGCTTGTGGCGGGCGTTGGCGGCATGCGCGACGTTGCCGTCGACGAGCTGGCGGCGGATGGCCAGATCGAGGCTGGACCGCACGATCACGTGGACCTCGTGG
>DAIMFV010000182.1:0-7286 GCA_036724365.1 Acidimicrobiales bacterium | reverse complement strand
CATCCGCGAAGTCGGGGTCGGTCATGATCGTGGCCGGGTTGGAGTTGGCCAGGATGACCCGGTACCCCTCCTCGCGCAGCACCCGGCAGGCCTGGGTGCCCGAGTAGTCGAACTCGCAGGCCTGGCCGATCACGATCGGGCCGGAGCCGATCAACAGGATCGAGTGGAGGTCGTCGCGGCGGGGCATCAGGCCACCCCTCCCCGGCCGGCGCGCAACCCCGACGGCCCGCGGCCGAGGTGGCCGGCCAGGAGCCCGTCGGGTTCGCGGTGGGCGGCCCGCAGCGAAGGCGTGGGCATGGAGATGGTGGTGGGTACCGGTCGGCCCATGTGGTGGCTCATCAGTGCTGCGAAGTCGGCGAACAGGTAGGCGGAGTCGTGGGGGCCGGGTCCGGCCTCGGGGTGGTGCTGCACCGAGAACGCCGGCACGTCGGTGGCCCGGATGCCCTCGATGACCCCGTCGTTCAGGTTGACGTGGGTGACCTCGGCCCGCCCGAGCGAACCCTCCTCCACCGCGAAGTTGTGGTTCTGGCTGGTGATCTCCACCACGCCGTCTCGCAGGCGCCGCACGGGGTGGTTGCCGCCGTGGTGGCCGAAGGGGAGCTTGGTGATCGAGCCACCGAGCGCGGTGGCGAGGAGCTGGTGGCCGAGGCAGATGCCGAACACCGGGACCTTCCCCAGCAGCTCGCCGATGGCCTCGGCCGCGTAGGGCACCGTGGCGGGGTCGCCGGGGCCGTTGGACAAGAACACGCCGTGGGGCGAGCGGTCGAGCACCTCGTCGGCGGAGGTGGACGCGGGTACCACCTCGACGCGGGCGAACCCGGCGAGGTGGCGCAGGATCGTGGTCTTGATGCCGAAGTCGTAGGCCACCACCCGGTAGGAGGCGTGGTCGGCTCCCACCACGTAGGGCCGGGTGGTGGAGACCTGGGAGACCAGGTCCACACCGTGGGTCCCGGGCTCGGCGGTGGCCGCCCCTCGCAGGCGAGCCTCGGTGACCTCGGTGCCGTCGGGCGCCGAACCGATGGCGCCGAAGGCGCCGGGCATGGCCCCGCTGTCTCGGATGTGGCGCGTGAGCCGGCGGGTGTCGATGCCACCGATGCCCGGCACGCCGTGCGTCCTGAGCCAGGCGTCGAGGTCCTGGGTGCTGCGCCAGTTGGACCGGCGTCGGGCCAGCTCCCGCACGACCACACCGCGGCAGAACGGCCGGTGGTACTCGTCGTCGAGTGGGGTGACCCCGTAGTTGCCGATGTGGGGGTAGGTGAAGGTGATGATCTGCCCGGCGTACGACGGGTCGGAGATCACCTCCTGGTAGCCCGAGAGCACCGTGTTGAACACCACCTCGCCGGTTGCGACACCGGTGGCGGGGGTGGCCCCGAGGGCCTCGCCCTCGAACACCGTGCCGTCGGTGAGCACCAGCAGCGCCTCACGGATCGGGCCGCTCACGGCTGCGTCCGGGCAAAAGAAAAGCCCCCGGTGGGGGGCAGCGTGAACCGGGTGCGTTGTTCCACTCGACCTTCTCCTGTCCGTATGGGCCTCGCGGGACCCACTTCACGGTCAGGAAGACATGCTACCACCGCACCCCCCGACCGGCCGAACGCCGGGGGGCGATCGGTGCGGTGGTGCGGGACCGGCGATCACGCCGGGCACCGCGCCGTCGGGCTCAGAGCAACTCGATCGGGCAGTTGACGCCGGGTGCGGCCGCCAACCTGGTGTCGGTCGTGAGCAGGGCCGTCGCGCCGGTCATCTCGGCGAGGGCGACGTAGGTGGCGTCGTACGCGCTGAGATTGTGCCGGAGTGCCCACATCCTCGGCCGGAGCCAGTCGGCCGGGTACCGGGTCAACGCAAGGAGGGTGAAACCGTCCAACGCGGACGCACCCTGCCGCTCGGTCAGGATCTTCCGGCGGACGAGACGCCGAAGGACGTTGGTCACCTCGCTGTCGATGAGATGCGGTACGGCGAGCTCCTCGTCGCCGAGGCGATCGGGATCAAGATCGCTCGCCACGAGTTCGACGATCACGCCGGCATCGACGACCCTCAATCGCCGCGTCCCTCGCGCAGAGCGGTGAGAATCGTGTCTCGATCGACATGGCCTCGAACCTTCGCCTGGGTCAGTCGGATCACGGCGGCGTTCTCGTGCACCACCTGGGCGCGGCTGGCCAGGTGCTCGAGCTCGCGCCGCATGTAGCGGGTCAAGGAGAGACCCTCGGCCGCGGCCGCGTCGGCCAAGGCGTCGTGCACATCGTCGGGCACGTCTCGGATCTGGATCACCCTGGGCATGGCCGAAACGATACCAGGGGATGGGTGCACATTGCACCCATCGCGGTTGGGATCGCCCGGCTGACGCGCCCCATGCCTGCTGCCGCTTGCCTACGGGTTGCGGCTCTCACACGAGCAGGACCAGGAGGGCTCGCGCCCACGACCGCGCTCGAGCAAGAGGCTTCACGTCACCCGACATCCCGGCGAAACCGCTCCGCCGTGCGTCCAGCGAGGTCTGCCATACCCTTCGATTCCAGGAGGTCAGCAAGCTCGACCATCAGCGACTGGAACTGCCGGTAGTCGCCCTCCGCACCGGCGTCGGGGCGGGTGAGGTGGAAGGGCTCGACCTCCCACACGGCTCCGGAGCCACCCCAAAACTCGAGCCCGCCAAGGGTCGCCCAGAGGACATCCGAGTCGCGCTCGTCGCTGAGACCGCGAAGGAACCCTGCCCGCTCGTCGTAGCCGTATCTCGAAAGGAGCTCGCAAAGGCCATCGAGAACGCTCTGGAGGTGTTGATCCATCGTCAATACGGTCAGGCTGGTTGGAGGGAGCGGGCGAGGGCGACCAGGGCCTCGGGGGTGCTGTCGCCGTGGCGTTCGCGCACTGCGGCGCGGGCGGTGGCCAGCACGGAGCGGGCGGCTGGGGCCCGGACGTCGGGGTCGAGCGTCTCGATGTCGCTGGTCTTGGCCAGGCCCACGATGCGGCGGGCCATCTTGGCCGCCGCGAAGAGCCAGGCGTCCTCCCGCCAGTGGGCCAGCAGCCGCTCCCCCAGCTCGTCGTGCCAGACCCGGGGATCCACCCGGGTGGGCCAGAGGCGGCGGAACTCGGCGTCGAAGGCGTGCCAGGTGCGCGGCACCAGGTCCAGGCACCACGCCTGGTGGGTGGCGTCGCCGAGGGCGGCGCCCCGGGTGGCGGCGATCAGCTCGTTGGCCCACAAGGCACCGATGTCGAACGCCACCGGCCCGCAGAACGCGAACTCGCTGTCGATGACCCGGGCCGTGGACGGCCCGTCGCCGGGCGCCCCGTCGGGCCCCGAGCCCCGCACCATGACCGAGCCGGTGTGCAGGTCGCCGTGGACGATCGCCTCTGCCTCGGTCATGAACTTCCACTTGGCCAGGCCCATGGCCTCCACCATCACGGTGTCGGCGGCCAGGTCGGCGGCGTCGGCCTCGTTGGCGGGCAGCACCGAGTTCCGGCCGGCGTCCACGTAGGGCTCGGTGAACACGAGATCCTCGGTGATGCGGCACAACTCGCCGTTGGAGGTGGCGGCGGCCAGGGCCTTGTGCTCCTCGGGGTCCATGCCCAGCGGCGACGTGCCAAAGGCCACCGCAGCCAGGTAGCGGCCCAGGGCCTCGGCCACCCCGTCGTGGCGCAGGCCCTCGTTGAGGGCGCCCCGCCAGACCCGGTGGTCGGACAGGTCCTCCATGGCGATCAGGTACCGCTCGGCGTCGTAGGCGTAGATCTCGGGCACCACACCGGGAGCCACCCGACCGTGCACCTCGGTGACCTCGGCCTCCCGCCGGGCCCGGTCGGGCCGCATCGGCCAGTCCGGCCCCACCAGACGTACGTACGGCAGCGCCTGCTTGAGCACCAGGCCCCGCCCCGCGGTGTCGGTGAGGATGAAGACCAGGTTCAGGTTGCCGTCGCCCACCTCCTCCACCCGGGCCAGGTGGTCCACGTCGACGCGACTCGCCAGGTCGGGCCGGGCGCGGACGTAGCCGGGCGCGGTCTCGGCGGTGAGGACCTCGTAGTCGGTGGCGGGGTGGGCGGCGGGATCGACGGCATCGGCGGTCATGGGGGGCTCCTCGGTGGTCAGCGGGGGAAGCAGGCGGCCACGCCGCCGTCGACGGGCACCACCGCGCCGGTGGTGCGCGACGACGCGTCGCCGAACAGGTGCACCACCGTGTCGGCCACGTCGCCGGTGGTGACGCTGCGGCGCAGGATGTTGCGGGCTTGGTAGAACTCCTCGAGGGCGTCGGGGGCGATGCCGTGGGCGGCCGCCCGCTCCTCGCGGAGCCCGTGGTCCCAGAGGTGCGACCCCTCGAACACGGCGTCGGGGTTCACGGCGTTGGCCCGGATGCCGTGGGGTCCGCCCTCCAGGGCGGCGATGCGCATGAGCTGCACCATGCCGGCCTTGGACACCGAGTAGGCGCCGAAGCCGGCCCCGGGGCCGAAGGCGTTCTTGGAGGCGATGTACACGAGTGAGCCGCCGAGTCCCTGCTCCTTGAGAACCGGCAGCGCGGCCCGGGTGAGCAGGAAGGCGCTGGACAGGTTGATGCGCAGGGCCCGCTCCCAGTCGTCGAGGGTGATCTCGTCGAGCGCGCCCGTCACGGCGATGCCGGCGTTGGCCACGATCCCGTCGAGCCCACCGAAGGTGCGCACCGCGGTGGACACCGTGGCCGCCACCACGTCGGGATCGGACTGGTCGCCCACCACCACCTCGGGGTCCGGGCCCCCGGCCTGGGCGATCGTGGCCCGGGTGGCGTCGAGCCCGTCGCCGTCGAGGTCGGCGAGCACCACGCTGGCCCCCAGCGCCGCCAGCCGGCGGGCCACCTCCCGGCCGATGCCCGACGCCGCACCCGTCACCACCACGATCCGCCCGGCGAGGGCCTTGGGCGGCGGCTTCAGGGTCAGCTTGTAGAGCTCCAGCGGCCAGTAGTCGAAGCGGAACACGTCGTCCTCCGCCAACGGCAGCGGGGTGCCGAACGAGTCGGCGACGGTGGCGGCCACGTGGTGGGTGGCGTCCGCGATGTCGGCGGCCACCCGGGCGGTGCGGTGGTCGGGACCGGCGGTCACGGCACCGAGGCCCGGCACCAGCAGCACCGTGGGGGTGGGGTCGTGCATGCCGTGGCCCTCGGGCACCCGGTGGCGGTGGCGGTCGAAGTAGGCGGTGTAGTCCTCGACGTAGCGCTGCACCGTCTCGCGGACCGCGTCGGGCGAGGTGGGGTCGGTCACGACCGCCGACCACGGCTTGATGCGCAACATGTGGTCGGCCGAGGACACCCCGGCCGCCACGATCGTGGCCACGTCGGCCCGGTCGGCCACGTCGCGCAGCCGCTCGTCGACCAACAGGACCTTGTGGGCCCGCTCGCTCACCGCCCCCCGCACGTTGACCAGCAACCGCTCGGTGTAGGCGGCGTCGAGGTCACCCACCCGGCGGGCGCCGGCGGTGGGGGTGCCGGTGGCGGCGAGGTGCTCGTTCGCCTTGCGCACCGCCTCGATGGTGCGCCGGTAGCAGTCGTCGCTGTCGTCGCTCCAGCAGAACAGACCGTGGTTGGCCAGCACCACGCCCTCGGCGTCGGCGAGCCGGCCGACCACCTTGGCCAGCTCGAAGCCGGGCATCACCCAGTCGACGTAGGCGTAGCCCTCGCCCAGGACCTCGGCCACCACCCGTCGGCCGTCGGCGTGGTTGGTGAGGGCGCAGATGGCGTCGGCGTGCACGTGGTCGATGTGGGTCCGGGGCACGAAGGCGTGCAGGAGGGTCTCGATCGACGGGCGGGGCGAGGTGGGGTCGACCAGGGCCCGGGCCACGTAGGCCACCATCTCGTCGTCGGTCATCTGCTCGACCGAGGACAACGCCGTGAGCTCCGCCAGCCGCAGGGCGGGGTAGTCGCGAGGCACCGACGTGCCCATGTCGGAACCCGAGCCCTTCACCCACAGCACCTCCTGCTCGCGCCCGAGGTGGTCGACGAGCGTGCCCTTGGCCGAGGTGTTGCCACCACCGTGGAGCACGAGGCGGGGATCGGCCCCGATGCGCCGGGAGCGCTCCACCAGGGCGGCGAGCGGCGCGGGGATGTGGAGGTCGGTCACTGGTGCTCCTCGAGCGGGTAGATCGTGGCGCTGCCGTCGCCGGGCTCGACCACGCCGACCTCGGTGACGATGGCGCTGATGAGCCGGGCGGGGGTCACGTCGAACGCCGGGTTGAAGCCCTCGGTGGCATCTGGCGCGGTGGCGGCACCGGCCCAGCGCACCACCTCGTCCCCGTCACGGAGCTCGATGTGGATGTCGCGACCCGATGCCGTGTGCCGGTCGACGGTGGAGAGGGGTGCCGCCACGATGAAGGGGATTCCGGCGTCGGCGCAGGCCAGGGCCACCCCCAGCGTGCCGATCTTGTTGGCGGCGTCGCCGTTGGCGGCGATGCGGTCGGCGCCCACCACGGCCACGTCGACGTGGCCGCCCAGGATCGTGCTGGCCGCGGCGGCGTCCACCTGCACCACGTGGTCGGCACCGATCCGGGCCAGTTCCCAGGCGGTGAGCCGGGCCCCCTGCAGGAGTGGCCGGGTCTCGTCCGCGTACACCCGTCCCAGGACACCGCGCTCGTGCAACTCGCGCACCACCCCCAGGGCGGTGCCCCAACCGGTGGTGGCCAGTGCCCCGGCGTTGCAGTGGGTGAGCACCCGGACGGGCGCGCCGGGCCCACCTCGGTCCAGGGGTTCGAGGTGGTCGAGGCGATCGAGGATCCAGTCGGCGCCGTGCCGGCTGAGCGTGCGGTTGGCGGCCAGGTCCTCGGCCATCAGGGCTCGACCCTCGGCCACCACCGCGTCGACCCCCTCGGCCAGACGTGCTGCCGCCCGGTCGACGCCCCACGCCAGGTTCACCGCGGTGGGTCGGGCGTGACGGATGCGCGCCACCTGGTCGTGCAGCTGAGCCACCGTCCAACCCTGCCGCTCCCCTTCGGCCACGGCCACGGCCACCCCGAACGCGCCGGCTGCACCCAGCGCCGGCGCACCGCGCACCACCAGCCGCTCGATGGCGTCGACCACGGCATCGACCGTGACGCACACGACTCTGCGCTCGACGCCGGGCAGCAGCGTCTGGTCGATCAGCACCATGCCGACCTCGGGGCCGTCGGCCCAGTCCACCGCCCGGATCTCTGTCACCTCGTGCATCCCCTTCCGGCCCGTGCCGCGGGCGAGTCAGCACCGTACCGCCCGGCCCGGGGGCCGGTGCCGAGTGGTCCGTTCCCCCGTGGAGATCGAGGCGACCCCATCGATGCCGGCCGTTAGGGTTCGCGCATGGCCCTCCCCTCCCCC
>DAIMFV010000181.1:0-7310 GCA_036724365.1 Acidimicrobiales bacterium | reverse complement strand
GTCCGCAGTACTGCTTCGCCACCCACAACGCCACCCAGAAGATGACGCTCGACGGCGTCGAGCTGTCCCCCGCCCTGGGCATCGGCGCCTTCGCCGAGAAGACCCTCGTCGCCGCCGGCCAGGCCACCAAGGTGGACCCGTCGGCCCGTCCCGAGGCGGTGGGCCTGCTCGGCTGCGGCGTGATGGCGGGCCTGGGTGCGGCCATGTTCACCGGCGAGGTCGGCCTGGGCGACAGCGTGGCCGTGTTCGGCTGCGGTGGGGTGGGCGACGCCGCCATCGCCGGGGCCCGCCTGATGGGGGCGTCGAAGGTGATCGCCGTCGACCTCGACGCCCGCAAGCTGGACCTGGCCCGGGAGTTCGGCGCCACCCACACGGTGAACGCCTCCGAGGTGGATCCTGTGGAGGCCATCCAGGCCCTCACCGACGGCAACGGGGCCGACGTGTGCATCGAGGCGGTGGGCAACCCCAAGGTGTTCGAGCAGGCGTTCTACGCCCGCGACCTGGCCGGCACCGTCGTGCAGGTGGGCGTGCCCAACCCCGAGATGCGCATCGACCTGCCCATGATCGACTTCTTCGGCCGAGGCGGGCGGCTCAAGCCGAGCTGGTACGGCGACTGCCTGCCGTCGCGCGACTTCCCGATGCTGGTCGACCTGTACCTGCAGGGTCGCCTCGACCTGGACCGCTTCGTGAGCGAGACCATCGGCCTCGACGGCGTGGAAGAGGCGTTCCACCGCATGGAGCGCGGCGAGGTCCTCCGATCCGTCGTCGTCATCGACGGGGCCGGGTCCTGATGGGCGCCCGGATCGATCGGGTCATCACGTCGGGCACGTTCTCGCTCGACGGGCAGGACTTCGACGTCGACAACAACATCTGGCTGATCGGCGACGACGCCGAGGTGCTGGTGGTCGACGCCGCCCACGACCACCGTCCCATCGTCGATGCCATCGCCGGCCGCCGGGTGGTGGCCATCGTGTGCACCCACGGCCACAACGACCACATCAACGCGGCCGCCGCCCTGGCCGATGCCACCGGTGGCCCGCTGTGGCTGCACCCCGCCGACGCCATGTTGTGGGAGGTGGTCAACCCCGGCCGCCCGGTCGACGCCACCCTGGCCGACGGCCAGCGCATCGAGGTGGGCGGTACCACCCTCACCGTGCTCCACACCCCCGGCCACAGCCCCGGAGGCTGCTGCCTCCACGACGAGGCCGACGGTGTGCTGTTCTCGGGCGACACCCTGTTCAACGGCGGCCCCGGCGCCACCGGCCGGTCGTTCTCGGATCGTCCGACCATCCTGCACAGCATCGCCGAGCGACTCCTGCCGCTCCCGGCCCACACCGTGGTGCACACCGGTCACGGCGACAGCACCACCATCGGCGCCGAGGCCCCCGGCATCCAGGCCGCCCTCGCCGAGCTCCCCTGACCCCACCCCAGCGGGCGGTGTCGGGTGTCAGGTGTCAGGTGGACAGGGTGACGCGGTAGCGGGCGGGGCCCTCGATCCACATGGGGAAGTTGGTGCCCCAGCAGTTGTCGGCCAGGAGCACGTGCCAGCCGCCGGCCAGGTCGGGCACGGGTGGGTCGGCGTCGAGCAGGTTGGGCCGACCGGGGGCCACCAGCGGGGCGTCGGGCGTGCGCAGGTGCAGCGGACCGTCGGCCCCGCGGTAGGTGAGCCCGCCGTCGCCCACCGCGTGGAGCGATCGCCCGCCCCGTCGGACCACGTCGAGCGGCGACACCGCCTGGCCCAGCTTGTCCATCGTCCAGACCTCGGGCTCGGCCGCCACCGGGGTGAACGACCACCACAGCGCCTCGGGCAGCCGGTTGGCCGGCTTGTCGGTCCACCACAGGGTGCCCTCGATCTCCTGGCGGCCGCTCGGATCGGGATCGTGGGACCACCACCACCGGATCCAGGCCTCGGGCGGGGCGCCGAGCACGCCCGAGAGGTCGGGGTCGAAGCGCACCCGTACCAACAGATCGTGCCAGGCGCCGCCCTGGTGGGTGGCGTGCCAGACCTGGGCCGACGTCGGCGACCACCGCCCCGACCGGGCCTCCGGCACGGCGTCGATGCCGGGCTTGGTGTTGTCCCAGCGGGCCCACCACTCGTCGTCCGGCACGGGGGTGAGCCCGGCGTAGAACCGCTCGTAGTCTGCCGCGTCGAACGACTGGTAGCCCAGCAGGCCGAGCGGGTGGTCGGCGTCGGCCAGCACCCGTCCGGTGGCGGTCTCCACCAGCGCCACGATCGCCCCGTCGACGGGGTCCACGGAAACTCGCCAGCACCCGCCGTCGATGACGTCGCCCGACCCGATCCCCACCCCACCCGAATCGGCGTAACCCAGGTCCACCCCCCGGACCCCAGCTACGCCAGAACGCGAAGAGCGCGGAGGCCCACCCGCACTCACCCCCACCCCACCCGAATCGGCGTAGCTCAGGTCCACCCCCCGGACCCCAGCTACGCCAGAACGCATTGGGGTCGACGGGACCAGCGGCGCCAGGAGCCCGGCGGCGTGGTCGACGTAGGCGCGCTGTTCGGCCCACGACGACTCGAACCGGCGGCCCTCCGGGGTGGCGCGGAGCTCGGCCAGTCCGGCCCGGTCCCAGCGGGTGGTGTCGGGCAGGGCCTCCTTGTGGTCCAGGCCCCAGGTGTGCTCGGCCACCAGCAGGAGGGTGCGGTCCACGTCGCCCAGGGCGCCCGGCACCGCTTCACCGTCGGCCTCCAGCCGCTCCCGCACGGCGGTCCGGGTCTGGAGCAGGTGGCGGTAGCGGGCGACCTTGGCCGGGTCGCTGCCGGCACCGAACAACCACGGGTCACCGATCTCGGCCGTGACCACGGGCAGGTCCACCACCGCGCCGGAGGCCGTCAGTGCCCGGGCGAAGGCGTCGAGGGTGGAGGCCCGCACGTCGGCGCCGGGGAACCGCTGGCGCAGCGCGGCGTGGGCTGCGACCACGTCGTCGACCGAGGGCGGGCCCAGGTTGTCGCCGGCGTGCAGGAAGGCGAGCACCTCGTCGCACCCGGGCACGGACACGGTGCCGCCGTAGCCACCGGCCTGGTAGGCCACCACCACCTCGGCACCGTCGGGCGACCGCCAGCGGAACACCGGGGGCACCTCGGGCACCGGCCAGGCCGGGTTCACCCCCAGGTGCAGGAAGGTCACGCCGGCCTCGGCCAGCAGCGGAACCAGGCTCCGGCTGTGACCGGGCACATCGGTCATCTTGGCGGCCACCGTGCGGGTGGCGGGGTCGTTGCGGCCGAACCGGGCGTCGAGCTCGGCGACGAGGCCGAGGCCGGCGCGCACCAGGTCGGCGTCCATCAGCTCGGTGTGGGTGGTGACCGGCAGGGCGTGCCAGGCCAGGTCGCCGCGCTCGATGCCCGCCGCCACGGCCGCCCGCCGGCCCGCGTCGGGGTCGGCGAGGGCCCGGTGCAGGATCCACGAGCCGGTGGTCCACACCAGCCGGTCGGCGCCTCCGGGACCACCGCGGCCGCGCAGCTCGGTGGCCACGGCCAGCGCTCGGGGGAAGAAGTCGGTGAGGTACCGGTGCTCGACCTCGGCGGCCAGTGCCGTGAACCCGAGGTCCAGGTGGGTCTTGGCCACCACGTGCACCACCGACACGCCGGAGCCCGCAACCCTCTCTGAGGAGTCGGTTGCGGGTGCCACGTCCGCACCCAACCACAGCCTGGCCCACCCGTCCACCCGACCACCCCACCGCTGGGGCCGGTGACGGATCCGGTCGCCCGGCAGCGCGTTCCGTCACCGGAGCCGGTGGGTCCCAACCAACCGACCGGCCGACCGTCCGACCGACGCCGGTCCCGCGCCGCCGGTCCGCCAGCCGACCTTCGACCCGACAAACCCGGGACGTTCGGCCCGGTCACGGCCCGATGACCGGGGTTACAGTCGACCAGCCCTTCTCTTTCCCCGATCTGTCGGAGGCCGACGTGCGCAGGTTCTGGTCCGTCCTGGCGGTGCAACTCGGCAAGCGTGCCGGCCTGGTGTCGATCATCGGCCTGCTGGTCACGATGATCATGGCGTTCGGTCTCACCCGGCTGGAGTTCGCCACCGGCCAGGACAGCTACCTGAACAGCGACGACCAGGTGGCCATCGACAACCTGGCGTACCAGGAGCTGTTCGGCGGCCAGATCATGGTGGTGCTGTTCACCATGGACGAGGACCACACCGTGGCCGACCTGGCGTTGCCCGCCAACCGCGAGGCCTTCGACGCGGTGAAGGCCGAGTTGGCCGACGTGCCCGAGGTGCGCACGGTGGTGTCGCCCCTCGACGGCTTGGAGTACAGCGCCAGCCTGTTGGCCCGCACGCCCGACGACCCCACCAACACCGAGACGTTCGACCCCATCAACTCGATCGCCAGCGCCACCCTGGCCGCCGCCACCGAAGAGGCCCGCGCCGCCGGCGACGAGGAGTCGGTGGCGATCCGCGAGGCCGACCTGGCCGCCACCACCGAGCGCATCGCCCCGTACCTGGCTCCCGACGCAGACCGCAGCCTCGACAACCCCGACTGGGTGGAGCTGCTGCTGATCGGTAACGACGGTGAGATCCGCAAGCCGCTGCGGTCGTTCTTCTTCGACGACCGCCACGCCCAGATGGTGGTGCGCCTCACCGGCAACGCCTCCATCGAAGAAGAGGGCAAGGGCGCCATCGCCGTGAAGGAGGCGTGGGCCAAGCACGACCTGGAGGGCGGCGAGGTCCTGGTCACCGGGGCGCCGGTGCTGCTCAAGGACCTGAACGACTACCTCCGCGGCGGCATCCTGCGCCTCGGTGGCATCGCCCTGGCGGTGATGATGGTGATCCTGCTGGTGCTGTTCGACGTGCGGTGGCGGCTGCTGCCGTTGGCCGTGATCGTGGTGGGGGTGATCTGGGCCTTCGGCCTGGCCGGCTACATCGGCATCCCCCTGTCGATCGTCACCATCGCCGGCCTCCCGGTGATGATCGGCGTGGGCATCGACTACGCGATCCAGATGCACGCGCGCGTGGAAGAGGAGGTGTTGATCGACCGGTCGGAGCATCCGATCCAGGAGACGGCGCGCAACCTGGGCCCCGCCCTGCTGGTGGTCACCTTCGACGCCGTGTTCGCCTTCTCGGCGCTGATGTTCGCCAAGGTGCCCATGATCCGGGACTTCGGCCTGCTGCTCGCCGTGGGCATCGCGGTGATCTGCATGTGCTCGATCTTCGTGCCGCTGGCCGCCCTGGGGGCCCGGGAGTACCGCTCCCCCACCAAGGGCCACGACTTCCGAGAGGGCCCGCTCGGCCGGTTCGTGCGGTGGCTGGGCTCGCTCACCCCGAAGCTGGCGGTGCCGTTCGCCATCATGTCGCTGGCGGTGTTCGTGGGCGGCATGGCGGTGGAGGGTGAGCTGACCCTGCAGACCGATCCGGTGCTGTGGGTGAACCAGGAGTCCCAGAACCGCAAGGACGTGGCCACCCTGGAGGAGCGGGCCGACGTGTCGTCGGAGCTGGGCGTGTACATGGTGGCCGACAGTTCGGACCAGATCTTCACCGACGAGACGGCGGCGTGGATCGACCGGTTCACCGACGACAGCCTGGAGCGCTACCCCGACCAGATCCTGGTGGGCTCCAACCTGTTGACCCCGCTCTCGTTCCTCGTCGACATCCCAGGCGCCGCCAACTACTCGCCGTCGGGCGCCCTGATGGAGGCCGCCCACCTCGCAGCCCCCGACTCGGTGCAGGAGTTCACCGTCAACACCGAGGCCGCCGCCGTCAACATCTTGTTCGTCACCCGGCCCAAGTCGCTCGAGGAGCGGGCGGTGATGGTCGACGACATGCAGGAACGCCTGGCCGACTCCACCGACGAGGGCATCGCCCCGCCGGAGGGCATCCGGGCCACCCCGTCGGGCCTGGCGGTGGTGGGCGTGGGCCTGCTGCAGAACCTGGAGGCCAACCGGGTGGAGCTCACCTACCTGGCCCTGCTGTTCGTGTTCTTGTTCCTCACCATCCGGTTGCGCAGCGTGTGGCGGTCGCTGCTGTCGCTGGTGCCGGTGCTGGTGGCCACCGGCGCCGCCTCGCTGGTGGCCTACACGTTCAACCTCAAGCTGAGCCCGATGACGGCGGTGGGCGGGCCGCTGGTGATCGCCATCTGCACCGAGTTCACGTCGCTGATCCTGTTGCGGTTCGTGGAGGAGCGCCACCGGGGCCTGGCCCCCGACGCCGCCGCGCACGTGACCGCGGCCCGCACCGGCCGAGCCTTCGCGGTGTCGGGCCTGGCCGCCATCGCCGGCGTGGCCGTGATCGCCACCTCGTCGCTGCCCATCCTGCGCGACTTCGGGATCATCGTGGCCATGAACGTGGTGGTGGCCCTGTTCAGCGCCCTGGTGATCCTGCCGCCGATGCTGGTGTGGGCCGACCAGCCCGGCCGCTGGTGGGTCAGCCGCCACCTGGTGCCCATGGAGATCCTGGAGCACGCCACCAAGACCCACGACGAGGCCACCCCCGATACCGAGGACCTGGGCCGCGCCGGCCCCATCCCCGGTCGCCAGGCCTGACCGGCCCCGCAGCAGCCCACGCCCACGCCCGGGCCGGTGGCCGGGCGCCGGGACGCAGTGACGGGACGGGGTGACGGGACAGCGGCCGCCCGATGCCCTACCCTCCCCCGCAATCGCTCAGCTGCGAGCATCGATGAGGGCCCATCTCCCCTCGGGGGTGGGCCCTCATCGCGTGCCGACCCGGGCCGGTGGAGGGCTCGCCGCCCCTGGTGGTGTGGTGGCCCGGCCACGGTGGGAGACCTGATTGGCCCCGCGGACACCCGGGTACACCGGCCCGCATGTTCCGGCCCCCCTTCCGCCCCGTGCTCGTGGTCGCGGCCGTCACCGCGACCGCCCTGCTCGGCGCCTGTAGCGACGACACCGCCGCCCCCGGCCCCACCGCCGACGCCACCACGACCACCACCACCACAGCGGCCCCCACGACCACCACCGAGCCGTCCGCCCCTACCACCCCCGAAGACGAGGTCGCCGCCGCCTATGTCGACGCCTTCTCCGCCTACTTCAGGGCGGGCGAGAGCCCCACGGCAACCGATGGCCTGGAGGCGTTCTTCGGTGACGCCGCTCTGGAAGCCGTTCTAGTGAACCTAGACGGGATGGTCACGGGCGGAATCCTCTCCGACTTCTCGAAAGGGGACCCAACGATCGCAATCGAGAGCATCACCCGCGAGGGCGAAACAACAGCACGCCTTGTTGCGTGCACGATCGACACTGGGCAGCAGATCAATGCATCTAGTGGACGGGTCACAAACGACGTCCCCGTGTCTCGACGGTCGACGGCCACGCTGGAGCTCACGGACAGGTGGCGGGT
>DAIMFV010000180.1:5959-7349 GCA_036724365.1 Acidimicrobiales bacterium | reverse complement strand
GCTCGGCGGCGTAGGCGAGGTTGGCGTGGCCGTCGAGGCGGTCGTACAGGGCCGGTTTGGCCGACACCACGCCGCAGCGGAGCCGGACGGCCTCACCCTGGACGGCCGGGTCCATCCCGAAGGTGCGGACGGTGCCGCTGTGGGCGTCGAGGGCGCCGGTGATCATGCGGATGGCCGTGGTCTTCCCGGCGCCGTTGGGGCCGAGGAGCACCGTGATGCGGTTGGCGGGCACCACCAGATCGAGGCCGGCGAGGGCCTCGACCTCACCGAACCGTCGCCGGACCTGGTCGAGGACCACCACCGGCTCGGCGGTGGCGGGGGGTCGGGGCGCTCCGGGGGCGGCGATGGGCATCTGGCCCTGATCGGCCCGGGTACGGTCGGACTTGACCTCTCGGGACCGATGACCACCTCGCCCGCCGGAGGCGCGGTCGCCGGGCGGCCCCGTTTGCGGCCCGGGCCCGGCACCGGGTGCAGGCGTGGCGGTGGGGCCATCCGCGAGGGGTCCGGCTCGGATTGCTAGCGTCGTACAGGTGTTCGCACTGGGGATCGATCCGGGTTTGTCGCGCTGCGGCTACGGCGCGGTGCGCGCCACGCCCGCGGGCCCGCAGGCCGTGGCCATCGGGGTGCTCCGCACCGACCCCGCCCTGCCCCTGCCCACGCGGCTGGCCGAGCTGCAGCGGGAGCTGCGGGCCCTGATCGCGGAGCTCCGCCCAGACGTGGTGGCGGTGGAACGCGTCTTCTTCCAGGTGAACGTGCGCACCGCGATGTCGGTGGGGCAGGCCAGTGGCCTGGCCATGGCCGAGGCCGTGAACGCGGGCTGCGAC
The DNA here is from genome assembly GCA_036724365.1 of Acidimicrobiales bacterium. Taxonomy (GTDB): domain Bacteria; phylum Actinomycetota; class Acidimicrobiia; order Acidimicrobiales; family Iamiaceae; genus Aquihabitans. The sequence goes on along the minus strand of DAIMFV010000180.1, from coordinate 6,525 downwards.
GTCGCCCAGTACTCGCCCAACGAGGTGAAGCTCGCCGTCACCGGGGACGGCGCGGCAGACAAGGCGCAGGTGCAGGTCATGGTCCAGCGGCTGCTGGCCCTCCGGACCCCGCCCCGGCCCGCCGACGCGGCCGACGCCGCTGCCCTCGCCCTCTGCCACCTGGCCCACGCCCGGGTGAACCAGCGCATCGCCGCGGCCATCGGTCGGGGGCCGGCCCGGTGATCGGCTCGCTGCGGGGCCGTCTGATCGGCCGATCCACCACCGGCGAACTGCTGGTGGAGGTGCAGGGGCTCGGCTACCGGGTGCAGGCCGGGCCGGCCACCGCCGCCCGGCTGGGAGACCACGACGCCGAGGTCTTCGTGTGGATCCACCATCACATCCGAGAAGACGCCCAGGCCCTGTACGGGTTCGCCACCGACACCGAACGAGACACGTTCGAGGCCCTCCTCGGCGCGCACGGTGTGGGGCCGGCCCTGGCCCTCGCCATCTTGTCGGTGCACCCGCCGGCCGCGCTGGCCCGCCTCGTGGCCGACGACGACCTGGCCGCCCTGTGCCTGGTGCCGGGC
>DAIMFV010000180.1:1609-5949 GCA_036724365.1 Acidimicrobiales bacterium | reverse complement strand
CCCGCCTCGACGGCGTGGCGGTCGCCCCCGGGGGTCCCCGCCCGGGTTCCGACGGCCCGACGGGCGCACCGGGCGCCGATCGCGTCGCGTTGACCGACGTGCGAGACGGGTTGGCCGGCCTGGGATACGGCGCCGAGGAGATCGCCGACGCCACGCGCGACCTCGAGGGCTCCGATGCCGGTGCCCTGCTGCGCCAGGCGCTGCAGCGGCTGTCGGGAGGGCGCTGACGTGCGGGACGAGCTGCTGGACCCGGATCCCATCGAACCGGCCGAACAGGCCGATGAGATCGGTCTGCGCCCGCGTTCGCTGGCCGACTTCGTGGGCCAGGCCGAGCTGAAGGAACACCTGTCGATCATCCTGGAGGCCGCTCGCCTGCGGGGCCAGGCCGCCGACCACCTCCTGTTCGCGGGGCCGCCGGGCCTGGGCAAGACCACCCTGGCCGGGATCGTCGCCACCGAACTGGAGGTGGCGCTCCACGTCACCTCCGGGCCGGCGCTGGAACGGGCGGGAGACCTGGCCTCGATCCTGTCGCAGCTCGACGAAGGAGACGTCCTCTTCATCGACGAGATCCATCGCCTCTCGCGTGCGGTCGAGGAGGTCCTCTACCCCGCGATCGAGGACTTCCAGCTCGACATCGTGCTGGGCAAGGGACCCGCCGCCCGATCGATCCGCATGGACGTGCCGCACTTCACCCTGGTGGGGGCCACCACCCGCACCGGGCTCATCACCGGTCCGCTGCGGGACCGCTTCGGCCTGGTCGCCCGGCTCGACTACTACGAACCCACCGATCTGGAGTCCATCGTGGTGCGGGCCGCCGGGATCCTCGGCGTGCAGATCGACGAGCTCGGCGCCGCCGAGATCGCCCGTCGGGCCCGGGGCACGCCCCGGATCGCCAACCGCCTGCTCCGGCGGGTGCGCGACTACGCCGAGGTGCGGGGGCGGGGGGTGGTGGACCGTGGGGCCGCCCGCGAGGGCCTCGAGGTCTTCGGGGTCGACGAGCGGGGTCTCGACAAGGTGGACCGGGCCCTGCTCACCGCCCTGTGCGAACGCTTCGGCGGCGGCCCGGTGGGCCTGTCCACCCTGGCCATCAGCGTGTCCGAGCCCACCGAGACGGTGGAAGACGTCTACGAGCCGTTCCTGATCCGCGAGGGCCTGCTCATGCGCACACCCCGGGGACGGGTCGCCACCGCGGCCGGGTGGCGCCACCTGGGTCTCACGGTGCCGCCGCCGGCGGCGGACGCCGCGCCGCCGCCGGGCCTGTTCGGCTGATCGCCGACGGGTCGGTAGCCTGCCGGCACTGCCCACGGCTCGGTTCGGAGGCCCCCTTGCACATCGACTTCGCCAGCTCACCGGGCCCCAGCCTGGGCATCGAGGTCGAGTTGGAGGTGGTCGACGCCGCCACCGGCGAGCTGGCCGATGCCGCCACGGATCTGCTGGCCGAGCTGGGCGCCGGCCACCCCGGCGGCGTGCACCCCAAGGCCAAGCACGAGCTGTTCGAGTGCACGGTGGAGATCATCACCGGGGTGTGCCAGACCGTGAGCGAGGCCCGGGCCGACCTGGAAGCCACCCTGGCCGAGGTGCAGCGGGCCGCCGAGGCCCGGGGCCTGGCCCTGCTGTGCTCGGGCACCCACCCGTTCTCGCACTGGAGCGATCAGACGGTCAGCCCCGACCCCCGCTACGACCGACTGGTGCAGGAGATGCAGTGGATGGCCCGCCGCCTCCAGATCTTCGGCGTGCACGTCCACGTGGGCATCCGCTCGCCGGAGAAGGCGGTCGCCATCGCCAACGCGGTGGCCGGGTACATCCCCCACTTCCTGGCGTTGTCGGCGTCGAGCCCCTACTGGGAGGGGCACGACACCGGTCTGGCATCGAGCCGGTCGAAGATCTTCGAGGGCCTGCCCACCGCCGGGCTCCCCGCCCCGATGGCGTCGTGGGCCGACTTCGAGCAGTACATGGAGACCCTGGTGTCGTCGGGGTCGATCAGCACGGTGCGCGAGGTGTGGTGGGACGTGCGACCCCACCCCGACTTCGGCACCGTGGAGCTGCGCATGTGCGACGGCATCCCCACCATGTCGGAGATCGCCGCGGTGGCGGCCCTGGCCCAGAGCCTCGTGGCCTGGCTCGACGGCCTCGACGACCGTGGGTACACGCTCCCGCGCCACCGAGACTGGGTGCTGCGCCAGAACAAGTGGCGGGCCGGTCGCCACGGCCTGGACACCGATCTGATCGTCGACGAGCACGGCCGCCAGGAGCCGGCACGGGTGGCCGTGCGCGAACTGGTCGACGAGGTGGCGCCCACGGCCCACAAGCTCGACTGTTCGGACGAGCTGGGCTTCGTCGCCAAGATCTTGGAGGTGGGACCGAGCTACCTGCGTCAGCGGGCGGCGGTCGGTCCCGGCGGGGCCGGCGCCGAGGCCCTCCGGCCGGTGGTCGATCTCCTCGTCCGTGAGCTGGCCACCGATCGGATCGGCGGGTGACCGCAGTGGACGACGGGGTCGACCTCCACGGCCAGGTGGGCGCGGTGGTGGCGCTGCTCGGCGACGAGTTGGTGGCGCTGCGTCGCGACCTGCACGCCCACCCCGAGCCGTCGTGGGAGGAGCACCGCACCACGGCGGCGCTCCTGGAGCGCTTGGAGCTGGCCGGCCTGCACCCCGAGCCGGGTCCCACCGGAACCGGCGTGGTCTGCGACATCGGTACCGGTGGCCCGGTGGTGGCCATCCGCGGCGACATCGACGCCCTGCGGGTGACCGACGAGAAGGACGTGCCGTACCGGTCCACGGTGGACGGGGTGTGCCACGCCTGCGGCCACGACCTGCACGCGGTGGCGGCGCTGGGTGCGGGGCTGGCGGCGGCGGCCACCCTCGAGGCCACCGGCCGGGCCGGAACCGTCCGCCTCATCCTCCAGCCTGCCGAGGAGGCCATCCCGGGCGGCGCATCCGCCATGGTCGCCGCCGGGGTGATGGACGACGTCGGCGCGGTCTTCGCCCTGCACGCCGACCCGTCGCTCCCCGTGGGCGAGGTCGGCGTGGGGAGCGGTCCCATCACCTCCGCGGCCGATCAGCTCCGGATCGTGCTGCGGGGTCCGGGTGGCCACACGGGCCGGCCCCACCAGTCGGTCGACCTGGTCCACCTGGCCGCTCGCGTGGTGGTCGATCTCCCCATGGGGCTCGGTCGGCTGTCAGACCCGCGCGACGGCTTGCACCTCACGTTCGGCTCGCTGCAGGCCGGCCACGCCCCCAACGTGATCCCCACCGAGGCGATCCTGCTCGGGTCGTTGCGGTCCTCGGGTCGCACGTCGTGGGAGCAGGCGCCCCCTCGGGTGCGCAGCCTCCTCGCCGCCATCGTCGAACCGCTCGGCGGGAGCTGGGAGCTGGAGCACCACCAGGGTGCGCCACCGGTGGTCAACCATCCCTGGGCCGTCGGCCTGGCCACCACCGCGGCGGCCGCGGTGGTGGGTGCCGGGGCGCTGCAGCCGGTGGTCCAGAGCGCCGGCGGTGAGGACTTCTCGTGGTACGGCGACCACGCGCCGCTGTGCTACCTGCGGCTCGGGGTGCGTGGACCCGGAGCGCCGGTGGTCGACCTCCACTCGGGGCTGTTCGACATCGACGAGGCGGCGGTGGCGATCGGGGCCCGGGTGCTGGCGGGCGCCGCACTGGAGGCGCTGGCCGACCTCACGGCTGCGGCCGCGCCGCCCGCCTGACGGGCCCCTGGGCTGCGGCGGAGCGATCGGAGCGACGGGGCCCCTGGTTGTGGCGGTGTGGTGGGAGCGACGGGGCCCCTGGTTGTGGCGGTGTGGTGGGAGCGACGGGCCCCTGGTTGTGGCGGTGTGGTGGGAGCGACGGGCCCCCTGGGCTGCGGCGGTGTGGTGGGAGCGACGGGCCCCCTACGCTGACGGCCCGCATGGACACGGCCGACCTCCACTACGACCTGCCCGAGGAGGCCATCGCCCAGCACCCGGCCGAGCCCCGGGACTCGGCCCGCCTGTTGGTGGCGCGGTCGGGCTCGGTGGCCCACCGCACCGTGGCGGACCTGGCCGACCTGCTCGATCCCGGTGACGTGCTGGTGGTGAACGACAGTCGGGTGCTCCCGGCCCGCCTGCACCTCCGCAAGGCCACCGGTGGGGCCGTCGAGGTGCTGCTGTTGCACCGGCGGGCCGAAGGTGGCTGGGAGGCGCTGGTTCGCCCCGGCCGCCGGGTTCCGCCCGGCACCCGGCTCCACGCCCCGGCCGGCCCGGGGCCGGCGGGCGGCGACGAGCCGGTGGTCCAGGTGGGCGAGGGGCTGGGTGACGACGGTCGCCGCCGGGTGCGCCTGCTCACCGACGACGCCCCCCCCGAGGAGCG
>DAIMFV010000180.1:0-1599 GCA_036724365.1 Acidimicrobiales bacterium | reverse complement strand
CTGGATTCCAAGCACCGGGAATTTCGAGTGGCCCTGGGCGACGACGGTCGCCGGAGGGTGCACCTGCTCACCGACGATGCTGCCACCGAGGAGCGGTGGCTCGGTGCCCTCGGCGAGGTCCCGCTGCCGCCGTACGTGCACGAGCCGCTGGCCGACCCGGAGCGCTACCAGACGGTGTTCGCCGACAGGCCCGGGTCGGTGGCGGCGCCCACGGCCGGGCTGCACCTCACCGACGACCTGCTCGCCCGGTGTGGGGCGCGCGGGGTGCACCTGCTCCGGGTGGAGCTGCTGGTGGGCCTGGGGACCTTCCGGCCCATCACGGCCGACCGCGTCGAGGACCATGCCATGCACGCCGAGCGCTACGCCGTCCCGCCGGCCACCGTCGAGGTGCTCGGCCCGTGGATCGGGTCGGCGACCGACACCGCCGGCCGGCCGCGGGTGGTGGCCGTGGGCACCACCGCGGTCCGGGCCCTGGAATCGTGGGCGGCCACCGGTGACACCACTGGCGACACCGAGCTGTTCATCCACGGCGACTACCCGTTCCGGCTGGTCGACCGGCTGCTCACCAACTTCCACGTGCCCCGCAGCTCCCTGCTCGCACTGGTCCAGGCCTTCGCCGGCCCCGGGTGGCCCGCGCTCTACGCCACCGCCCTGGGTGAGGGCTACCGGTTCCTGTCGTTCGGCGACGCCATGCTGGTGGACCGTGGGGCGCTGCCGGTGGCCGCTCCCGACGCGGGGGTGCGGCGGTGAAGCTGCGGATCGACGTCGACGCCACCGATGGCGCGGCGCGCACCGGCTCCATCGCCACGGCCCGCGGTGTGCTCCCCACCCCGCTGTTCATGCCGGTGGGCACCCGGGCCGCGGTCAAGACCCTGGACACGGCGGACCTCGAGTCCCTCGGCATACCGTTGGTGCTGGGCAACACCTACCACCTGATGCTGCGCCCCGGGGCCGACGTGGTGGCCGCCATGGGCGGTCTGCACCGGTTCATGGACTGGTCGGGCCACCTCCTCACCGACTCGGGCGGCTACCAGATCTTCTCCCTGGAGCCGAAGGTGACCGACGACGGGGCCACCTTCCGGTCCACCTACGACGGGTCCACCCACCACCTCACCCCGGAGGGCGCGGTCGAGGTGCAGACCCTGCTGGGTGCAGACATCCAGATGGTCCTCGACGTGTGCCCGGCACTGCCGTCGTCGCCCGCCGTGGTGCAGGCGGCGGTGGACCGAACCGCCCACTGGGCGCAACGGGCGCGCCGGTCGTTCCTGGCCGGTGCCGAGGCCCGGGCGGGCCGGGGCCTGCACCAGTCGCAGTTCGGGATCAGCCAGGGTGGGATCGACGCGTCGCTCCGGGCCGAGTCGGCCCAGCGCACCGTGGAGGTCGGCTTCGACGGCTACGCCATCGGCGGGCTGTCGGTGGGGGAGACCCGCCAGGAGATGCTGCCGGCCCTGGCCGCCGCGATCGAGCACCTGCCGGACGATCAGCCGCGCTACCTCATGGGCGTGGGCGACCCGGCCGCCATCGTCGAGGCGGTCCGCCTGGGTGTCGACCTGTTCGATTGCGTGCTGCCCACCCGCCACCCCCGCCCCGGCACCGTGC
>DAIMFV010000179.1:0-7358 GCA_036724365.1 Acidimicrobiales bacterium | reverse complement strand
GAGACGGTGCAGGCGGGCGTGCTCGTCGTCGAGCTCGTCGCCGTCGCCCGAGACCTGGCGCAGGGCGGCCCGCAGGCTGGCCGAGCGGTCGCCGGGGAGGCGGACCAGGCTGGCCTTCTGGTCGAGGGCCCGGCCGATGGCCTGGCGGATCCAGAAGGTGGCGTAGGTGGAGAACTTGAAGCCCTTGCGCCAGTCGAACTTGTCGACGGCGTGCTCCAGACCGAGGTTGCCCTCCTGGATCAGGTCGAGGAGGTCCATGGCCGGGGGGAGCGGGTACCGACGGGCGATGCTCACCACCAGGCGCAGGTTGGCGCGGATGAAGCGGTCCTTGGCCCGGGCGGCGGCCCGGTCGAGGCGGCGGTCTTCTGCCGTGCCCTCGCCCCGAGCGATGCGTTCGCGGGCGGCAACGCCGCGCTCGATGATCTGGGCGAGCTCGCGCTCCTCTTCGGCGGTGAGCAACGCCACCGCACCGATCTCGTTCAGGTACTGACCAACCGAATCACTCATGACTGCCTCTTCAACGCTGGCGCGCATCGGGTTGTTCCCGGCCCTGCTCCTCGATCGGAGCCGGTTCCGGCAGGTGGCTTCCAGGTAGGTTCGAACCGTGACCCTCGACCGGATCTTCCCCCCACCGTGGTGACGCTCGTCACCCTGTGGGGCGGTTCCGGGGCGATTCCCGACCTGGTTGTTGCAGGGTGAACGATCCGGGCGAAAAGCGCACGAAAGCCGGACGGCGCATCGGGGTGTTCGGGGGCACGTTCGATCCTCCCCACATCGGCCACCTGGTGGCGGCGGTCGACGCCCAGCAGGTGCTCGGGCTCGACGTGGTGCTGCTGGTCGTGGCCGCGGTGCCGTGGCAGAAGGTCGGGGAGCGGGCCATCAGCCCCGCCGGCGAACGGGTGGCCATGGTGCGGGCCGCGGTGGCCGACCGCCCCGGGCTCGAGGTGAGCGAGCTGGAGATCCGGCGCGGGGGTCCGAGCTACACGGCCGACACCCTGGCCGAGCTGCGCCACGCCGAGCCCGAGGCCGAGCTGTTCGTGATCCTGGGCCGTGACGCCGCCGCGGGCTTCACCACCTGGGAACGTCACCAGGAGGTGGCCGATGGCGCCACGCTGGTCGTGGTGGACCGGCCCGGGCCGCCGGTGGCCCTCGATCCGGCGTACGCGTGGGTGCGGGTGGACATCCCCGAACTGGAGATCTCCAGCACCGAGCTGCGCGACCGGGTGGCCTCGGGGCGGTCGATCGACTACCTCACGCCACCCGCCGTGGTGACCTGCATCACCGACCGCGGCCTCTACCGGTAGGCCCGGGGCCTCTATCGTTGTCCCGATGACCACGGAGCAGCCGACGCGCCCCGCTCGGCCGCCCCGACCCGGCCCCGCCTTCCGGCGCGCCGCGCTCGGCCTGCCCCCCGATCCGTCGTTCCCGTCCGACGGGCCCCCGCCGCGGCCGGCGCCCCGCCGCGAGAGCCTGCGCGAGGCCCTGGCCCGCATCCCCGACCTCGACGCCGATCACCAGGCCGGCTCCGACGCCGACCGGGCGGAGGCATCAGGGCCCCATGGTCTGGCCGGCGGCGACCTGACCGCGGCGGCAGCCGCCGGTGCGGTGGCCGGGTCCGTCGTCGGGGCCGGGGCCGCCGCTCGGGCCGATGCCGCCGTAGGGGCCGACCAGGCAGGCGCGGAGTCCGACACCCCGCGTGGGCTGCGGTCCTTCGCCAGCCGGTTGCTCAACGGGCCGCTGCCCGAGGAGTTCGAGCTGCACGAGTTGCCCGACGAGTCAGCCGACGGATTCGTCGGACCCGACGGGCCTGCCGGGGTCGTCGCCGCCGGAGCATTGGCCACCGGCGCCGCGGCCGCCGACGCCGTCATCGACGAGTCCGAGCTGTTCACGCCGGTGGTGTCGCCCGGGCCCAGCGCGGGCTCGAACGGGTCGGCCACGGCTTCGCCGCCGGCGGCGGCCGTCGCCGATCTGGCCCCTGACGCCCCCGACTGGCTGGTGCTCGCCGCGGCCGAGGAGGCCGAGGCCCGTGGCCGCCGTGCCCCGCGCCCGCCGATGGTGCCCCGGTGGCGGCGGGTGCTGTTCGGGGTCACGGTCACCGCGCTCATCGCGTCGGTCCCGGTCCTCGGTGTCGTCGGGTACCGGTTGGTGACGGAGAGCACCGACGGGCAGTTCCGATCCAGTGTGAAGTCGCCCGACGACCCCGGCTACGAGCAGGAGGTGATCTCCACCCCCACCCAGCTGGTGCTCCACAAGGACGCCACCGGCCGGCCGGTGGCGGCCACCGTGCTCTCCCTGTCGGGCACCGATGGGGGCGGGGCCGTCATCCACGTGCCCCTGCAGGCCGAGGTCCGCACCCCCGGCTACGGGGTGGACCGCATCATCCGGGCCTTCGACGTGCTCGCCGACGAGCCGGCCTACGCCCGCCAGCAGGTGGCGGTGCAGGTGGCGAACCTCCTCAACGTCGGCATCGACAGCGTGGTCGAGATCGACGACCGGGGTTGGGCGCAGCTGGTCGAGCCGGTGGCGCCGCTGACGATCGTGAACCCCGACCCCATCGAGATCGGCGGTCAGCTGGTGGGGTCGGGGTCGATCGAGCTCACCGCCGACCAGGTGGGGCCGTACCGGGCCGCCGAGATCCCCGGTGAATCGGCCTTCAACCGCTCGCTCCGCCACGAGGCGGTGTGGACCGCGTGGATGGACGCCGTGGCCGCGTCGGATCGCGACGACGTGGTGCCGGGCGAGCGCTCCAGCGGCATCGGCCTGTTCGCCCGGTCGCTCGCCGCCGGCCCGGTCACCTACTCCACGGTGCCGGTGGAGTCGGATCCGGAGATCGAGGGGCTCCTGCGGGTCGACTTCACCTCGCTCAACGACATCGTGCTGGCGGCGGTGCCCATGCCCGATTCGCCGGGGCCAGGGGCCCGTCCCACGGTACGACTGCTCAACGGCGTCTCGGCCGACGAGATCCCCGGGGAGATCATCCAGACGGTGGTGCAGATTGGTGGGGCGGTTACCGTGGTGGGCAACGGGCCCACCTTCGGCCGTGACGACACCACGATCGTCTTCGCCGACCCCGGCCTGCGGGGCTACGCGGAGCTGCTGCAGGTGGCCCTCGGCGGCGGCACGCCCCGCCTCGATCCCGAGGCCGAGGACTCCGTCGGTCTCACCGTGATCCTGGGCCGCGACGTGGTCGACGGGGCGTCGGCCACCACCACCCGGCCCGCCACCTCCACCACCACCGGGGACACCGACACCGACACCGGGGTCACCGACACCGACACCGACACCGACACCGACAGCGGGGTCACCGACACCGAACCCGACTCCGGAGGAGCCTGAATGACCGATCAGCCCGACCCCCAGTGGGCGATCACCGCGGCCCGCGCCGCGGACGACAAGTCCGGCACCGACATCGTGGTGCTCGACGTGGGGCCGGTGCTGTCGATCTGCCAGTACTTCGTGCTCGTGTCGGCCGGCAACGCCCGCCTGGTGCGGACCATCGCCGAGGAGGTCGAGGAGCAGGTCTCGGCCGCCGGCGGCCCCCGGCCGATCCGCGTCGAGGGCCTGCAGGACTCCGGTTGGGTCCTGCTCGACTACGGCGACATGGTGGTGCACGTGTTCGGCGACGAGCAGCGGCGCTACTACGACCTGGACCGCCTGTGGGCCGACGTCGAGCGGGTGCCATGGGAGTTGGAGCGTTCCGGAGGCTCCGCCTAGAGTGAACCTCCCCGCGGGGCTATAGCTCAGTTGGTAGAGCGCTTCCATGGCATGGAAGAGGTCAGGAGTTCGATTCTCCTTAGCTCCACGAATCAGGCCCAGGAATCCGGCTCCAGCGCCGGGACCTGGGCCTTCTTCGTTCCCCGGCCGGGTCCGGTGGGGCTTCCGGGAGGGTGGTCCCGGGCACCTGGGTGGTGGGGCCGCTAGCTTCCCGGGGTCACCACGGCGAACGACCCGGGCCGAGCCCCACCGGAGGCACACCACATGGCATCGCTGCGCACCTGCATCGGACGGGCGGTCGGTCCCGCCGGCCGGCGACGAGGGGGGCGGTGGCGGTGGATCTGGGTGCTGCTCACGGTGGGGATCGTGCTCAACGGGCTGCGCCTGCGGGACCGGTTGGCCCGGATCCCGTCCCTCGCCGATGAGCCCGACCAGCCGGTCGATCCCGACGCAGACATCAGTGACGCCCAGGAGCAGGAGCCCCTGTTCGAGGTGGTGTCGGCGGCCGGGGTGGTGGTCGACGACGCCACCGTGCGGGCCGCCACGGCGCACGCCCGGCGGGAGGGTCTGACGGTGGTCGACCTGGTGCCCGCGGACCTCGGCTCGGAACAGGCACTCGAGCTCGCCCGGGCGGTGGACACCAGCGTCTACCGGTCCAAGCCGCTCCACCCGGGCCGGGGCGCCCGCCACGCCATGGTGGTGGAGCCCGCCCTGCTGGCCCGGGCCGGGCTGGCGCGGATCAGCAACCTGGACCCCGTGGAGATGGTGCAGGCCGCGGCCCGCCTCAAGCAGTACGCCCCCCGCAGCACCGACCTGGTGGTGGCTCCCGGTGTGGCCGCGGTGGCCGACGACCCCGACAAGCGGCTCAACACGTTGTGGGCCCTGGCCGGCCCCGCCGCCACCATCGTCGGCGCCATGCCGGTGGTGCAGTACGGGTTGATCGCCGCCGGAGCGCTGGTGAACCCGGCCTGGGCCGCGGCCGCCGCCGTGGCCGCCACCCTCCAGCCCCACCTCGCCACGGGTGGCACCGCCGTCCGGCCCGCCGACCTGCGCGGGGGTTCGTGGGTGGCCCGGTGCGTCCGCCTGCCGCTCGAGGCGGCCCGGACCCGCAAGGGCACCTGGCGCTCCGAGGTGGTGGTCTCCGCCGACCCGCGGGCCATCGAGGAGCGGCGGCCCGTGTACCGCGACCTCCTGGCCGAGGGCACCGACCGGTTCTTCGAGGAGCGGCGCACCACCTGCCCGTGGTGCGAGTCGCCCGCCATCACGCCCCGGCTCACCACCATCGACCTCACCCAGCGCAAGCCCGGACAGTTCGCCATCGACGACTGCGACGGGTGCGGGCACGTGTTCCAGAACCCCCGGCTGTCGCTGGAGGGTCTCGACTTCTACTACCGAGACTTCTACGACGGGCTCGGGGCCGAGGTGCTCGAAGCGGCGTTCGCTGCCGTCGACACCTTCTACCGGGCCCGGGTCCGCCAGGTGGCGGCCGAGACCACCCCCAATCGCTGGCTCGACGTGGGCGGCGGCCACGGCCACTTCTGCCTGATCGCGGCCGAAGACCTGCCCGACACCCGCTTCGACGTGCTCGACCTGAACGACGGCGTCCTCGAGGCGGCCCAGCGCGGCTGGGTGGACCACGCCCACCAGGGCCTGTTCACCGACGTCGCGCCCGAGATCGCCGGCACCTACGACGTGGTGAGCATGCACCACTACCTGGAGCACACCCGCGACCCGCGCGACGAGGTGACCGCGGCCCACATCGCGCTCGCCCCCGGTGGGCTGCTGCTCATCGAGGTGCCCGACCCCGAGAACACCTGGAGCCGGATCGTGGGCCCGTACTGGGGATCGTGGCTCCAGCCCCAGCACCAGCACTTCGTGCCGATCGGCAACCTCCGCCAGGAGCTGGAGTCGCAGGGCTTCACGGTGGTGTCCGAGGAGCGCGCCGAGGCCCATCAGGCCTTCGACTACACGTCGTTCGTGGGGCTGGTGGCCCAGCGCCTCTCCCCTCCGCCCGAGGTGCCGTGGCTGCATCCGCCGACTGCCGCGAGCCAGGCGGTCCGCCTGGCCGTGCTCGCCGGATCGCTGCCGATCATGGGCCTCACCTTCGCGGCGGAGCAGGCGGTGGCACCGCTGGTGCGCAACCGGCCGGGTGGCCCCAACACCTACCGGATCCTGGCCCGCAAGGACTGAGCCCCTCCGTTCGCCCGTCCGCTGACGTACGTTCGCCGCCGCAACCAGGGCGCGGTGCGTCCGCCGTTCGTGCCGTCGGCTCGGCGGGTCAGCGCTCCAGGACCCTCTCGAGGAACTGCTGCAGGCGGGGGGTGGACGGGTGTTCCAGCACCTGGTCGGGCGGGCCCTGTTCGCAGATGACGCCCTGGTCCATGAACACCACGTGGTCGGCCACCCGCCGGGCGAAGCTCATCTCGTGGGTGACCACCAACATGGTCATGCCTTCGGAGGCCAGTTGGCGCATGACCTCGAGCACCTCGCCCACCAGTTCGGGGTCGAGGGCGCTGGTGGCTTCATCGAACAGCATCAGGGCCGGGTTGAGCGACAGCGCCCGGGCGATGGCCACCCGCTGCTGCTGCCCACCGGACAGCTGGGCCGGGTAGGCGTCGGCCTTCTCCGACAGGCCCACCCGCTCCAACATGGCGGAGGCGACCTGGGTGGCCTCGGCCTCGGAGCGGCCCAGCACCTTGCGCTGGGCCAGGGTGACGTTGTCCAGCACCCGCAGGTGCGGGAAGAGGTTGAACTGCTGGAACACCATCCCGATGTTGCGGCGCACCAGGTCCAGGTCGCAGTCGGGATGGGTGATGTCGATGCCGTCGATGAGGACCGAGCCGGCGGTGGGCTCCTCGAGGCGGTTCACGCACCGCAGGAGCGTGGACTTGCCCGACCCCGATGCGCCGATGATGCACACCACCTGCCGACGGTCGACGGCCAGGTCCACGCCGCGGAGCACGTGGTTGGATCCGAACGACTTCTCCAGGCCCCGCAGTTCGATGGCGGGCACGGTCTCCGGGGCGGTCACCGGGTGTCCTTGTCGCGCCGCTCGAGCACGGCGACGAGGCGGGTGAGGGGGATGGTGATGGCCAGGTACACGGCGCCGGCCACCACGAGCGAGGTGCCGTTGAAGTCCTGGGCGTTGGAGCGTCCGAACTGGGTGAGCTCCTTGCTGGTGATGGTGGTGCCCAGGACCGACAGCAGCGCCGTGTCCTTGAGCAGCAGCACCAGCTCGTTGGTGAGCGGCGGGATGACCACCCGGAAGGCCTGGGGGATCACGATCCAGCGCAGGGTCTGGGTGTGGGTCATGCCCAACGAGCGCGCCGCCTCCACCTGGCCCCGGGGCACGGCCTCGATGCCGGCCCGGAGGGTCTCGGCCAGGTAGGCGCCCGCCACCAGGGAGAGGGCGACGATGCCGCCGCTCGGTACACCGAGGACCTCGGGGTACTGGTACTTCAGGGCGATGGGGCCGATGAACCCGACGAAGATGATGGTGAGCAGGGCGGGCAGGCCCCGGAACACCTCGATGTAGATGGCGGCCGCCCCCCGGTAGGGGCGGATGCTGCTGAGCCGCATCACCGCCATGGTGAGGCCGATGGCCACGCCGCCGATGAAGGAGAACACCGTGTAGATCAGGGTGT
>DAIMFV010000178.1:0-7366 GCA_036724365.1 Acidimicrobiales bacterium | reverse complement strand
ATGACGTCGCTGCCGGCCTGGGGCTCAGACAGGCAGAAGGCCGCCCGCTTCGAACCGTCGGCGATCGGGGCGACGTAGCGCTGGGTCTGTTCGGCCGATCCGGCGATCATCACCGGCCCGGTGGGCAGGCGGGGGAGCAGCAGCATCAGGGCGGCCGTGTTGGAGTACTTGGCCACCTCCTCGATGGCGATGGTGAGACCCAAGATCCCCGCCCCGCTACCACCGAGGTCCTCGGCAGGTCGACGCGGCGCTGCTCGACGCCGACCTGCGGGCGATCCGCCGGCAGGTCTCCTGGAGGGCGAGCAGTTCATCGGACAGCGCGAAATCCATGAGCGCCGACCGTAGTACCGGCCTGTCGCCCCGCCAGAGGCGGCCAGGGCCAGTGCCGGCGCCCATGAGCGCTCGGCTCAGAGGTCGCGGACCATCTCGAGCTGTCGGATGCGGGGCTCGGGCTGGTACGGGATCTCGGTGCCGGTACTGCGGAAGCCCTGACCCTCGTAGTAGAGGCGGGCGTGCGCGTTGCGCTCCACCACCCAGATCCGCAGGCGCCGCGCACCGGCCTCACCGCGGGCCCAGGTGGCCACGGCCTCGAGCAGCGCGTCGGCCACGCCCACGTCTCGATGTCCCGGCGCCGACCACAGCCCCACCACGTTCACGGTGCCGTCCCGGTTGGCGTACGCCCCCACCATGCCCGCGCCCGCCATGCCCTCCCCGTCGACCACGAAGGTGGCCTGCAGGGGGCCCGACGAGTTGGCCACCGCGGCGTCCTGCCAGTGCCGCAGGTCGTGGGCCTGGGCCCGCTGCAGGGTGGTGGCGGCGTCACCCGGCGCGTCGGCGAGCGCGGCGAGGCGCAGCTCCCTGAGCAGCTCCCCCTCCTGGCCCCCGATCCGACGTACCTGGAACACGGGGCCAGCGTACGACCACCACCGAGGTCCGAGCGGGGCAAACCGCCACATCGGCCCCGGTGACCCACCGGATGGGCCGAGGGGGGCCGAAACCGGTCAGGCGGTGCGGCGGCGCTGGCGGATGATGCGGCGGCGTTCGCGCTCGGTGCAGCCGCCCCACACGCCTTCCTTCTCCCGCCGGGCCAGCGCGTACTCCAGGCACAGTCCCTGCACCGGACACACCCCGCACACCGCCTTCGCCTCGTCCGCTTCCTCGTCGGTGTCGGGGTAGAAGGTCTGCGGGTCGAGACCGTGGCATGCGGCCTTGTCGCGCCAGGACATGTTCATCGGCTGGAGGGTTGCTCCCTCGGGATCTGGGTCGGCAGCCGCCCGGTGGTGGGAGGCAGGTGGGTGCCGGCGAGCCTGGGAAGTGGGCCCAGGTCGGGGGCGAGGGCCGAGTATGGCCCCGGGCATGTGGCATTGTCCACACCGCACGGCGTCGTTCACCGAGCCTTCACGAACCGCTCCGGAGCGTGCCGATCACCGAGATCCACGCGCTGATCGCTGGGATCCGCCGTGCCGATCACCGTGCTCCGCCGTGCCGGAATCGGGGGCTGCTCCCTAGGATCGCCGCCATGGTCCAGCACCGCCCACCGCACCACACCACGGCCGCGCGGCCCCGATCCGGCCGCTCGGCCTTCCGGCCGTGAGCGGCGCGGGCTGGTTCGACCGGGCCGACGCCCTGCGGCGGCTGGCCGACGACCCGTTCGACGTGCTGGTGGTGGGCGCCGGCGTCACCGGCGCCGGGGTGGCGCTCGATGCCGCCTCGCGGGGTCTGCGCACCGCTCTGGTGGAGCGCGACGACTTCTCGTCGGGCACCTCCTCCAAGTCGTCGAAGCTCGCCCACGGCGGCCTCCGGTACCTGCAGCAGGGCGAGATCAACCTCGTGTACCAGGCCCTCCACGAGCGCCAGCGCCTCCTGCACAACGCGCCGCACCTGGTGAAGATCCTCCCGTTCCTGCTCCCCGTGCTCACCGGTCGGGGCAGCGTGATCCCCCGCAAGGTGTCCCGTGCCCTCGGGGTCAGCATGTGGATGTACGACCTCACCGGTGGGGCCCGCATCGGCAAGCTCCACGAGCGCATCAGCGCCGAGGAGGCGTTGGCCCACATGCCCACCCTGCCGGCCGACAAGCTGGCGGCGTCGTACCTCTACTACGACGCCACCGTCGACGACGCCCGCCTCACCCTCACCCTCGCCCGCACCGCTGCCATCGACCACGGGGCGGTCGCCGTGAACGGGGTCGAACTGGTCGGCATCGACAAGACGGCCGATGGGCGGGTGCAGGGGGCCCGGGTCCGGGCCGACGGCCAGGAGATCAGCGTGCGCTGCCAGGCCGTGGTGAACGCGGCCGGGGTCTGGTCCGATCAGGTGCGCGCCATCGACGAGGGGGCCGACCCGCAGTCGATCCGGCCCGCCAAGGGCATCCACATCACGGTCCCGTGGGACAAGGTCCGCAACGACGTGGCCGCGGTGATCCCCGTACCCAAGGACAAGCGGGCCGTCTTCGTGGTGCCGTGGGGGAACCTCACCTACGTGGGCACCACCGACACCGACTACGACGGTCCGCTCGACGACCCGCCGGTCACGCGTGACGACGTCGACTACCTGTTGCGGGCCATCCGGTTCACCGGGATCACCGACGCCGACGTGGTGGGCGCCTGGGCCGGCCTCCGTCCGCTGGTGAAGAGCGAGGCCACCGGCCGCACCGCAGACCTCTCGCGCCGTCACCGGGTCACCCCGTCGGCGTGGGGGGTGGTCGCCTTCACGGGCGCCAACCTCCCCGCCTACCGGGAGATGGCCGCCGACGCGGTCGCCGAGGTGCTCGCCCAGCTGGGCGACCGCGTGCCGGGCGTGGCCCGCCGCAGCCGAACCCGCAAGCTCCGCCTGCGGGGCGCCGACGGGTTCGAGGCGCTCGACGCCGTCGCCGACCCCATCACCAGGCACCTGGCCAACCGCTTCGGCGGCGAGGCCCGCACCGTGCTGGCGCTGGCCGAGGCCGACCCCACCCTGCGCGAGCCGCTGGTGGCCGGGCTGCCCTACATCCGCGCCGAGGCCGTGTACGCGGCCCGCCACGAGATGGCCCGATCGGTCGACGACGTGCTCAGCCGCCGCACCCGGGCCCGGCTCCTGGCCCGCGACGCCTCGGCCGCCGCGGCCGACGACGTCGCCCGCCTGATCGCTCCGATCCTCGGGTTGTCCGACACCCAGGCGGCCGACCAGGCCGCGGCCTACCGGCAGGCGGTGGAGCTGGAACGCACCACGGCAGACCTGCCCGAGACGGCGTTCGACCCGCTCGCCCACGCCGCCCTGGGCGGCCCGGCGACGCCGTCCGACGACGCCTAGGGTGCGCCACCGATGACGCTCGTCCCCGCTCCGGGTTCCGCCACCCCGCCCATCGCCCTCGCGGGCGAGGCCGGATCCGCCACCGGCCGGCTCACGGCCCCGATCGTGCTCCTGGACGACGACTTCCTCGCCCGACTGGCCGACGCCTGCCCCGACGTGAGCCTCGACCCCGCCGCCCGTGCCGACGCCAGCCGGGACTGGTGGCCGCTGGCCATGATCTGGGCCACCCAGGGCCAGGTCGGCCAGGTGGCCGGCGCCCTGGCCCGCCCGACCTCGGTGGACCAGGTGGCCGCCGTGTTGCGCCTCTGCCACGAGGCGCGCATCCCCGTCACCCCCGCCGCCGGCCGATCCAGCGTGGTCGGTGGCACGGTGCCGGTGCACGGAGGTGTGCTCCTGGACCTCACCGGCCTGTCGGGCATCGTGTCGGTCGACGCCACGTCGGGCGTGGTCGAGGTGCTCGCCGGCACGTTCGGCGACGCCTTCGAGGCCGAGCTGAGCACGAACCACGGCCTCACGGTGGGTCACTGGCCCCAGTCCATGGCGCTGTCCACCGTGGGCGGCTGGATCGCCTGCCGGGGGGCCGGTCAGCTCTCCAACCGCTACGGCAAGATCGAGGACATGGTCCTGGGGCTCGGGGTCGTGCGGCCGGAGGGGCGCACCATCCGCACCGGAGGCCAGCCCCGAGAGGCGGGGGGCCCCGAGCTCTCCCGCCTGTTCGTGGGGGCCGAGGGCACCCTCGGGGTGATCACCCGGGCCTGGCTCCAGGCGTGGCCCACGCCCACCGGCAACGGCCGCTCGGCCTGGGGGTACGCCAGCTTCGGGGCGGCCCTCGAGGCCATGCGCCGCATCGTGCGACGGGGGGCGTCGCCTGCCGTGCTCCGCCTGTACGACGGGATCGAGTCGGAGCGGAACTTCGGGGTCGACCGGTCGGTGCACGTGCTGCTCGCCTACGACGAGGGCGACCCCGTGATGGTCGACGCCACCATGGCCGTGGTCACCGCCGAGTGCGAAGCCACCGGGGCCGACCGGCTGGGCGACGACCTGGTGGACCGCTGGTTCGGACACCGCAACGACGTGGCCGCGCTGGAGACGTTCATCTCCAAGGGGTACGTGGTGGAAACCTGGAGGGGTCGGCACCCTGGGCCGCGCTCGACCGCGTCTACCGCGAGACGGTGGCCGCCATGAGCGCGGTGCCCGGCTCCATGCTCGTCTCGGCGCACCAGTCGCACTCCTACCCCACCGGGGCGTGCCTGTACTTCACCTTCGGCGGGCTGGTGGAGCCCGACGAGCGCGACGCCTACTACACCGCGGTGTGGGACGCCGGCACGCGCACGGTGCTCACCAACGGGGGCTCGCTCAGCCACCACCACGGCATCGGCCTCAACCGGGCCCGCTTCGTGCGTGAGGCGCTGGGCGGCGGCTTCGGCGTGCTCACCGCGATGAAGGCCGCGCTGGACCCCAACGGCGTGTGCAACCCGGGCAAGCTCGGCCTCCCCGACGCCTTCGGGGGAGCCGGCTGGCCGAACCCGTGAACCCGCCCGGTTCCATCGACCGGCTGGTGGTGGGGCGCGGTGCCGCCTTCGGGCTGCTGCTCGGGGCGCCGGCCGCGGTGGCGAACGTGCTCCTCGCCGACCAGGACCCCAAGCCCAAGGCTGCGCTCAACGCCACCCTGTTGGCTCTGCTCGTGGCCTTCTGGCTCAGCGGGTTCGTGGCCGGCCGGGAGGCCACCGATCGGCGGGCCGTCCACGGCGCCCTCGCCGGCGCGGCCGCCTTCACGCTGGTCGAGGTCATCGGCGTGCTGGGCCGGCTCGACCGCGGCGCCGACGTCTCCACGACCCAGATCGTCGTGCTCGCCGTGGTGGCCGTGGCCGTGGCCACCGGCGGCGCGGGCCTGGGCGCCCGGAGACCGACCACCCCACCACCCGAACCCGGAGGATCCCCGTGAACCTGCTCGTCATCGACGTGGGCACCAGCAGCATCCGGGCCGCCATCGTCCGCCCCGGTGCCGGGGTGACCGTGAGCCGCCACCACCCGCTCCTGCCCGACAGCCCCGCACCGGGCCTGGTGGAGTTCGACGCCCGCGCCATGGCCGAAGCCGTGCTCGACCTGGGCCGAGCGGTGCTGGCCGAAGGCGGGCCGGTCGACGCGGTGGGCATCACCAACCAGCGGGCCTCCGCCGTGGTGTGGGACCGGGCCACGGGTGAACCGGTGGGACCGGGGATCGGCTGGCAGGACCTGCGCACCGTGATCGACTGCCTCACGCTCGGGGCCCAGGGGGTGCGGCTCGCCCCGAACCTCACCGCCACCAAGGCGGCCCACCTCCTCGACCTGGCCGATCCCGACCGGTCCCGCGACCTGTGCATCGGCACGGTCGACTCCTGGCTGGTGTGGACGCTGACCGGTGGGGCCCGCCACGTCACCGACGTCACCAACGTGGGGCTCACCGGGCTCCGCACCGCCGACCAGCTCGAATGGGACCAGCGGGTGCTCGACGCCCTCCGCATCCCGACGGCGGCCCTCCCCGAGGTGGTCGACTCCAGCGGGGTCATCGGCGAGGCCACCGCCCTGCCCGGCGCGCCGCCGATCGCCGGCATCCTGGGTGACCAGCAGGCCTCGCTCCTGGGTCAGGGCTGCGTGGCACCCGGCGACGCCAAGATCACCTTCGGCACCGGCGGCATGCTCGACCTGTGCCTCAGCGAACGTCCGACCTTCGCCACCCAGGGTTCCGGAGGCACCTTCCCGATCGTCACCCGGGGCCTCGGCGGCCAACGCCGGTGGGGCCTGGAGGCGGTGATGTTGGCTGCCGGCACCAACGTGGAGTGGCTGCGCGACGACCTCGGCATCATCGCCGACGCCGCCGAGTCGCACGCCGTGGCGGCGGCCTGTGCGGACACCGACGGCGTGGCGTACGTGCCCGCCCTGCTCGGCCTGGGCACGCCCACCTGGGACTACGGGGCCCGCGGGGCGCTGCTGGGGATCACCCGGGGCACCGGCCGCCCCCAGATCGTGCGGGCCGTGCTCGAAGGTGTGGCCAACCGGGCCGCCGACCTGGTGGAGGCGGCCGAGGCCGACGGCGGCCTCGCCATCCCCACCCTGCGGATCGACGGCGGCATGTCCGACAACCCCACCTTCGTCCAGGCCCTGGCCAACGCCACCGGCCGGTCGGTGGAGGTCTCGCCCGAACGGGAGTCCACCACCCTCGGTGCCGCCTACGCCGCCGGGCTCGCCCTGGGCGCCTGGGCCGACGAGGCCGAGATCGCCGGCACCTGGACGCCCCGCGCCGTGGTCGAACCGGCCGCCGAGGTCGACCGCGAACGCTGGGCCGACACCCTCCGGCGGGCCGAACGATGGCACCCCGAGCTGTCGGCCATCTCGTTCTGACCGCCCACGGCCGGCGGAGGCGCACCGCTCGCTTGGACTCGACCCCGCTCGTTTGAGCACACTTCCAACCGGACCAATGATCCCAGGAGGATTCCGCGTGCCGATCGATCACACCGAGCCAGCCGCCGTCACCGGCACCAGCCGACGGGCGTTCCTGGCCCGCACCGCCGCCGGAGGGGCCGTGGCCGCCTCCGTCGGCGCGATCGGCCTGGGCGGCGGCCTGGCCGTGCTCCCGGCCCTGGGTCAGGAGGCGGAGGAGACCCCCACCGCCATCTCCGCCACCACCCTCGCCACCTCGGACTTCGCCGCCTTCGCCGCCCCGCTGGAGCTGGCCGCCACCCAGGCCTACCTGGCAGCGATCACCAACGGCCGCACCGAACTGAACGACGAGTGGATCGACACGCTCACCCAGTTCCTGCGCCACCACCAGGAGGTGGCCACGCTGCTCGTGAGCCTCGTCGTGGCCCCCGAAGACGGGCCCGGTGCCCCGCCCACGGCCGATCCGGGCGTGACCGCCCAGTTCACGCCGCCGCTCGGAGCCGACCAGAACGGCATCCTCAGCCGCCTCGCCGAGCTCGAGGAGGGCCTGGCCGCCACCCACCTGGCGGTGATCGGCGACCTGGAGGACACCGTCATCGCCAAGACCGTCATCCAGGTGAGCGCCGTGGAGCAGCAGCAGGCCGTGGCCCTGGGCCGG
>DAIMFV010000177.1:2851-7402 GCA_036724365.1 Acidimicrobiales bacterium | reverse complement strand
CGACGGCGAGGTAGTCGCCCAGGCCCGAGATGCGGGCGTGCATCTCGGCGCCGCCCAGCGACTCGTCGTCGGACTCCTCGCCGGTGGCCATCTTCACCAGCGGGGGCCCGGCCAGGAACACCTTGGAGCGCTCCTTGATCATCACCACGTGGTCCGACATGCCGGGCACGTAGGCGCCGCCGGCGGTGGAGTTGCCGAACACCAGCGAGATCACCGGGATCCCGGCCGCCGACAGGCGGGTGAGGTCTCGGAACATGGCCCCACCGGGGATGAAGATCTCCTTCTGGGTGGGCAGGTCGGCGCCGCCCGACTCGGTGAGGTTGATCACCGGCAGCCGGTTCTGGCGGGCGATCTCGTTGGCCCGCAGCACCTTGCGCAACGACCACGGGTTGGTGGCCCCGCCCTTGATGGTGGGATCGCTGCCCCCGATGAGGCACTCCACGCCCTCCACCACCCCGATCCCGGTGACGGCGCTGGCCCCCACCGGGAACTCGCTGCCCCACCCGGCCAGGGCCGACAGCTCCAGGAACGGCGAGTCCTCGTCGATCAGCAGCTCGATGCGCTCGCGGATGAGCAGCTTGCCGCGCTGGCGGTGCCGGGCGACGTACTTGGGCCCGCCCCCGGCCACCGCCTTGGCGTGCTCGGCGTCGACCGCGGCGATCTGCTCCAGCAGCGCCTCGCGGTTGGCGAGGTAGCCGGGACTGCGGGGGTCGACCGACGTACGCAGGACGGTCACAGGAGCACCTCCGGGATGTCGACGTGGCGGGACCGCAACCATTCGCCCAGCGCCTTGGCCTGCGGGTCGAAGCGGGCGTTGGACGACACGCCCTGGCCCAGGATCCCCTCGACCACGAAGTTGAGGGCCCGCAGGTTGGGGAGCACGTGGCGGACGACGTCGAGGTCGGCCGTCTCGGGCAGCAGCTCGCGCAGCCGGTCGATGGTGATGGTGTGGGCCAGCCAGGCGAAGGCGTCGTCGGAGGCGACCCAGACGCCGATGTTGGCCGACCCGCCCTTGTCGCCGCTGCGGGCCAGGGCCACGGTGCCGAGGGGGCGCCGGACGGTGGCCGACGCGGCCACGTGCTCCGGCACGGCCGGCAGCCCGGGCCCCGGCACCGGCTCGAGGGCCTGGGTGGCGGCGGGGGATGTGGCGGCGGAGGCGGACGGCACGTCGATCCGCGAACCGTCGGCCAGCACGGCCACGTGGGGCACGGTGGACGCATCGAGGTGGGCAGCGGTGAACACGCCGTAGGGCGACCCGTTGGACGGCGGGGCGGTCACGTGGAACCCGGGGTAGCTGGCCAGCGCCAGCTCGATGGCGGCGTTGGAGAACCGACGCCCCACGGCGTCGGCCTCGGTGCTGCGCACCACGCAGTGCAGCAGGGCACTGCCCTCCTGCTCGCTGGCGGCATCGGGGTGGTCGGTGCGGGCCAGCGTCCACCGCACCTGCACCGCGTCGGTTGAGGTGGCATCGGCGGTGGTGGGCCCGTAGCCGGCGGCGGCCATCTGCCGTTGCACCAGCTCGGCCTTGGCCTCGATGTCCAGCCCGGTGAGCACGAACACCACCTCGTTGCGGTAGCCGCCCATGGCGTTCACGCCCACCTTGAGGGTGGGCGGCGGCGGCTCGCCGACCGTGCCCGACAGGCGGACCCGGTCGGGGCCCTCCTGGGTGAGCGAGACGGTGTCGAGGCGGGTGGTGGCGTGGGGCCCGGCGTAGCGGGCGCCGCCGATCTCGTAGAGCAGCTGAGCGGTGACGGTGTCGACGGTGACGGCGCCCCCGGTGGCCGGGTGCTTGGTGATCACGCTGGAGCCGTCGGCGTAGACCTCGGTGATCGGGAACCCGGGCCGGGTGAGGTCGGTGCCCGCCGGCAGGGCGGTGAAGCCGGCGAAGTTGCCGCCGGTGGCCTGGGTGCCGCACTCCACCACGTGGCCGGCGGCCACGGCCCCGGCCAGCGCGTCCAGATCGCCGGGACCCCAGCCGAAGTGGTGGGCGGCGGGCCCCACCACCAGCGAGGCGTCGGTGACCCGCCCGGTGACCACCACGTCGGCCCCCGACCCCAGCGCGGCCACGATGCCCCAGGCCCCCAGGTAGGCGTTGGCGGCCAGCGGTGCGGCGCCGCCGGGCCCGGTCAGGCCCAGCTCCCCGGCCCGGGGCAACAGGTCGTCGCCCTCCACGTGGGCCACCGACGCGGTGAGCCCCAGGCGCTCGGCCTGGTCACGCACGGCCGTGGCCAGGGCGGCGGGGTTGAGCCCGCCGGCGTTCACCACCACCTTCACCCCGGCGTCGAGGGCCAGGCCCAGGCCCTCCTCCATCTGGCGGAGGAACGACCGGGCGAACCCGCGTCCCGGGTCCTTCAGGCGGTCCATGGCCAAGATCAACATGGTGAGCTCGGCCAGGTAGTCGCCGGTGAGGTAGTGCAGGTCGCCGCCGGTGAGCATCTCGCGCACCGCCGACTCCCGGTCGCCGTAGAACCCCGACGCGTTCCCGATCCGCACCCCTGCTCCGGTCATCCCCCGCACCCTGCCACGGCCGGCCAAACCGATCAAGCGCGCTTGCTTTGTTCCGTTCAGTCGAGCTCAGGCGCCGTGGGAGCCCCGTACCTCCGGCGGAACTCGGCGTCGTGCACGATTGCGGCCATCCCCGCCGCCCCCGAGGTCACCACCATCTCCCGGGCCCGCTGGGTCCACTCCGCTTCCCTGAGCTCTGACTCGAACCCGATCACCTCGTAGACCACCAGCGACGGGTCGGTGACGAAGATCCTCGACTGGGGCGTGGCGCCGCCCCCTGGCCAGTCGAGCAGGCTCACCAGCGCGCCGATCAGGCTGCGGACCTCGTCGAGCCCGGTGAAGGGAAGCCGGTCCCCGTGGAACGGCTGGTCGGACACGTCGTGATCGATGAAGGCGAACAGCGGCACCGCTCGATTCGGCACTCGCTTCCTGCCTCTGAGCCCCACGTCGCCCTCCTTGCGATCTACCGCCACGCGCGGGCCGGTGCTGCCCCATCTGCGTGGCCCCATGCCGGCGTCACGCTACGCGCCGGAGGAAGCCGTCGGGCGGTGGACCCCACGACGCGGTCCGGGTGATGTCCGGCCCTTCAGGAACGCTCCGTGGGCACCCCGGCGGTGCTCCTACGCTGTCGGCCAACACAGGGATGGGGCAGCCGTGGGCGACGACGCGACAGATCAGGCGGCAGCGCCGCACCGGGTTGCCGTCTGGCTCGGCCTTCCGGCCGTAGCCGTGGCGGCGGTGGGGGTGGCCGTCTGGATCGCCGGCGTCGACCAGGAGCGGACCTGGAGCGGCTACCACCTGCCGCGCTGGTGCGCACCGGTCTTCGCGCTCGCCACCGCCGGGGCCGTGGTCGCCATCGCGACGCTCACCCGCACACGGCGAGCGGGTCACCTGCGTCTGGCCGCTCTCGGCGTCGTCGTCGTGGCGCTCGGATCGGGGATCGGACGAGCGCGAGTCGAGGTCTATCTGGGTGCAGGCGGCGGCGACCTGGTCGCGCGGCTCGATGCACGATGGGTGGTGGTGGCACTCGGCCTCGTCTTGGCGGTCGGGTCTGCCGTTCACGCGCGACGTGCCCACCTGGGAGGCACCGCAACGATCCTGTCGAGCTCGTACCTCGCTGCGGTGGCTGTCGGGTACGCGGTCGTCACCGTCGCCATGCGTGACGTCGTGGTCGGAACGTGGATCTCCGGGCGACCGCTGCGGAGCCGGATCAGCCGCTCGCCTCGTGAAACGCCCGAGCCGACGGGCGCCGATCCCAGCCACCTCTGGCGAGCGGCGGCGGCCGACGAGGCCGAGGCGGTCCTGGCGTTCTCGGACCTGGCCGAACGCCTCACCCGGGTCGGGGCACCGACGGTGCTCATCCACCGGTGCCGGCAGGCGGCCCGAGAGGAACGGCGTCACGCCGCGACCTGTACCTGGCTCGCCGGCCACCTCGGATCACCCGGAGCCCCGAACACCCACGTCCAGCACGACCGGCCGGCCCCCACCGCATCTCCCACCAGGCGCAGGCGGTGGCGACGCATGGAGGTGGTCCGCCTCGCCACCGAGTCGTTCGTCGACGGCGTCGTCGGCGAGGGGTTCGCCGCCGGCCGCCTGGAGGCGGGAGCGGCCACCGTGACCGGGGGTCGGAGCCCTCGGCTGCGCTCGATGGCCCGTGAGGAACGGGCCCACGCCGCCCTCGGCGGCGACATCGTCCGATGGGCGCTGTCGCAGCATCCCGGCCTGGTCAGCGGGGCCCTGCGGGGTGCCAACCGCCGTCTCCCAGCCTGCGTCGACCTGCCCGCCGCACATCGCGGCGTCGCTCCGGAGGACCTGCGTCGGGTCGGCATGACCGACGGACCCGATTCGGATCGAGTCTGGACCCGCGAGCGGGCCGGCGCCCACCGCTGGCTCGCCGAGACGCTCCGATCCGAGCTGGCCCGGTCGGGGAGTTCCCCGGGTGGTCCAAGGGGATTCTGAGGTTGGTTGCGTACACCTGACGTCCACCGGCGGTTCACCCCCGCGCCCCCCCCCTGGAGCCACCCCCGGCCCACCAGCCCCGCCGCC
>DAIMFV010000177.1:0-2841 GCA_036724365.1 Acidimicrobiales bacterium | reverse complement strand
CCGGGGGGCCAAGGGGGATTCGGGGGTGGGTCCCTACGCCCTCACCCCCCCCGGGGGTCCCCCCCGGCGCCCCCCCCCGGGCGCCGGCACCGAAGGACCGCCCCCGACCGCCAGGAAACCGCCGTGACCCTCGCCCAGCTGTTCGCCCTCGACCTCGTCGCCATCATCCTGCTGGTGTTCGCCGTGTACTTCCCGCGACACCGACGGCGCGACATGATCGTGGCCCTCCTGGGCATCAACATCGGCGTGCTCGGGGTGACCCAGGGCCTGTCGTCGGCCGGGGTCTCGGCCGGTCTGGGGCTGGGCCTGTTCGGCGTGCTCTCCATCATCCGGCTGCGCTCCACCGAGATGGACCAGGGCGAGGTGGCGTACTACTTCGCCGCGCTCACCCTCGGCCTGCTCGGCGGGTTCGTGGTCGAGCCCGCCTGGCTGAGCGTGGCGCTCATGGCGGCGGTCGTGGGGGCCGGCGAGGCGCAGGGCCCCCCCCGCCTGTTCGCCCGGTACCGCCACCAGGTGATCACCCTGGACCGCGCCGTGCCCGACGAGCAGGAGGCCCGCGCCCAGCTGGAGGCCCTGCTCGGGGCCCGGGTCCACAACCTGATCATCCGCAGCCTGGACCTGGTGCGCGACACCACCGTGATCGACGTCCGCTACGAGCTGACCCGCGCCTCGACCACGTCGGCCGACCAGCCGGCCGAGGCCACGGAGGTCGCCTCGTGATCACGACTCCCGTGGCTCGGCGCACCGGCACGGCCGACGTGCGGCACGACGCCGGGCCCACCGACCGTCCACCCACCACCGCCCTGGCCGGCCTGGCCGCCCTCCCCAGCATCGGCCTCGCCGACCTCGACACGGCCGCCGCGCTCCAGACCCGCACCGACCGCAAGTACCTGGTGGCCCCCGGGCTCCTGCCCGACCTGCTCACCGCCGTCCACTCGTTCCATCGCCAGTCCCCTGGCCCCGGCGAGCCCGTGCGGGTGCTGGACATCGGTGGCGCGCGGTCCTTCGCCTACCGCAGCACCTACTTCGACACGCCAGGCCTGTTCAGCTACCACCAGGCGGCGCGGTCCCGGCCCGCCCGCTTCAAGGTCCGCACCCGTGCCTACCTCGCCACCGGGACGTGCTGGCTGGAGCTCAAGGTCCGCAACGCCCGGGGCGAGACGGTCAAGGACCGCATCGAGCTACCCCCCGGATGCGAACGCCACCTGACGCCGGAGGCCCGCTCCTTCCTGGCCGGCCACGACCAGATCGCCCCGCACCTGGATCACCTGGCCCCGGCGCTGGTCACCACCTACGACCGGGCCACGCTCCACTGCGGCGGGCTGAGCCGCGGCCAACGGGTGACCGTCGACGCCGGGCTCGGATGCAGCCGTGTCACCGGGACCGATGCCGACGGGACCGCTGCCGACGGGATCGATGTCCCCCTCGGAGACCTCGGCAACCTCCTGATCGTGGAGACCAAGTCGGCGGGTCACGGACCCGGTCCCTTCGATCGGGCCCTGTGGGGGTTGGGCGTCCGTCCCGCAGGGATCAGCAAGTACGCCGTCGGCCTGGCTGCGTCCCAGCCCTCGCTCCCCGCCAACAAGTGGCACCGCCTCCTGCAGCGCCACGTCGTCACCCCAACCGAAGCCACCCCCCGAACCGGAGCCACACGATGAACCCCGCCCCCCGGTCCCCCCGCCGGCGCCCCCGCAACCGCCGACGCGCCCTCGTGCGCAGCACGGCTGCCGCCCTGGTGGTGCTGCTCGGCGCGTGCAGCACCAGCGGTTCCGCCGCCGGACCAGGAGCCACCAACGGCGAGGTGGCGTTGTTCGACGACACCGTGGTGCACGAACTGGCCGTCACCTTCGACGACGGGGCCTTCGAGGAGATGATCGCCACCTACGAGGAGACCGGTGAGAAGACCTGGCTCGAGGCCACCGTGACCGTGGACGGCGTCACCTACGAGGGCGCCGGACTGCGGCTCAAGGGCAACTCGTCGCTGCGCAGCGCGTCGGGGGCCGCGGCCGAGGACCTGCCCTGGCTCGTGCGACTCGACGAGTTCGCCGAGGGCCAGGAACACCAGAACTACGAAGACATCGTGGTCCGCTCCAACTCCAGCACCACCTCGCTCAACGAGGCCCTGGCGCTCGCCCTGCTCGAGGAGGCAGGACTGGCCTCGGAGGACTCCGCTTCCACCAGCTTCAGCGTCAACGGCAGCGACCCGGTGCTGCGGCTCATCGTGGAGCACCCCGACGACGACGAGTGGTACGAGACCGCGTTCGAGGGTGACGGTGCGCTCTACAAGTCCGAGAGCACCGGCGACTGGAGCTACCGGGGCGACGACCCCGACTCCTACACCGACGTGTTCGACCAGGAGGGCGGCTCGGACGTGACCGACCTGACCCCGCTCATCGACCTGTTGCAGTTCCTGGACGAGGCCGACGACGCCACCTTCGCCGCCGAGCTCCCCGACCGCGTCGACGTGGACGCCTTCGCCACCTACCTGGCGATGATGGACCTGGTCGACAACTTCGACGACATCGACGGCCCCGGCAACAACAGCTACCTCTGGTGGGACGCCGAGACCGGGCAGTTCACCGTGGTGCCCTGGGACCTCAACCTCGCCTTCGGCGCAGCCATGGGTGGCGGCGGCCCGAGTGGGGGCGGGTTCCCGGGAGGTGGGTTCCCCAGAGGTGAGGGCCGCCCGGACGGCACCCTGCCGGAGGGGGTCGTGCCGGGAGAGCTAACCGAGGGGGTCGAGACGGGAGAGCTACCGGACGGGATGCCCGAGGGCATGCCGGAGGGGATGCCCGGTGGGTTCGGACGGTCCAACGTGTTGGTGGAGCGCTTCCACGCCAA
>DAIMFV010000176.1:0-7535 GCA_036724365.1 Acidimicrobiales bacterium | reverse complement strand
CCGGCCCTGTACGACCGCCTCGACGGCCACGCCAACCTCGCCTACGCCGCCGAGCTGTACGGCCTCGGTCGAGGTCCGTCGGTCGACGCCCGCATCCGCGACGCCGCCGCTCGCTTCGGCATCGAACACGCCCTGGACAAGCGCGTAGGCGGCTTCTCCACCGGCATGAAGACGCGGCTCGCCCTGGCCCGCTCGATCCTCCACCAGCCCGATCTCCTGCTGTTCGACGAACCCACCTCTGGTCTCGACCCGGAATCCAGCCATGCCGTGCTGGAGATGATCCGGGAGATGACCGACAACGGCCGCACGGTGGTGATGTGCACCCACCTGCTGCTCGAAGCCGAGGGGTTGGCCGACACCGTCGTGGTCATGGAGGACGGCCGGGACCTCGTGGCCGGGACCCCGGGCGACCTCACCCGGCAGTTCTGGCCCGGCACCGTGGTCCTGGTGGCCGCCGAGAACCCCGACGCCATGGCCGACGCCCTCACCATCGAGGGCGTCGCCTTCGTCGAGCCCGACACGGACCCGCTCCGCCTCCGCCTCCACCTCGATGGCGACCACCACACCCCCGACGTGGTCGGCGCCCTGGTGGCCCGGGGCGTCCGACTCACCCGGGTCGAGCCGCTCGAACCGTCGCTCGAGGACCTCTACTTCGCCGTCCGGACCAAGAAGCCCATCGCCGACGACGGCGGTCGCCAGCTCACCCCCACCGGCGACGAAGCCCTCGTCACCGACCGACACCGCCAGGTGGCCGCCCTCACCGGCTGGCCCGGATCCGAGGATGCCCGATGAGCCACGCTCCGCCCACCGCCACCGGGGCGGCCGCGCCGGCAGACCCGCCCCACCCGGGCTGGCGCTCGCTCAACTGGGGCCGGGTGCGCATCGTGGCCCGGTCCGACATGCGCCAACTGCTGGAGGACAAGGGGTTCTGGATGCCGATGGTGCTGCTGGGCGCCATCTTCTTCCTGTTCATCCCCACCGTGCTGTTGGTGTCGATCACGAGCATCGGCGACGTCGAGGTCGTGTCGCAGATGTCGGAGACCCTCAAGGTGCTCCCGCCGTCGGCCCAGGCCCAGATCGAGGGCCAGAGCGACCAGGGCCGCACCGCCTACGCGCTCGCCGTCTTCCTGCTGGCGCCGGTGGCCATCGTCGTGCCGCTCACCATCTCCACCGCCATCGGTGCCTCCACCATCGTGGGCGAACGAGAACGGGGCACGGGTGAGTTCCTGGCCCACTCCCCCGCCCACGAGCGCGAGATCTACCTGGGCAAGCTGCTGGCCAGCCTCCTGCCCGGCTACGCCACCACCATCGTGGGCTTCGGCATCTACTCGATCGTGGTGAACCTGTTCGTGGGCCCCGAGGTCGGCGGCTGGTTCTTCCCCACGACCAACTGGTGGGTGCTGATGCTGTGGGTGGTACCGCCGTTCCTCGCCCTCACCCTGTCCATCGTGCTGCGCCTGTCGGCCCGGGTGAAGAGCACCGCCGCCGCCCAGCAGGCGGCCGGCCTGGTGACCCTGCCGATGATCGGCATCGCCTACAGCCAGAGCACCGGCGCCCTGTTCGGGGCCCAGGCGGCCGGGCTCTACCTGGGGGCGATCGCCTGGGTGGTGGCCGGGTTCGGCCTGGCCCGCGGGATGCGGGCGGTGAGCCGCTCCCGCCTGCTGGGCGTGGCCGACGGCGTCTGACGCCCGACTCCACCCACCAACACCGGTTCGTGGCGCTCCGGGCGCCTGCGCGCCACTGCGGATGCGGCGCGGTGGGGAGCTCGTCAGCCGAGCACGCCCTGGGCGACCAGGTACTCCTCGATGGGCCCGAGCAGGGTGCGGCTGAAGGTGATCCCCAGGTGGTTGTTGTCCCGGCGAGCCACCTCGCCGCCGACCATCGGGTCACAGATCGGCAACCAGGGGCAGGTCAGCTCATCGGCGTCGATCGCCACCACGCGGCCGGCGCCGCCCTCGGCCACCTCCCGTATGACCTGGTCCTCGCGGGTGGAGCCGCTGGCCACGAACCGGCACGGCTCCACGGCGTTGCGCTTCTCGAGGCATCCTCGGGGGTCGAGGTCTGTCGGAGCCACCGGTACCGGCTCGAACACCACCACGGTGCGCCCGGCTGCCCCCAGGGCGGCCACGGTCTCGCGGACCCGCCGCTCGAGGGCGGCGGCCCGCTCCGCGCCGCGCAGCGGACCACCGGCCTCGAGGTCGACGACGTCGAGCTCGTCGTTCGGATCGTCGACCGGCCGATGGGCCAGGAACACGATGTCAGGGTCGAACCGGGGTATCACCTGGTCGTACATCACGTCCTGGTCCGCCAGGCACTCGGCGCCCGCCGCGGCGTAGCGGATGCCTCGCGGCCAGGGGCAGTACGACATGAACCCGCCGAGCAGGGTGAGGTCGTGGCGGGCGGCCAGATCGGCGAGCATCGGTGCCCAGGTCGCGGCGTGGCTGTCGCCCACCACCATCGCCGTCTGGCCCGACCCCTGGGCGAGCACGCACGCCGTGCCGGAACTGGAGGGGCAGGCTTCGTAGTCGAAGTTGTCGAAGAACGCCGCCCCGACCTTCGCCTGGTCGACGCCACCCACGACGGCGGGCGCCGCCTCGTCCACGGGACCCGATGAGAGGTCACCCTCCTCGAGGAACGCCGGCGCCCCCACCAGCCCCACCAGCAGGCTGATCGCGAGGCCCGCCGAGATGGTCACCGCTCGGAGCCGGTCCAGCGCCGGGGCGGTGCGGACCGGCAGCTCCAGGAGCTGGTAGCTGAGTGAGGCCAGACCGGTGGCGACCGGGATGGCGACGGCCAACGTGGCCCACGGCCCGACATCGGTCTCGTGGGCCAACACCACGATCACCAGCCAGTGCCACAGGTAGGTGCCGTAGGAGATCTTGCCCAGGTAGACGACCGGCGGCAGCGAGAGCAGGCGGCGGCCGATCCCACCGCGGGCGACCTCGAGCGCCAGGATGAGCGCCACGGTCACCCCGGTGACGAGCACCCCGCGCCGGATCGGCTCCACGTCGAGGCGGGAGGTGCCGAGCAGGGCGAGTGCGGCGAGCAGACCCACCGAGAGCAGCGGCCACAGCGGTCCGTCGCCGGATCGTCCACCCCGGATGCGCCGGGCCCGGATGATGAGGCCGGGCGACAGGGCCAGCAGCGCTCCCGCCAGGAGTTGGTAGGCCCGGGTGTCGGTGCCGTAGTACGCACGGTCCAGGTCGCCCTCGGCGAGGCGCAGGGCGGCGCCCGCTGATGCCAGCGCCAGCAGGGCGATGACCCCTCGGAGCACGCGGCTGCGGTGGCGACCGGCCCGCCGGGCCAGCGCGTACAGCCCGCCGAACAACAACGGCCACAGGAGGTAGAACTGCTCCTCGACCGCCAGCGACCAGAAGTGCAGCACGGGACTGGATTCGAGATCGGCGGCGAAGTAGTCGGCCGACTTGGCGATGAAGTGCCAGTTGGCCACGTAGAGCGAAGCGGCCCGGATGGCGTTTCGGGCGTCGAGCACCTCGACCCGGCCACCGATCGATCCGAACACGATGGCGGTGACCACCAGCGTCACGGCGGCGGCCGGGAGCAGCCGTCTCGCCCGCCGCGCGTAGAACCTCGCCAACCCGATCCGCCCGTCGGGGCCCTCCAGGTCTCGCACCAGGACGCCGGTGACCAGGTACCCCGACAGCACGAAGAACACGTCGACGCCGATGAAGCCACCCGAGGCACGGGCGACACCGGCGTGGAACGCCACCACCAGGTAGACGGCCACCGCCCGCAGCCCGTCCAGGTGGGGCCGGTAGCCCCATGCGTTGCTGCTCCGGGTGGCCGCCACGGGCGGTGAAGCTACACCAGCGACCGACCGCCACCGTCCGGTGCCCGGGCCGTCCACGCCCACGTGGGGTTCAGCCCCGGCGGTGACGACGGCACCTCAGCCGGCGGCTCGGATCGCCTCGACCAGCTCGTCGCTGCGGCGGAAGGTGGATCCGGCGAACCCGCGGTGCACGTAGGCCAGCCGACCCGCCCCGTCGACCACGAAGACGCACCGTCGGTAGAAGCCCATGGGGCCGAGCACGCCATAGGACCGGCCGACGGCCTTGTCCTCGTCGGCCAAGAGCGGGAACGCGAACCCGCCCTCGTTCTCGGCGAACGCCTCGTGGCTGTCGAGCCCCTGCGGGCTGATGGCGAGGATGCGGGCGTCGAGCTCGCTGAACCGTGCCACGTCGGTGCTGTAGGCGTTGAGCTGACGGGTGCACACCGGCGTG
Source organism: Acidimicrobiales bacterium (assembly GCA_036724365.1). Lineage (GTDB taxonomy): Bacteria > Actinomycetota > Acidimicrobiia > Acidimicrobiales > Iamiaceae > Aquihabitans. The sequence continues at coordinate 3,294 of DAIMFV010000176.1, read as the reverse complement.
TTGTCGCCCGGGTAGAACACCAACACGACCGGGTGTCCGGCGAGCTCCGACAGCCGATAGCTGGAGCGGTGGCCGTCGACCACCCCGGGGAGCTCGAAGTCGGGCGCCGGGTCGCCGGAGGAGGGAGCCATGGCCCGGGACCCTACCGTTCGGCACCCGGCGGAGGGCGAGCCGGTCGACAGCCGTCGGCCCCACCGGCTCGAGCATCGGCCCCCGCTCAGCCCAGCTCGGCGAGCACCTCGTCGGTGATGTCGAAGTTGCCGTGCACGGCCTGCACGTCGTCGAGGTCGTCCAGCGCGTCGACCAGGTCGAGCACCTTCTTGGCCGCGCTCTTGTCGTCGAGGGTGACCAGGTTCTGGGCCACCATCGTGAGGTCGGACTCCTCCACCTTGTAGCCGGCCTCCTCCACGGCGGTGCGCACGGCGTGCAGGTCGGTGGGGCCGGTGGTGACGCGCCAGTAGTCGCCCTCGCGGGTGATGTCCTCGGCACCGGCATCGATGGCCGCCAACATCAGGTCGTCCTCGGCCACCGACCCGTCGACGAGCATGGTGCCCTTGCGGTCGAACTGCCAGGCCACCGCGCCGGGCTCGGCCACCGAGCCCCCGCGCTTGGTGAACACGCTGCGCACGTCGGAGCCGCTGCGGTTGCGGTTGTCGGTGAGCACGTCGACCAACAGGGCCACCCCACCGGAGGCGTAGCCCTCGTAGGTGATCGATTCGTAGGCCACGCCCTCGAGCTGGCCCGCGCCCCGCTTGATGGCCTTCTCGATGGTGTCGAGCGGCACCGACTGGTCACGCGCCTTCTGGAACATGGTGCGCAGAGCCGGGTTCATCTCCGGGTCGGCGCCCCCCTCGCGGGCGGCCACCTCCACCTGGCGGATCAGTTTGGCGAACACCTTGGCCCGCTTGGCGTCGGTGGCGCCCTTCTTGTGCTTGATCGTTGCCCACTTGGAATGGCCGGACATGAGATCCTCCTCAGCGCGTGTGGTGTGGTGGCCCGTGGTCGACGCCCACCCGGTGGGGATGGTCTACGCCAGAACGCGGAGCTCGGTGGTCAGGGTCGAGTGGTCAGGGTGCGGTCGGTCGGGTGGCGTCAGGTCAGGGAGAGGAACAGCTGGTGGATCCGTCGATCCGGGGTGAGCTCGGGGTGGAACGCCGTCACGAGCACCCGACCCGATCGGCACAGGACCGGGTGGCCGCCGACCGAGGCGAGGACCTCGACGTCGGCTCCGACGTCCTCCACGAACGGCGCCCGGATGAACACGGCGTGGAAGGTCCGGTCGAGGCCGGCCACCGGCAGATCGGCCTCGAACGAGTCCACCTGGCGGCCGAAGGCGTTGCGACGCACCGTGATGTCGATGGCGTCGTAGCTGCGTTGGTCGTCTCGGCCGTCGAGCACGGTGCGGGCGAGCAGGATCATCCCGGCACAGGTGCCGAGCACCGGCAGACCGGCGGCCAGCCGGGCCTCGAGCGGATCGGCCAGCCCCGAGGTCACGAGCAGCTTGGACATGGTGGTCGACTCCCCGCCCGGGATCACGAGGGCGTCGACGTCGTCCAGGTGCGCGGGGTTGCGCACCTCGACGGTGGTGGCGCCGAGGGCGCCCAACGCCTCAGCGTGGGGCGCGACCGCGCCCTGCAGGGCGAGCAGACCGATCTTCACCGGAGCGACCGGCCCCGGGAGGCTCCGACGACCCGGGGCCGTCGGAGGCGGTGGTGGAACGACGGGGCACCGGTGGTCACCAACCGCGGTCGGCGAAGGTCTGCTCGAGCGAGCCGATCTCCAGGCCCGGCATGGCCGGGCCGAGGCCCCGGCTGACCTTGGCCAGGATGGCCGGATCGTTGTAGTGGGTGGTGGCCTCCACGATGGCCTTGGCCCGGGCGGCGGGGTTGTCGGACTTGAAGATGCCCGATCCCACGAACACGGCCTGCGCGCCCAGCTGCATGGCGAGGGCGGCGTCGGCCGGGATGGCCAGGCCGCCGGCGCAGAACAGCGGCACCGGGAGCGTGCCGGTCTGGTGGACCTCCTGCACGAGCGGCAGCGGGGCCTGCAGCTTCTTGGCCCAGTCGAACAGCTCGGCGCTGTCGGCCTGGGTGATGCGGCGGATGTCGCCGGTGATGGACCGGAGGTGCCGGACGGCCTCCACCACGTTGCCGGTGCCGGCCTCGCCCTTGGAGCGGATCATGCAGGCACCCTCGCTGATGCGCCGCAGGGCCTCGCCGAGGTTGGTGGCGCCGCACACGAACGGCACGGTGAACGCCCACTTGTCGATGTGGTGGGCCTCGTCGGCCGGGGTGAGCACCTCGGACTCGTCGACGTAGTCCACGCCGAGGGCCTCGAGGATCTGGGCCTCCACGAAGTGGCCGATGCGGGCCTTGGCCATCACCGGGATGGTGGTGACGGCCTTGATGCCCTCGATCATCTCCGGATCGGACATGCGGGCCACGCCGCCGTCTCGACGGATGTCGGACGGCACCCGCTCCAGGGCCATGACGGCCACCGCCCCGGCGTCCTCGGCGATCTTGGCCTGCTCGGGGTCGACCACGTCCATGATGACGCCGCCCTTGAGCATCTCGGCCAGGCCCCGCTTGACCCGCACGGTGCCCGTCTCACGACCGATCGAACCGGTGCTCGCTGCTTCGTTCTCAGCCATGGTGCGAGTCTACGGCCCGGCCTAGAACTCGGGGGTACCGAGATCCTGGGTGATCGGTTGCGCGGCCAGGGCCATGAGCTCGTCGGCCTCGGCCTGCTCGACGAAGCTGCCGGTGCCGGGGTTGGCGAGCTCGACCCAGGTGCGGCCGGGCGTGAGCAGGATGGGCTGGCCCGTGGCCTTGTCGGTCAGGTTCCAGACGTCGGTCGGCGAGGGTCGCGACCAGTGGGCGTCGATGAAGTGGCCGTCGGTGAACACCGCGGCGTCGCCCTCCCCCACCGTCTGTGCCTCGGGCGTCCCGGGGACCGTCGGGCAGCACAGGTAGTCGATGTACAGGAAGACCACGTTGGCCGGTGCCACGAGCTCGTTCTTGTCGTCGGCGTAGGGGGTGGCGTCCTGGAACCGGATCCAACCGGCGCGGCCCTGGTCCCACACGTAGACGATGTCGCGCGACCGGAAGGCCACTCGCCCGCCGGCGACGGGCGTGGGCGCCCCCGGCGCAGCGACGGTGGTGGACGGTACGGCTCCGGGCTCGGTCGTCGTGGTGCTCTCGGCGGTCGACGCGTCCTGGGCGTACTGGAACAGCGACGGCGCGAAGCCTGCCTCACCGACGTGGGTGTAGAGCCCGGTGGTGGTGGCGAACAGGT
>DAIMFV010000175.1:0-7535 GCA_036724365.1 Acidimicrobiales bacterium | reverse complement strand
CTCGAACAGCAGCCGGGCGTGGGCGAGCTCGGCGCCCACCCGCTCGTAGTCGGCCCGGCGGGGGAACCGGTTCGGTCCCATCACCAGCGCGAGCAGCGTCTCGTCCATGGCGACCTGGGCCAGGAGCCCCGGCGACGGTGTGGACGCCGGCATGCCCGGTGGTGGATCGGTGATGCGGTGGATCACCGTCTCACCCAGGAAGCCGAGCGTGCGCGGCACCGCCACCATCACCCGGGTGGGGGCCCGGCGGGCGAGCACCCGCTCGACGTTGCGAACCGGCCCGCTGACCCAGGTCGGGGCGGTGATCATGGCGCCGCGGTCGGGATGGATCGGCCTGGCCGTGTTCGCATGGGAACCTCCCGACCCCAGCGGGCACCGGAGGTGACGCCGAGGGCCTCCGGAACGTACCACCGCCTCGTAGCGGGAGGAACGTGGCGTCCGACACGTCCCCGACCCGGGTGATGGCGCGCCGGCACCGGCCGGACGATCAGCCGAGGACGGGGAACCGGCGCTCGGCGGCGAGGGCGTCGAGCGCCGTTTGCATGGTCTCGGTCAGCTCCGCGTAGCAGCGGTCGACGATGACCGGGTCGTCTGCCGCCTCGGGGCCGTACCGCTCCGACCACAGGATGGGCTCGAGCAGTTCCACGGTGATCCGGGCCGGGAGCGGCCAGGTCGGGATGCCGCCGGGCACCAGACCGAAGGGGGGACCCAGCACGAGGGGCATCACCGAGATGCGGAAACGTCGATCGAGGCCCAGCCTCCGGGCGAGCGACTCGCCGCGTGACAGCACCACGACGGTCTCGTGCGCACCGACCGAGACCGCCGGCACGACCGGCACCTGGGTCCGCAGGGCGAGACGGATCACGCCACGGTGACCACCGAAGTCGATGCGGTTGCGCTCGCTCCAAGGACGAAACACTTCGTGATCGCCACCGGGGTAGTCGATCAGGACCGCACCACGACGCAGGACCTCCTCGGCCTGGTCCTGACCCGCCTCGATCGCACCGCCGCGTGCCATCACCGGCCCGACTCCCGGCAGCCCGAGGACGAAGGAGTGGAACAGAGCGTAGACCGGCTCGTCCTCACCCCGCTCACGCCACCATGCCGTGAGCAGGACCGGGATGTCAGGCGGGAACTGACCCCCCGAATGGTTGCCCACCACCAGCATGGGGCCGTGGTCGGGGACGCGTTCGAAGCCACGTACCTCCGGCCGGAAGTACGACGCGAACCGCTCGAGCACCGGCCGGGCGGCGCGGAGGAACGCCGGGTCTCGGGCCGAACCGACCATCGACAGCGGACGCTCGTCCTCTGCGGTCACCGCGGCACCGTACCCCGCACCCACCCGACGTCAGCCACGATCGGGGCCCGGCCCGGGACCGAGAACCGTGGTCGACCCAACCGACGATGGCTAGTGTCCGCCGCGTGGAACAGCCGTCCGTGGTGGTCCACGGCTCGGTCGAGCCGGGCTTCGGCGCCGTCGCCGACGCGTTCCGGGACAACTTCGTCCACCACGGCGACATCGGCGCGGCCGTGTGCGTGTACCACCGAGGTCGACCGGTCGTGGACCTGTGGGGCGGCACCGCGAACCTCGAGACCGGTCAGCCGTGGGAGCGCGACACCCTTCAGTTGGTCTTCTCCGCCACGAAGGCGATGACGGCCACGTGCATCCACCTGCTCGCCGAGCGCGGTGTCCTCGACCTCGAGGCGCCCGTGGCGAGGTACTGGCCCGAGTTCGAGGCGGCCGGCAAGGCGCACATCCCCGTTCGGTGGGTCCTGTCGCACCAGGCCGGGCTGGCCGCGGTCACCGGTGCCGTGACCATGGACGACATCCTGGGGTGGGATGGCGTGGTCCGGGCCATCGCCGCCCAGGCTCCCGTGTGGGAGCCGGGCACGGCCCACGGCTACCACGCCCGGTCCTACGGGTGGATCCTGGGCGAGGTCGTCCGGCGGAGCACGGGGCGGAGCCTGGGTCGCTGGTTCGCGGAGGAGGTGGCGGGACCGTTCGACCTGGACTTCTTCATCGGCGTCCCGGCCACCGAGCTCGCCCGGGTCGCCCACCTGTATCCGCCGGTGGTGGCCCCCGAGCTCCGGGAGGTCATGGATGCCTTCATGGGCCCCGACACGCTGCTGGGCCAGGTGCTCACTGGACCGTCGGGCCTGTTCGGGTACGACGACATGTGGAACCGCCCCGAGGTGCTGCAGGCGGAGCTGCCGTCGTCCAACGGTGTCGGCACGGCCCGGTCCATCGCGCGCCTGTACGCCGCACTCATCGGGGAGGTGGATGGGCGGCGGCTCCTCGGTGCGGACACGTTGGCCCGCGCTGTCGAGGTGCAGGTGAGCGGACCAGACCGCGTGATCGGCCTGCCGATGTCGTTCGGGTCGGGGTTCATGACGCCCCCATCGGCCGCTCCGGCGGGCACCTTCGGTCACACCGGTGCGGGTGGCTCCCTCGGGATCGCACACCCCGAGCAAGGGTGGTCGCTGGGCTACGTGATGAACCAGATGCAACTCGGCCTCACCGGCGACGCCCGGAGCGAAGGCCTCCTGAAGGCGTTGGCGAACGCAGTGAGCACGTGCCCCTGAGGCTGTCCCCGCGGAAAATCAGTTGACGGGCCGGGCCGGGCCGTGGTGCGATGGATCCCGACGCCCGACCGGGCGTCGTTCGAACCCGACCACTCCACACCGGAGCCTCCGATGGCAGCAACGCTGATCGACTTCCAGAGCCGCACGGCATCTGGCCTCGACGCGTTCGCCGGGAAGTGGTCGCGCGAGGTCCCGCCGACCTCTGGGCACACCATGGCCACCGTGAACGTGGCAACCATGAACGTGTCCCCCACCGCCTACGTGCGCAAGCACCGCATCGGCATCCACGGTGGGCCTCAGGAGGGTTCGAGCTAGGCAGACAACGCCAGATCGAACCGAGAACTCCGAGAGGCCGCCGGGACACCCCGGCGGCCTCTCGGCGTTACGGCCCCGATCCGGCCCGAGGAAGCACCCATGAACCACCCCACCGACCATCCCATCGCACCGACCCGACCCATCCACCGAATACACCGCTGACCACCACCACCACGAAATGGGGAAGCCGATGCTGACCGCACCGGACATCACGACACTGACCGACGAGATCGAGGACCGCTCCTGGTGGGCGGAGGCCTCCTGCGCCACCGGTGGCGCCGGGCTGGCCGCCCTCTTCTTCTCCGAGGAGCTCCAGGACATCGCGGCCGCCAAGCGCATCTGCGCCGAGTGCCCGATGCTCGCCACCTGCCTGGAGGGCGCCATGGCCCGCCGGGAGCCGTGGGGCGTGTGGGGCGGCCAGCTCTTCCTCAACGGACGGATCCTGGCCTCCAAGCGGCGTCGGGGCCGGCCACCCAAGGTGGCCCGCCCCGAGGATCAGCTCCCCGAGGTCCCCATCCCCGAACACCTGCGTTCGGCGTGAGGATTGGCCGCCCAGCGCAACGTTCGGCCTGAGACGCAGGGCCGAGCACAGCGTTCGGCCTGAGTCCCCCTCCTCCCCGCCCTGGCGGCGCCCCACCCCACCGGGTGGACGTACCCGCCGCCAGGGTGCCGGGGGGCGGGAAGGGGGCGACTGTGGAGGGGACCCCGGACCCCGGTAGCGTTTTGGGGTCATGCGCCACGACCGCCGGCCCGCACCGGGCGCCGACGCCGGAGACGGCGCCCCGGCCCCCAGCGGGCCTCCACCGCCCGAGCCCCGCGCCCCCGGACCGGCCCGGGGCATCCGCAGCCTGTCGCGCCGCACCCTCGCCATCTGCGTGTGCGTGGCCACCATCGGTGCGCTGCTGGCCGCCCTGGTGGCGTCGGCCCTGCTCGACGACACGGCCGACGAGCGCACCGAACAGACGGCCGAGCTCGAGCCCGTGGGTGCCGTCGACCTCGACCGGATGCTGAGCGTGGCCCTCACCACCGTCGACGGCAAGCCCACCACCCTGGCGGCCCAGCTCGACACCCGGCCGATGGTGCTCAACATCTGGGCCCAGAGCTGCGTGCCCTGCGTCGAGGAGATGCCGCTGCTGGAGGCCGCCCACCAGGCCAACCCCGACGTGGCGTTCCTCGGCGTCGACACCCAGGACCGCCTGGACCGGGCCCTGGAGTTGGCCGCCCAGACCGGGATCACCTACCCGTGGGTCCAGGACCCCAGCGGCAACTTCTTCTACGAGGCCGGGGCCACCGGCATGCCCACCACCCTCCTGCTCGACCGCCGGGGCCGGATCCTCGCCACCCGCACCGGGGCGTTCGCCGACCAGGCCGACCTCCAGGGGTGGATCGACGAGAACCGGCCCGTGTCGTGATCGACGCGCCGTTCGCCCTGGCGTTCACCGCCGGCATGGTGGCCACCGTGAACCCGTGCGGGTTCGCCATGCTGCCGGCCTACCTCTCGTACTTCCTCGGCCTCGAGGCCGTGGGTCCGGGCGACGACGATCGGGGCGACGCCACCGCGGGCGTCGGTCGGGCCCTGTTGGTGGCCGGCGCGGTGTCGGCCGGGTTCCTGGTCCTGTTCGCGGCGGCCGGCGCCGTGGTGTCGTGGACCTCGTTCAGCGTGGTCGACGTGTCGCCGTGGCTCACCATCGCCATCGGGGCGGCCGTGGCGGTGGGAGGCCTGGCGTTCGTGGCCGGCTGGGACCCCACCGTGGTGCTCCCGCGGTTGGACCGCGGCGGCCGGAGCCGGGGCCTGGCCTCGATGTTCGTCTTCGGCGTGAGCTACGCCATCGCCTCACTGTCGTGCACGCTCCCCGCCTTCACGGGGGTGGTGGCCACCACGTTCGGCCGGGAGTCGTTCGTGTCGGGCGTCGCCACCTTCGTGGCCTACGGGCTCGGCATGGCGTTGCTGCTGGTGGTGCTCACCCTCACGCTGGCGCTGGCCCGCCAGGGCATGGTCACCGGGCTGCGACGGGCCCTGCCGTACGTGCACCGGGTCTCGGGGGCGATCATGGCGCTGATGGGCGCCTACCTCGTCTGGTACGGGATCTACGAGATCCGACTCATCGGTCGGGGCGAAGACGTGTCGGGAGGACCGGTGAGCACGGTCACCGACTGGTCGGCCCAGGCGTCCGACCGGCTCTACGCCGTCGACCCGCTCCAGGCAGCCCTGGTGTTCGCCCTGATCGTGTCCACCGCGGTCCTGGTGGGCCTGCTGCGCTCCGACCACCGGTAGGCACCGGCCGCCGGCAGGCGGCGAGACCTCAGGGGGCCAGGCGCGTGACCGTCCACCCATCGCCCTGCCGGTCGTAGGCGAAGCGGTCGTGGAGTCGGTCGGGTCGGCCCTGCCAGAACTCCACCCGATCGGGGACCAACCGGAACCCACCCCAGTGGGCAGGTCGGGCGATCTCCGGTGCCGCGCCGGTGGCGGCGGGGTCGTCGAGCCGGTACCGCTCGCGCAGCTCGGCCACCCGACGGTCCAGGTCGGCGCGCCCGTCGAGCGGCCGGCTCTGGTCCGAGGCCAGGGCGCCGATGCGGCTCCCGATCGGCCGCGACGCCCAGTAGGCGTCGTTGGCGGCGGCGTCGAGCGGCTCGACCCGCCCCTCGAGGCGCACCTGGCGGTTCATCTCCAACCAGCCGAACACGAGCGAGGCCCAGGGGTTCTGGGCGAGGTCGCGGGCCTTGCGGCTCTCCAGGTTGGTGAAGAGGTCGAAGCCGGCGGGTCCGAAGGCCCGGCACAGCAGGTAGCGCGCCGACGGCCGGCCCTCGGCCGACGCGGTGGCGAGGACGCAGGCGGCGGCGTCGAAGCGGGGGGTGGCGGTCCAGTCGTCCCACCAGCGTCGGAACTGCACCACCGGGTCGGCCGCCAGGTCCGCCCGGTGGAGCTCGGCCACGGTGTAGCTCTCCCGGAAGTGGCCCAGGTCGTGGCTGGTCGGGCCGACCGGCTCCGTACCGTCGGCCACGATCGGCTCCGTGACGATCGAGTCCGGGGCCGTCGAGTCGTTGACTGCCAATGCCGTCACCGGGAGGTGGCGGGCGGTGAGACCGCTGAGGTGGGTGAAGACCTCGGGGTCTGCCGAGGCCCCGAACGCCGAGACCAGCACCCCTCGCACCTTCGCCACCGGGTCGAACAGGCCGAGCACCACCATCTCGTCGCCGGGGTCGCTCGGCCCCTCGAAGCGGAACAGCTGCTCGACCACGGCATCGGCCACCGAACAGGACTGCTGGTGGCCCTCGGCCCGCAGGTGGCCGTCGACCAGCTGGAAGTCGGCCTCGTAGGCCTGGTGCCGGAGCAGGGTGATGGCGTCGGTGACGGTGTCGGGCGAGTCCATGGGACCAGTGTGCTGGGTGGGCCCGGCGGTGCGCGCCGTCGGCCCGGACCGTCAGGCGATACGGGTGCTGCCGCGGAAGTACGGCAGCAGCACCTCGGGCACGTCGATGCCGCCGTCGGCGCGGTGGTAGGTCTCCACGATGGCCGCCCACACCCGGGGCACGGCCAGCGCCGACCCGTTCAGCGTGTGCACCGGCGCGGTGCCGCCCGAGCCGGGGCGGTGGCGGATGTTGCCGCGTCGGGCCTGGTAGTCGGAGAACCACGACACCGACGACACCTCGAGCCACTGGTCGGTGCCCGGGGCGTAGACCTCCACGTCGAACGACCGGTGGTGGCTCTGTCCCATGTCGCCGGTGCAGATCTCCAGCACCCGGTACGCCAGGCCCAGGTCGGCGATGGTGGCTTCGACCGAGGCGACCATGTCGGTCAGGAGCGCGGGGGCCTGCTCGGGCGTGGCGTAGGCGAAGACCTCGACCTTGTCGAACTCGTGGGTGCGGAGCATGCCGCGGGTGTCGCGGCCCGCCGAACCGGCCTCGCGCCGGTAGCAGGACGTGGCGGCCATGAACCGCAGCGGCAGGTCGGCGCCGTCGAGGATCTCGTCGCGGTGGATCGAGGTGAGCGGCACCTCGGCGGTGGGGATGGCCCAGAGGTCGTCGCGCTCGAGGTGGTACGCATCGTCGGCGAACTTGGGGAGCTGGCCGGTGGCGGTGAGCGTCTCGCTGGTGACCAGGGTGGGAGGGCGCACCTCCTCGTAGAGGTCGGCGTTGCGGTCCAGCGCGTACTGCAGCAGCGCCCGGGCCAGGGTGGCCCCGCCCTTGCGCTGCATGGTGAACATGGCACCGGAGATCTTCACCGCCCGCTCGTTGTCGAGGATGCCGTAGCGGGTGCCCAACTCCCAGTGCGGGATCCGCTGGTGCTCGCCGTAGCCGTCGGGGTCGAACCGACCGATGCGCACCACGGGGTTGTCGGCGTCTCCGGCGCCGTCGGGGGCGTCGGGTGACGGGGTGTTGGGGATGCGCAACAGGAGCTGGTGCACCTGCTGGGCCACGTCGGCGGCCTCGTCGGCCAGTTCCTGCTCGCGGTCGCCCAGCTCCCGACTCTGGGCCTGGTTGGCCTCGGCCTCGGCGGTGAGCCCCTCCTTGCGGAGGCGTCCGACCTCCTTGGACAGGGCCTTGACGCGGCTCCGCAGGTCGTCCCGCTCGGCGGCGAGCTGACGCTGGCGGGCGTCGAGGTCCACGACCACGTCGACCTCGGCGGTGTCGATCCC
>DAIMFV010000174.1:0-7640 GCA_036724365.1 Acidimicrobiales bacterium | reverse complement strand
GGTGTGGGCCTCGGCCTGTGTGGCCGAGCACGTGGCGCTTCACCGGGGGCGGGTGTGGGTGGAAAACCGCCCCGACCGCCAGGAGGGGGCCCGCTTCGTGGTGGAGATCCCGGTGGCGTGGGACGAGCTGGCCCAGCACGACGACCACGAGGAGCACGACGTCCCGTGACCGGTTCCACCCCCTCGATCCCATCCACGAGCCCATCCGCGATCCCATCCGCGAGCCCAGCCACGAGCCCACCCACGCGCCTGGCCCGGCCCGGCCGTCGCCGTCGACGCCTGGCCGTTGCGGCGTTGGTCCCGGTGTTGAGCGCGGTGGCGCTGGCGGCGGGGTGCGGGGTGCCGATCGACGACGACCCCCGGGCGATCAGCCGAACCACGGTGGATCCGAGCGTCGACGACTCCCGGGTGACCCCCACCACCAGCGACCGTCCGGGGGCCGTGCAGGTGACGGCGTACTTCATCGGCGACCAGCGCCTGGTGGGTGCCGACTTCCCCGTCGACGACGACCCCACGCTCCACGACGCCCTGGCGTTCACCCTGGGCGAGCCACCACCGGAGCTCACCACCGCCCTGCCCTCGGGCACCCAGATCCTGTCGGCCGAGGTGGTGGACGCCGTGGCTGCCATCGACCTCACGTCGGAGATCAACGACATCAGCGGTCAGTCCCAGAAGCAGGCCTACGCCCAGCTGGCGTTCACCGCGTTCACCTTCGCCGACGTGGTCCAGGTGCAGTTCATGGTCGACGGGGAGATGGTGGACGCCCCCACCGACAACGGCAACAAGGCCATCGTGACCCCGAGCGACTACTCCGAGCTGCGCCCGTCCAGCTGAGCGGTGCCGGTCCGGTCGTCAGGTCCGGTCGTCAGGTCCGGTCGTAGGGGACCTGGAAGATGGAGCTGGCGCGGAGCATGTCGGCCTCGACGGTCTTGAGGTGGCCCACGGCGTCGGCCACGGCCACCCGGGTGATGGCACCCGACTGGAGGGCCACCATGTCACCGAGGGCACCGTCGGCCACCGCGTCGACCGCGGCCACCCCGAAGCGGGTGGCGAGCACCCGGTCGAAGGCCACCGGGCTGCCCCCACGCTGCACGTGACCCAGCACCGTGGTCCGGCTCTCGATGCCCGTGCGCCGCTCGATCTCGGCCGCCACCCGGTGGCCCATGCCGCCCAGCACCTGGTGGCCGTAGGCGTCCATGCGCACCTCGGGCACGTCCATCGTGCCCTCGGCGGCCACCGCGCCCTCGGCCACCACCACGATCGACGACCAGTGGCCGTGGCGGTGACGGGCGCTGATCAACTCGGCCACGTGGTCGATGTCGAACGGGACCTCGGGCACCAGGGTAACCGCGGCGCCGCCGGCCAGGCCGGCCCAGGTGGCGATGTGGCCCACGTGGCGTCCCATGACCTCGACCACCAGCACGCGGTCGTGGCTCTCGGCGGTGGTGTGCAGCCGGTCGATGGCGTCCGAGCAGATCTGCACCGCGGTCTGGAACCCGAAGGTCATCTCGGTGAGCTGGATGTCGTTGTCGATGGTCTTCGGCACCCCGACCACGGGCACGCCGTCACGGTGGAGGTCCTTGGTGACGCCCATCGACCCTTCGCCGCCGATGGCCACGATGGCGTCGAGGCCGTGGCGATCCACCGCCCGGCGCACCGCCTCGACCCCGCCGTCCATCGTGTAGGGCTGGTCCCGCGAGGTGCCGAGGATGGTGCCGCCCCGGGGCAACAGCCCCCGGCACGACTCGCTGGTGAGCGGCTCCCAGTCGTCGGTGACCACGCCCCGCCACGCGTCCTTGAACCCCACCACCGTGCCACCGTGTTCGATCTCGACGGTGCGGACGGTGGCCCGGATGACGGCGTTGAGCCCCGGGCAGTCGCCCCCGCCGGTGAGGATCCCGATGCGCATGCGGGGCACCCTATCGACCCCGGCGCGGCCCTCGGCCCGGCCCTCGCCCGCCCCTCCGTCCGACCACCGGACCGCCCTTCCGGCCTCGGTCAGCTGGGACTCGGTAGCCTGCCCGCCCATGGCAGTGGTCATCGCCCTCGACGCCGGCACCACGGGTGTGCGGGCCATCGCGTTCGACGAGAGCGGGTCCACGGTGGACCTCCGGTACCGGGAGTTCACCCAGCACTTCCCCCGGCCGGGCTGGGTGGAGCACGACGCAGACGAGATCTGGAGCTCGATCGTGGGCGTCACGGCCGAGCTGATCGCCGCCCTCCAGGCGCCCGTGGCCGCCATCGGCATCACCGACCAGCGCGAGACGGTGGTGGCGTGGGACCGCCGAACCGGCCGGCCCCTGCACCGGGCCATCGTGTGGCAGGACCGGCGGGGCGCGGCCCGCTGCGACCAGCTCGTCGAGGAGGGGCGACTGCCGTTGGTGCGGCACACCACCGGGCTGGTGCTCGACCCCTACTTCTCGGCGTCGAAGCTGGAGTGGCTCTTCACCGACGGCGGGGTGGAGCCCGGCCCCCACCTGGCGCTCGGCACCATCGATTCGTGGTTGCTGTGGAAGCTCACCGGCGGCGAGGTCCATGCCACCGAGCCGTCCAACGCCAGCCGCACCATGCTCTACGACATCCGGGCCCACCAGTGGTCACCCGAGCTGTGCGACCTGTTCGGCGTGCCCATCGACGCCCTGGGCGAGGTCCGGCCGTCCAGCGGACGGTTCGGGGTCACCCACGCGGACAGCGGTCTGCCCCCGGGCATACCCATCTCCGGCATCGCCGGCGACCAGCAGGCCGCCTTGTTCGGCCAGGCCTGCTTCGCCCCCGGCGCCACCAAGAACACCTACGGCACCGGCTCGTTCGTGCTGATGAACGTGGGCACCACCTGCCCCGAGCCGGTCGAGGGTCTGCTCACCACCGTGGCGTGGACCATCCCCGACCCGGCGGCCCCCGGTGGGCTGCGCACCGACTACGCCTTCGAGGGCGCCATCTTCGCCACCGGGTCGGCGATCCAGTGGCTCCGCGACGGCCTGGGGATCATCGAGCGGGCCGCCGACGCCGGTCCCCTGGCGGCGTCGGTGCCGTCCACCGACGACGTGTACTTCGTGCCGGCCTTCACCGGGCTCGGCAGCCCGTGGTGGGATCCCTACGCCCGGGGCACGCTGGTGGGCGTCACCCGCGGCACCACCAAGGCCCACCTCACCCGGGCCGTGATCGAGGCCATGGCGTTCCAGACCCGCGACGTGGTCGACGCCATGACCGCCGGGTCGGGCCATGCCGTCACCGGCCTGCGGGCCGACGGCGGGGCCAGCGCCATGGACCTGCTGCTCCAGCTCCAGGCCGACCAGCTCCAGGTGCCCGTGCGACGGCCCCTGGTGCAGGAGACCACGGCGCTCGGCGCGGCGTACCTGGCCGGCCTGGCCGAGGGCGTGTGGGGCTCCACCGACGACATCGAGACCAACTGGGCCCTCGACGCCGAGTTCCACCCCGTGGCGCCGCCCGCCGACGCCGACCGGACCCACGCCCGCTGGCTGGAGGCGGTGGACCGGTCCCGAGCCTGGTCGACGGCCTGATCGTCCCAGTCGTACTTGTCGCCCTTCTCCCGTCCTGGACCACCCAGACCACCCAGACCACCCAGCCACTGGTAGCCGCCACGGGCGAGAGCAGGTCTCCCAGGTCTCTGGGCGGCCTCTTCGGTCAAGTCCTCGGGACTAGAGGTCGTCGGGCAGCTCGACCCAGCGCAGGGCCACGATGTCGGCGAGGGCATCGCCCTGGCGACGCCCCCGGTCGCGCCACGCGATGCGGTCGCGCCCCGCCACCAGGGCCAGGCCACAGCCCTCGAGGCCGGCCCAGATCACGTCGCTCTGGGTGCTGTCGTTGCCGCTCAACGAGGCGGCGGTGCTGGCGCCGTGTACGAAGGCACCGAGCCACCCGTCGGTCGGCGCCCCGGCCCCGGCCACCAGGGTGGTGCCCTGCTCCACGTCGACCACCGCCACCCACGTGGCCGACAGCGAACGCGGGGCCTGGTCGCGCACCACGGCCAGCAGCTCGGACCGGGTGGGCGCCGCCACCAGCCGGGCGGCGGTGACGAGCGTGTCGCGGCGGGGGTCGTGGCCGTCGGGGCCGACAGGGCGCACCTCCTCGACCTCGACGCCGTCGACCTGGCGCACCTCGTTGACCAGGAGGTCGACCAGGGTGGCCTCGGGCAGCTGCACCACCAGTTCGTCGACGGCCTGACCGGCGCCGGTCTCGAGGATCTCGATCCCCACCACGTCGCCCTTGACCGCGCCGATGCGGCTGGCGACAGCCCCCAGGGCACCCGGACGGTCGGGCAGCCAGACGCGCAACACGTAGCTCTCCATGGCGGCGACCCTACGGCACCCGTGTTTCCTGTCGGTTTCCTGTCCCGCAACGGCGCGAGACGACGGTCACACGATGGCGGTCACTCGATCGGCAGTCCCACCGGGGCCGGCAACGGCGGCCGGATACGCGTCCGACCACGCCGATCCCTCCGCTTGACCGGTCGGTCAAGTACCGTGGCGGCCGTGGACCGGAAGCTGACCCAGCGCGGCGAAGAACGCCGCACCCAACTGATGGAGTTCGCGGCGGCGCGCTTCGCCCAGAAGGGCTTCCACCCCACCTCGGTGGCCGAGATCGTCGAGGGCATCGGCGTGGGCAAGGGCGTCTTCTACTGGTACTTCGACACCAAGGAATCGCTCCTGCGGGCCATCCTGGCCGACGCCCAGCGAGACCTCCGCCGCCGCCAACGCGCCGCCATCTCCGACGGCTCCACCCCGATGGAGCGCATCGAGCGCGGCATCCGCGCCTCCATCCAGTGGTCGGTCAACCACACCGACCACTTCCGCCTCGTGCAGTTCGCGGCCACCGACGACCGGTTCAGCCCCGGCGTGCGCAAGGGCCAGCAGGTGGCGGTGCGAGACGCCGCCCAGCACATCAGCGAAGCCATGGCCGCCGGGGAGATCCCCGATGCCGACGCCGAGCTGCTGGCCCAGTTCATGATCGGCGTGCACACCCACCTGGTGCTCCAGGTGGTGCAGGGCCAACTCGAGGCCACCGATGAGGTGGTCGACGCCGCCGTGGGCTTCTGCCTACACGGCATCCGCGGCCCCCGAACCTGAGCCCACTCCGGCTGAGCTCTTTCCGGCTCGTGTCGTGTCAGGCAACGTTCGCCTCGATGCCACGTCCTGAACCCGGCGACAGGTGGCACTCCGGCTTCGCTGTCGTACCCCATGCCTAGGTTCGGCGCATGCCCCGGATCTGCTCGTTCTACGGGATCGTGATCGTGATGTACTTCGATGATCACCCACCGCCGCACTTCCACGCGAGGTACGGCGAGCACGAGGCCCAGGTCGCCATCGCAACTGGCGACGTGCTCCACGGCTCGCTCCCTCGCTCCGCATCGAGGCTCGTGAAGGAGTGGACTGGGTGTGCTCCTCTGATCTGGCCCCACTTGGCGGGGTAGTGCTCGTCTGATTTGGCCCCACCGGTTGTGGTGGCTGGCGTGTGCGGATGACGAAGAGGTCGAAGGTGCAGCTCTACGAGCAGATTCGTCGCGTCCATGAGCGCGAGAAGTTGTCGATCCGGGCGTTGGCCCGCCGTTTCGGTGTGCATCGGCGTGAGGTGCGAGCTGCGCTGGAGTCGGCGGTGCCGGCGCCGCGCAAGATCCCGCAGCGGTCGGCGCCGAAGATGGATGAGTTCAAGTCGATCATCGACGCCTGGCTGGAGGCGGACCGGTCGCTGCCG
Source organism: Acidimicrobiales bacterium (assembly GCA_036724365.1). Classification (GTDB taxonomy): domain Bacteria; phylum Actinomycetota; class Acidimicrobiia; order Acidimicrobiales; family Iamiaceae; genus Aquihabitans. Next base: position 1,928 of record DAIMFV010000174.1, on the reverse strand, counting down.
CGCAAGCAGCGCCACACCGCCCGGCGGGTGTGGCAGCGCCTGGTCGACGAGCACGGCGCCGATGTCGGGGAGTCGACCGTGCGCAGGTACGTGAAGGTGGTCCGCGAACGTCACGAGACCCCACTGATCGAGGTCGCTGTCCCGCAGCGTCACCCGCTGGGCGAGGAGGCCGAGGTCGACTTCGGGTCGATCCACGTCTATCTGGCCGGCGTGTTGACCGAGGTGGCCATGTTCGTGATGCGCCTGTCGGCGTCAGGGCGGGCGTTCGCGTGCGCGTATCTCAACGAGGCCCAGGAGGTGTTCCTCGACGGTCACGTCCGCGCCTTCGAGCACTTCGGCGGGGTCCCCGAGCGGGTCCGCTACGACAACTTGAAAGCAGCGGTGGTCAAGGTCCTCAAGGGCCGGGATCGCATCGAGTCGGACCGGTTCGTGGCCATGCGGTCCCACTACGGGTTCGAGTCGTTCTTCTGTCTGCCTGGCATCGGCGGAGCCCATGAGAAGGGCGGTGTCGAAGGCGAGATCGGCCGGTTCCGGCGCCGTCATCTCGTCCCGATCCCCAAGGTCGCCTCCATGGCCCAGCTCAACGAGCTGCTCGTCGCCGCCGCGCTCGTCGATGACCGACGCCACATCGCCCATCGCCGCATCACCGTCGGTGAGCACTTCGTTCTCGAAGCCGCTGCGCTGGGGCCGCTGCCCACCGAGCACTTCGACGTGACGGTGATCGGATCGAACCGCGTCGACACCAAGTCGCGGGTCTGTGTCCGCCAGGTCCACTACTCGGTCCCGGTCCGCTACGTCCGTCAACGTCTCGACGTGCGTGTCGGCGCCGAGACCATCGAGGTCCTCGACGGCGCCCGGGTCGTGGCCCGCCACGCCCGGGGCCGCAAAGGAGACGAGGTGTTGGTGTTGGACCACTACCTCGAGGTCTTGGCCCGCAAGCCCGGCGCCATGTTGTCGGCGACACCGCTGGCGCGGGCCCGTGCATCAGGGGCCTTCACGGCGACCCATGAGCGGTTCTGGGCCCAGGCCCGCCGCCGACTCGGCGACGCCCAGGGCACCAGGGCCACCGTCGAGGTGCTCCTCGCCCATCGCAGCTTGGCCCCAGACGCCGTCGTGGCCGGCATGAGCCGGGCACTCGCCGCGGGCAGCGTCGACCCCCACGTCGTGGTCATCGAAGCCCGCCGAGCAGCACAAGCCGACACGGTCGCCGCGGTGATCCCGATCGGCACCCACACCGGCTTCGACCGGCCCAAGCCCGCCCTGGACCGCTACGACCAACTCCTGGAGAACACCCCATGACCGCCACCGCCGCTGACACCGCCGCAACCGCGTCGATCCAAGCCGCCGCCCGGGAACTGAAGCTGCCCGTCGTGCGCACCGACGCCGCCCGGGTCGCCGCCGACGCTGAACGCTCCCAGCTCTCCTACCTCGGGTTCCTCGCCGAGATCCTCGAAGCCGAGATCGACGCCCGCAGTGAACGCCGCCGAGCCCGCCGCATCCACGACGCCCGCTTCCCGCGCATCAAACGCCTCGCGGACTTCGACCTCGACGCCGCACCCACCGTCGAACCCGCCGTGATCGCCACCCTCGCCGCCGGCGGCTACATCCGCTCAGGCGACCCCGTCGTCCTACTCGGCGATTCAGGCACCGGCAAGTCCCACCTGCTCATCGGTCTCGGCATCGCCGCGTGTGAAGCCGGCCTGCGAGTCCGCTACGTCACCGCCGCCCAACTGACCAACGAGCTCGCCGAAGCCGCCGACGAACGACGCCTGTCACGACTCGTCGCCCGCTACGGCCGCCTCGACCTGCTCTGCCTCGACGAGCTCGGCTACGTCCAACTCGACACCCGCGGCGCCGAGCTCCTGTTCCAGATCCTCACCGAACGCGAGGAGAAGTCCTCGATCGCCCTGGCCTCGAACCTCCCCTTC
>DAIMFV010000173.1:0-7676 GCA_036724365.1 Acidimicrobiales bacterium | reverse complement strand
GGTGGCGTCGGCCACGATCTGGTCGATGCCGGCCCGCGCCATCAGCGGCGCCAGATCGACGCCGGCGAGCAGCTCGTTGAGGTCGACCCGCCCGATGAGGGCCTGGATGTCCACCTGTTGCACCAGGCGGTCGACGTCGACCCGCCCGATCAGGGCGTCGATGTCGACCTGGCTCACCAGGCGGTCCACGTCGACCTGGCCCACCAGCGCGTTCACGTTCACCTGGCTCACCAGGCCGTCGATGTCGACCTGTTGGACCAGTCGGTTGACGTCGACCCGCCCGATCAAGGCGTCGACGTCGATGCGGGCCATCAGGGCGTCGAGGTCCAGCCGGCCCAGCACCGCATCGAGGTCGAGGCGGTCGAGCACGGCGTCGAGGGCGAGCCGGTCGAGCAGCGCGTCGAGGTCGACCCGGGCCAGCACGGCATCGAGGTCGAGCCGTTCGAGGACGTCGTCGGGGTCGATGGCGTCGACGGCCCGGGGCACGATCGCACCCATCACGCGATCGAACGGCGAGCGGGAGGGGGCCATGGCTCAACCGTACGGGAACCGCGTTGCCCGGTGGTGTCCGGTGGTGTCCCGGTGGCGGGCTCCGGCCGCGATCCGTCGAACCGCTGGTGTTACGAGAACGGGTCGCTGCGGACCGGGACGTCGGGCTGGGAGGCGAAGAGGTTGAGGCCGAGGCGATCCGACAGGTGGCGCGTGAGCGCCTGGCCCCGCACGCTGTTGCCCGCCTGGTCGAGGCGGGGCGAGAAGGTGCCCAGCCCACCTTTGCCGGGGGCCACGGTCACGATGCCGCCGCTCACCCCGCTCTTGCCGGGCAGACCCACCTCGTAGAGCCAGTCGCCGCTGCGTTCGTAGAGGCCGGCGCTGGCCAGGACGGCCAGCACCCGCTTGCAGGTGTCGGCGCTCACCACCCGCTCGCCCGTCACCGGGTTGACGCCGCCGTCGGCCAGGGTGGCCCCCATCACGGCCAGGTCGTGGGCCGACACCAGCAGGGAGCACTGGCGGGTGTACACGTCGGTGGTCTGGTCGGGGTCGAACCACAGTTCGCCGTAGCCCGACAGCAGGTGGGCGATGCCCTGGTTGCGAAGGTTGGTGGCGGCCTCGGACTCGTACACCCCCGCGTCGAGGTGCAGCCGTCGCCCGGCGAAGCGGGACAGGCCCTCCACCACGAACGCCCACTTGTCGGCGGCCGTCGCGCCCGGAACCAGGCTCGTGGTGGCGATGGCCCCGGCGTTCACCATCGGGTTCATGGTGCGGTCGTGGTTGAGCTCGATCGCCATCACCGAGTTGAAGGGCAGGCCGGTTGCGTTCACGCCGACCCGGCGCCGCACGACCTCGGCACCCACGGCATCGCAGGCCAGGGCGAACACGAACGGCTTGGACACGCTCTGGATGGAGAAGGGGTGCAGGGCGTCGCCCACCTCGACCACCTGCCCCGAGGTGCCCACCACGCAGGCGCCGAACAGGTCGGGGTCCACCTCGGCGAGGGCCGGGATGTAGTCGGCCACCGTGCCGCTGGCGTCGCTCCCGAGCCGGGCGTGAGCCTGGCTGAGGATGCGGGCGACGCGCTCGGCCGGTGGCAGCTCCCCCGTGGAGACCACGCCGTAGGACCCGTCGGGGTCGGGGCCCTCGGGCCCCAGATCGTCGCCGTCGAGGTCGTCGCGGTCGAGGTCGTCGTGGTCGTAGGGCACCACCCGTTTCTACCCGGGACCGCGGGTACGCTCCGGCCACGGTCCCGCCGGCCCCCCGGTCCACTCGCCCGGGGGTCACCGGTCCGACGAGGGACAGGAGGACCCGTTGGCGCACCCGCCGCACCCCGAGCGCCGCACCCACCTGCGCGACCGGGCGATCACCGCCGTGGCCCGGGTGCTCAGCCGGGCCTTCTTCCGGTCGGTCGAGACCGAGGGATCCGAGCCGCCGCCTGGGCCGGTGATCCTGGCGGCCAGCCACCTCTACGGCTTCGTGGATCCGGTGGTGCTGGTGGCCCGCCTCGGTCACCTGCCCCGGTACCTGGCCAAGGCCACGCTCTGGAAGACCGCGGTGGCGCGGCCGCTGTTGAACTTCGCCCGTGTGATCCCGGTGCACCGGCGGGCCGATGGCGCCACCGAGGACAACGCCGCCATGTTCGCCGACGCCGTGGGCGCCCTACGGGAGGGCTCCATGCTCGCGGTGTTCCCCGAGGGGACCACCCACGACGATCCGTCGATCCGCCCGCTCCGCACCGGTGTGGCCCGCATCGCCCTGCAGGCGGCCGGCTCCGGCGTGGAGGGCGTTCGCATCGTGCCGGTGGGCGTCACCTATGAGGACAAGGTGGCCGTCCGCGGCCGGGCGCTCGTGAGCTACGGGCGGCCGATCGAGGTGCCGGCCGACCCCACGGCGCTGGCCGGAGACGGTGCCCCCGATCCCGATCGCGTGCACGATCTCACCCGGCGCCTCCAGTCCGACATCGAGGCCCTCACCCCGCACTTCGACACCACCGAGGAGGCCCTCGCGCTGTCGGCGGCCGCCACCGTCTCGCTGCGCGACGACGCCGGTGAGGTGGTCCCGGTGCCCATGGCGGCCGTGGCCGCCCGGGCGCGTCGGCTGGCGGCCGCCGACCCGGCGCGACGCCTCGAGCTGGTGTCGTTGGTGGCCCGCTACCGGATGCTGCTCGGCTTCGTCGACATCGACGACGAGGACGTGGTGCGGGGCATCGGTCTCACCGCCCTGGCCCGGCGGATCGCGGTGTTGGCCGCGGTGGTGATCGTGTTGGCGCCGCTGGCCGTGGCCGGGCTGTTCGCCAACCTGGTGCCGGCGGTGCTGGTGCTGGTGGCGGGACTGGTGCCGAAGGCCCCGGTCTCCAAGGGCACGGTCCGGCTGCTGGTGGCGGCGGTCACCTTCCCCGCCACGTGGCTGTTCCTGGCGCTGCGCGACGCGGCATCGGGCCCGCTGTCGGACCTGGCCCGCAGCGTGACCGTGCCGGTGGACGCGGTGCTCGGGCCCGATCCCGCCGACCGGGCGGGGTTCGTGGCCGGGCTGGTGGTGCTGATCGCCGTCCCGGTGCTGGGCGCCCTGGCTCTGGTCATCGTGGAACGGGCCCGCACCCTGGTGGTGAGCGTGGTGCGGTGGCGCACGTTGCTGGACCGTCGAGGTCAGCTCGACGAGGTCCGGGCCCGGCGGGCCGAGGTGGTGGCGCTCACCGCGGAGTTGTTGGACGGAACCCGATGCCCGCGCCCGCGCACGTGGCGGCCTCCGACTGCGAGCGTTGCCGCCCGGGCCTGGTGGCCCAGCCGGTGAACGCCATGTCCAGCCTGGCGTTCGTGGCCACCGGCATCGCCCTGGTGGCCGGCGCCGACCGGGCCGTGGGGTCCAGCGCGGACGCAGCGGTGGGCTGGGCGGCGGTGGCGGCGGGCCTCGGCAGCGTCGCCTACCACGGCCCTGGCACCTCGGCGGGGCGCTACGTCCACGACGCCACGCTGGTGGGTCTGCTGGCCACCGTGGTGGTGGCTGATGCCAGCCGGATCACCGGTCGGCCGGCGCACCGAGGTGTGCTCGCAGCGGTCCCGGTGCTGGCGCTGGTCGGTGCGGTGCCACGGTGGTCGATGCACACCCAGGCCGTGGTGGGCGTGGCGGCCACGGTCTCGGAGTCGGTGCGCATCGCCGGGCTGCCGTCCACCACGGCCGGGCGGTGGCGGCACCGGGTGGCGGGGGTGGTGGCCGGGGCGGGCGCCATGGGCCACGTCCTCGGCCGGTCCGGGGGGCCGTGGTGTCGACCCGACAGCAGGCTGCAGCCCCACGCCCTGTGGCACGCGGCGATGGCGGTGACCCTGGGCCTCCGTGCCCTCGACCCCCCGTCCTGACGACCCCGTCCTGACGACCCCGTGCTGACCATCCCCGGCACCGGCGCCGTGGTCGGGAGGGGGGTCAGGCGGAACCGGAACCGGTGCTGGCCGCTGCTCGCTCGGGCAGCGGGGCGGCGGCCACCACCGCGGCGGCGGCGACGGCGGCCACCACGAGCGCACCCGTCGACATGCCGGCGAGCCACAGCACGGCCACCACGAGCCCACCGGCGCCGACGGTGACCAGCTCGCGCTGGCGGCGCAGGGCGGTGCGCAGCGACCCCTCCCGCTCGGCGAGCAGGGACAGCACGGCCGCGCCCAGCGCCAGGAGCAGCGCCACCGTGACCGCGGTGAGCAGGCCGTCGGCGAGGGTGGTGACCACCCGGGCGATGGCGGCCCGGGCGCCGGGGTTCAGCGCCACCCCCGGCGCGGCATCGATCGCCAGTCGGATGACGGCCCGGCCCAGGACCATCGCCGCCACCACCCCGAGCGACAGGTACCCGAGGGCACGGGTGCGGCGCCGGGCCAGGAACACGCTGCCCACCGCCGCCCCGACGGCCACCACGTACACCACCAGGAGCGACCGCTTGAAGAACGTCATCGCCTGCTGGGCCCGGGCCACCGCGGTCTCGGCCTTGGCCACCGCCTCGCCCTCGTAGACCACCAGTTGGCCGAAGTCGTCGGGCAGTTGGCGATCGAGGGCGTCCTCCAGTGAGGCGATCTGCTCGGCAGGATCGCCACGGCGCTCGAGCTCGGGCATCTCGACGTCGGCGAGGAGGCCGGTGCTTTGGACCAGCTCGAACCCCCGGCCCATCAACGGCAGCAGGTTCACGCTGACGGTGCCGTCTGCAGTCTGGAACGCGGTGGTGAGCTGGCCGGTGTCGAGCACCCGGACGAGCTGTTCGTGCCCCTCTCGCGCCGCCGCCACCACCACCTGTCGGATGCCGTCGCGACCGAGGAGGGCCACGAGGCCGTCGTGGACGAGGCCACGCACGCCCCCGGTCAGCAGTGGGGCCAGGACCGCCTGGTCCTCGGGGAGGCGGTCGGCCACCCGGCGCTCCACCTCGATCGCTTCCATCAGCTGGTCGGTGAGGTGGGTGGCGAGCGCGTCGATCACCTCGGGGTCCCGCAGGGCGTTGTCCACGGCGCGGGCCACGGCATCGCTGTCGTAGATGGACGACCGGGCCCAGGTGCCGAGCACGCTGGCGAGCACGGCGACCACGGCGATCACGCCCAGGAGCACCGCCAGGGCGCTGCGGCTCCGGTGTCGGCGGGCGGGAGTCGTCACGACCCGAACCTACCGGTCGTCCGACGACGGTGGATCACCCACCGGGGGTGAGGTGTGGCCTGGTGACGTGGGTGGGCGCGCTGGTCGGGACGGGGGGCGCCGACCCAGGGTGACGGCGAGGGCGGTGATCAGCGCGGCGTAGGTCGCCACCCAGGCCCAGGCCGCCGCACCGGTGGGGGAGCCGTGGTGGCGGGCCACCGTGGTGAACCCCTGTGCGTGCACCACGATGAGCACCGCCGCGGCCGGCACCCAGGGGCCGCGTGCCATCCGCCACCGCGGCGACCCCGGCTGGGCATCGAGGCCCGCGTCCGGCACGGTGACGGTGGCGAGCACCACCCCGCCCACCAGCAGGGGCAGGGCGTAGCGGCCCTGCCAGAAGAAGCCGATGGGCGGGAGGCTGAGCCCCTCGGCGGTGATGTTGAGGGCCAGGCCCCCCACCAGGGTGGCCACGGCCAGGGAAGCGGTGCGGGGGCGGCGGGCCCGCCGGGGGGGGGTGACGCCCACAGCGGTGACCGCCAGCACCACCAGGCACCACAGCGCGGTGGCGGCCGGACTCACCGCGCTGTCGTTGGTGCCGAACCCCCCCACGGACTGGCGCAGGTACCAGGGCAGCCAACCGAACGCGTCGGCCCAGCCCGAGCCGGGGCGGTCCGGGAGGGGGAAGGTGCGGCCGATGTGGGCCAACCAGGCACCCGACGCCACGGTGGCGGCCACCACCGCTCCGGCCCACCAGCGCAGGTCGGAGCGACGCAGCAACGCCCGGGAGCGCGTCCACCCCGCGGCCAGGGCACCCACCACCACGACCGCCGCCGCGAACGCCGGACCGAGCCCACGGCACAGCGTCAGCACCACGAGCGCCGGCCCGAGTCGGCGGACCAGTCGGTCGAGGTCGACCGGACCCGGTGCCGGAACCGGCGCGCCGCCTGCACCCGTCGCGCGGCTCGGATCGATGGCGGCCAGGGCCGCCACCGCGGCCCACGCGCTGAGCGCGGCGGCGATCTCCACCGCGCTCGGGTTGGTGGACCCGGCCAGGTACACCACGCCGGGGGTGAGGCAGCCGAGCAGGCCGAGCCCGGCCAGGGCCGGGCGGCCGGTGCCCGCCAGGGTGGCGGCCGCCGAGGCCACGAGCGCGGCGGTGAGCAGCACCCCCACCGCCCGCATGGCGTACGCCCCCGTGAGCCCCCGGTCCACGAGGGTGGGCGCGCCGACCAGGGCGTAGAAGAACGGTTGGCCCCGGTACTGGACGGTCTCGGCGGTCACGATGCCGGGCGGAGCCGCCCGCAGGTCGGGGCAGGGCGGGGTGGGCAGCGCCATCGCCTCCTGCGGCGCCCCGGTGACCAGCGGACCCAGGTGGCAGAGCCACTGCTCCTCGGCCGGTTGCCCGTACAGCCCGGGCACCTCCACGGTGAGCAGCAACGCGGGGTCGGGCTGGTCCTGGCGCCCGGTGAACTGCCCGCGCGCCACCGCCGCGGCCCGGCGGGCCTGGGAGACCTCGTCGGGGCCGGTGAACAGGGGGGTGGCGAGCGCCCACGCCAGGCCGGCCGCCGCCACCAGACCGAACACGGCCCACCAGCGTCGGCGCTCGCTCGTCGGGGTTGTCGCCACGGGCGTGGGCCCCCTGGGTGTGGTCGGTCGGCTCTGGGTGGTCGGGCGACCCACGACTGCTCCGTCGGCGCCCCGGAGCCCTTCGGCGGCGTGCCGCACCCGGGTCCGGGGCCAGACCGTAGGCGGGCAGACGGCGGGTACCGGCGCCTTTGGCCGCTCGTGAGCGGCATCACTAAGGTTCGACACCGTGTCGGAGTTCCTTCGCGACTACCTCACGGTCGCCATCTTCGCGGCGGTCGCCGCCGGCCTGCTGGCCGGCGTTTTGGCCATCGGCAAGCTCATCCGGCCCGTCCGCCCCCAGCGCGACAAGTACCTGAGCTACGAGAGCGGCGTCGATCCGGTGGGCAGTGGCTGGGACCAGAGCCCGGTCCGCTACTACGTGTTCGCCCTCCTCTTCGTGCTGTTCGACGTGGAGGCCGTGTTCATCTTCCCGTGGGCCATCCAGGTCGAGGCCTACGGGTGGTTCGGTGCCATCGAGATGATCGTGTTCATCGTGGTGCTGGCCCTCGGCCTGCTGTACGCCTGGCGCAAGAAGGTCCTCCAGTGGCTGTGACCTGCCCCGTTCCCCACCTGTCCGGAAGCTGTTGACATGGGTCTCGTAGAGAGCGGCAAGCTCCCCAAGCCGCTGACGTCGCTGCTCAACACGTCTCGCAAGTACTCCATCTGGATCTTCCAGTGGGGCCTGGCGTGCTGTGCCATCGAGATGGGTGCCGCCCTCGGTTCGCCCCGCTACGACGTCATGCGCCTCGGTGTGATCCCACTGCCGGCGAGCCCCCGCCAGGCCGACCTGGTCTGCATCTCGGGCACCGTCACCGACAAGATCGTGCCGGCCATCCGCCGCCTCTACGACCAGATGCCCGACCCCAAGTACGTGATCTCCATGGGTTCGTGCGCCAACTGCGGCGGCCCCTACTGGGACAGCTACTCGGTCACCAAGGGCGTCGACCAGATCATCCCCG
>DAIMFV010000172.1:4016-7693 GCA_036724365.1 Acidimicrobiales bacterium | reverse complement strand
GATCAGGCGGCGTCGAGGCCGAAGGCGGAGTGCAGGACCGTGACGGCCTGATCGCACTGGTCGCCGGCCACCACCACCGAGATGCGGATGGCCGAGGTGGAGATCATCTCGATGTTGATGCCGTTGGCGGCGAGCGTCTCGAAGACGGTGGCGGCCACGCCCGGGTTGGTCTTCATGCCCGCGCCCACCAGCGACACCTTGGCGATGGAGGCGTCGGACAGCACCCGGTCGGCCCCGATCTCGTTGGCCACCTGTTCGGTGAGCGGGAGCACGTGGCCCAGTTCGTCGGCCGGGAGGGTGAAGGAGATGTCGGTGTGGCCCTGCTCGGACACGTTCTGCACGATCATGTCCACGTTCACGTCGGCCGACGCCAGGGCGCGGAACACCTTGGCGGCCACACCTGGTTGGTCGGGCACGTTGGTGATGGTGATCTTGGCCTCGGAGTCGTCGCCGACCACCCCCGACACGATCGCGTCTTCCATCTCGGACTCCTCCTCGGTGATCCAGGTCCCCGGCTCCCACGTGAACGCCGAGCGCACGTGGAGGCGCACGCCGTGGGTACGGGCGAACTCCACCGCCCGCATGGCCGGCTTGGGGCAGCCGGCGGCGCACATCTCGAGCATCTCGTCGAAGGAGATGCGGGTCATGCGACGGGCCACGGGCACCACGCGCGGGTCGGTGGTGAACACCCCCGACACGTCGGTGTAGAGCTCGCACACCCCGCCGAGCGCCTCGGCCAGCGCCACCGCGGTGGTGTCGCTGCCGCCCCGGCCCAGGAAGGTGACGTCGTTCTCGGTGGACACGCCCTGGGCGCCGCCCACCACCGGCACCCGGCCGGCGTCGACCGCGGCCCGGATGCGGTCGGCCCGCACCTCGAGGATCTTGGCGTTCATGTGGTTGGTGTCGGTGAGGAAGCCGGCCTGGCTCCCGGTGAAGGAGTCGGCCGGCACGCCCAGGTCGTGGAGCGCCATGCACAGCAGGGCCGTGGCCTTGCGCTCACCGGCGGTGATCAACATGTCCATCTCCCGGCCGGGCCGGGTGCGCGACACCTGGCTGGCCAGGTGCAGCAGCTCATCGGTCTCCTTGCCCATGGCCGAGACCACCACCACCACCTGGTCGCCGCGCTTGACCGTGCGCGCCACGTGGTCGGCCACCTCCCGGATCCGCTCCGGGTCGGCCACCGAGGTACCACCGAACTTCTGGACGACCACACCCACGGCTGGGCACGGTATCCGCACCGTGCGCGACGGGTCAGATCAGGCGGAGGGGGTCGCCGGGGACCTCGGGGCCGTCGACCATCACGCCCCAGGAGCGGAGCTGGGCCACGCCGGTGGGGATGTCGCCGCCCACCAGGGTGCAGAGGGCCTTGAGATCGTCGTGGCGCAGCGACAGCACCTTGCCGTTGAAGTCGCCGCGGGCGTCGATGATCGAGTGCACGAACCGCCGGATCGGCGCCGCCGGATCGATGCGGCTCAGGGCCTCCAGGTCCAGCACGATCTTGTGGCGCTCGCCCGACTCGGCCAGCGGGGCGGGTTCGCCGAGCAGCACCCCGACCGGCACCTTGTAGAAGTCGGCGAGCGAGCGGAGGCGGGGTAGCGACAGCGTGCGGAAGCCCCGCTCGTACGCGCCGACGGCCGACGCGCTCCACCGGCCCTGCGAGCGCACCTCGACCTCGGCCAGCGACAGGCCCTGGGCCTGGCGGATCGCCCGGAGGCGCTGACCCACGGCCCGGGTGAATCCGTCGTCGTCGGCCGCGGCCGCCACGGTGGACGGCACGACCGGTTCTTCGACGGGCTCGGCGGTGCTCACCCCCCCATTGTGCCCGTTCCGCACGGATCGACAAGGGCGCGCCACGGAGCGTGTCGTGCTGGGCACCGACCCGCGCCCCCCGACGACCCTGTCGCGCACCGCCACGCCCGGCGTGCGAAGCCCTGCCGACCTGTGCCGCCGAGGCCGCCCCTTGTAGGGTTTCGACCCCATGGGAACCGACAAGCGCGAGCGGAAGAAGGCCAACCGGGCGGCGAAGATCGCCGAACAGGAGGCCGCCGAGGCCAAGGCCCGTCGCATCAAGGCCATCCGCAACGTCGTGCTCTTCGGCGTCGGCATCGTGATCGTGGCCGTGCTGCTCTCCCTCACCGCATGCGGGGCCGACACCGACACCGACGACGCGGCCGGCAACCGACCCGACACCACCGACACCACCGCCACCACCACCGGGGCGTCGTCGCCCGCCGACCCAGACGGCGACGAGACCGGGGACCCGGCCTACGGCGACGGCGAGTGCCCGCCGGTCGAGGGGGTCGACGAGCCGGTGATCGACTTCACCATCGCCCCGCAGCTGTGCATCGATCCGGCCCGCAGCTACATGGCCACCTTCGCCACCACCCTGGGCGAGTTCACGGTGGAGCTCGACACCGAGCGCACGCCGCTCACCACCAACAACTTCGTGGTGCTGGCCCGCTTCGGGTACTTCGACGGCACCGACCTGTTCCGCACCGAGGCGGCGAGCGGCATCATCCAGGGCGGCTCCCCCCACACCCAGTCGAACACCGACCCGGGCCCCGGCTACACGATCCCCGACGAGGCCCTGCCGTTCTCGGCCGACGACTACGCCCCCGGCACCCTGGCGATGGCCCGCACCGCAGCGCCCGACAGCGGCAGCGCCCAGTTCTTCCTGCTGGCCAACGAGGGCGGCCGCTACCTGGGCGACCCCGAGTCGCTCGGGTCCGGCGCCGGCACCTACGTGGTGTTCGGCCGCACCACCGAGGGCCTCGACGTGCTGCAGGCCATCGCCGAGCTGGATGACGGCACCGGGGTGCCGTCATCCAGCGTCAGCATCGACTCGGTCACCATCACCGAGTCCTGACCCGCCCAACCAACCAACCACGATCTGGCGTACCTCCGGTCCACCCCCCGGACCCCACGTACGCCGTTTCGGTGGATCAGGCGGGGAGGGCGGTGAGGTCGGGGGACTTGCCGCCCTGGAAGACCACCACCTGGCCGGCGCCTTCGGCCCGCCAGGTGCCGTCGCCGGCCCGGATCAGTGCGGTGCGCTCGTCGATGCCGGCGAGCACCAACCCGGGTGGGCTCATGCGAAGGGTGCGGTGGGCGGCGTCCTCGGACCAGTTGTCGTGGGCGGGGATCACGGCGAGGCCAGACAGCAGACCGAGGCCGAGCGTGAAGGCGCCACCCCGGGGGTCGACCATGGGGTCACACAGGACCATGGCCCCGGCCGACGAGCCGGCCAGCACGCCGCCCTGGCGCCAGGCGGCGGCCAGGGCCTCCCACACCGGGGAGTCCTTGAGCACCGAGCGGAGGTGCATGGGCGAGCCACCCACCAGGTAGGTGAAGCGGGAGGCGGCCACGGCCTCGACGTTGGCGGGGTCGAGAGCGTCGGGACGCCCGAGCACGTCGAGACCCCGCGCCGCCACGCCCAGGCGGTCGAACCACGACACGGCCTGCTCCACCGACCGGTGTGGGTGCTCGTAGGCAGCACCGGTGGGGAGCACCAGCACCTCCGACGCACCAGACACCTCGAGCAGGCCCGCGTCGAAGGTGCACCCCTCGGTGAACTCGCCCCCTCCAACCAGTGCCAACGTGCCGGACATGGGGTCGACCCTACCCGCGGCCCCCTCGGGCCCTGTCCCGCCGGTTGGGCGGTCGACACGGCCGGTCGG
>DAIMFV010000172.1:0-4006 GCA_036724365.1 Acidimicrobiales bacterium | reverse complement strand
CCCGCCATGACGATCAAGAGCGTTGGCATTCTGGGTTCGGGGATCATGGGGTCCGGCATCGCCGAGGTGGCGGCCAAGACCGGCCACACCGTGGTGCTGCGATCGCGCAAGCAGGAGACGGCCGACGCCATGCTGGCGTCGCTGGAGAAGTCGCTCACCAAGCAGGTGGAGCGGGGCAAGCTCTCCGAGGACGACAAGGCCGCCACCCTCGGGCGCGTCACCGCCACCGCCCACATCGGCGCCCTGGCCGACTGCGACCTGATCATCGAGTCGGTGGTCGAGGACCTGGCCGTGAAGACCGAGCTGTTCACGGAGCTCGACGGCGTGGTGAAGGAGAGCGCCATCCTGGCCACCAACACCTCCACGCTGTCGGTGGTGAACATGGCCGTGGTGACCGAGCGCCCCGACAAGGTGGTGGGCGTCCACTTCTTCAACCCGGCCCCGATGATGTCGCTGGTGGAGATCATCCGCCCGCTCACCGCCTCCGACGAGACCGTCGCCGAGGTCACCGCGTTCGCCCGCACCTGCGGCAAGGACCCGGTGGAGGTACAGGACCGCGCCGGCTTCATCGTGAACGCCCTGCTGTTCCCGTACCTGAACAACGCCGTGCGCATGCTGGAGAACGGCACCGCCAGCCGTGACGACATCGACACCGCCATGAAGGGCGGCTGCAACTTCCCCATGGGTCCGCTCGCCCTGCTCGACCTGGTGGGCCTCGACACGTCGCTGTCGATCCTCGACGCCCTCTACGACGAGTTCCGCGACCCCAACTACGCCGCCGTGCCAGCCCTGCGCCGCATGGTCACCGCCGGCCAGCTGGGCCGCAAGTCCGGCCTCGGGTTCTACGACTACACCAAGAAGTAGCCCGTCGACCGGCTGACCGGCTGGGCCGCCCGGTGGTCGGCCTCGTCGAGGTCCCGGCAACCGTTGGCGGACATCGCAGGCCCGGCCGGACGACCTTCTGACCGATAGGGTGCCCCGCCTATGTTCAGGCGCTTGCGGCGGATTCCTCGCGTGGTGGTGCTGGCCAGCGCCACGTTCGCCGTCCTGCTCGGCTTCTGGTCCTTCCTCAACCCGGTCTTCGGACCCCCCGACGAGATGGCCCACGCCGATGTGGTCTTCCACCTGGCCACCGGGGCCGACTATCCCGAGTACGACGAGCGGATCGTCGGCCCCGCCGCCTTCTCGCTCTTCCTCACCCATTCCATGGTCATCCAGTACGACGCGGCGACCGGGACGTCCGAGGCTGGAGAGCGAACCCTGACCAGCGCCGAGGACGTCGACTTCTCGGCCCGGTTCGACGAGCTCGGCGGCGACGAATCCGCCGACAACTGGCCCAACCAGATCCCCCAGCACCCGCCCCTGTACTACTGGTCCAGTTCGATGGGCCTCCGAGCGATGCGGGTCGTCCACGGCGGTCCCCTCTCCATGGACCACGAGGTGCACCTGCTCCGGTTCCTCAACGTGCTGCTCCTGGCGCCGATGCCCGTTCTGGCCTGGGCCACCGCCCGACGACTGGGAGCCCCTGACCCGGTCGCGACCACGGCGGCCCTGTTCCCCCTGGCCATCCCCCAGTTGGCTCACGTCGGCGCCTCGATCAACAACGACAACCTGTTCGTCGCGTTGTGCTCGGCACTGGCCCTCGTGCTGGCATCGGTGCTCCGGGGCGACCATCGGGCCCGGACCGCGGTCGCCGCCGGCGCCCTGGCCGGGTTGGCCATGCTCAGCAAGGGGCTCGGCGTGGTGCTCCCGTTCTGGATCGTCGCCTGTTATGCGACGCCCGTCCTCCGACACCGCGACCACCTGCGCGCCGCAACACGATCGGCGCTGATCGCCGTGGGCACCATGGTGGCCGTGGGCTCGTGGTTCTCCCTCCGCAACCTGCTGGTGCACGGCACGCCGTCTCCCTCCCTGCACGCCGCCACCACGGCCCCCGACACCTTCTCGCCCGACCTCGTCGCCTGGCTCGCGCACTTCCCGGTGCACCTCACCAAGGGCTTCTGGGGCTACTTCGGCTACTACGAGATCCAGATCGGCACTGCCGCCACGCTCCTGGGCACCATCCTGGCCGGCACCACGGTGGCCAGCGCCCTGCTCGGCCGACCCCGACGGGTCGGGTCCTCCACCGGGATCGGTCGCCTCGAACTAGCGGCGTTACTCACCGTCATCCCAATGCTGGTGGCGTTCGTCGGGCTCGTGGGATGGGACCTGTACACCAAGACCGCGGCTCTCCGGAACTTCGTCCAGGGCCGCTACCTCTTCGGTGCCGTCATCCCCCTGGCCGTGGGCACCGCGGTGGGGGCGATGCGCCTGTTCGGTCGCTGGGCCGGCGCCGTGGTGCTCGGCGTTGCCCTGATGCTGCAGACCCAGAGCATCCGACTCGCTCTCGACCGGTCGTGGGGGACCGCCGGCGACTCGCTGGCCACGTCCTACCGCGTGGTCGCGGCGTGGAACCCCTGGCCCGTTCCGCTCGTCCACCTGAGCGCAGCCGCCTCCGTGGTCTTGTTCGCGGCGCTGGCCTTCGAGGTGGTCCGACGGACCCGCCAACCCATCGTCGGCCCACCGACCTGACGCGGACAGGCACCACGGTGGGAGCTCCGACCGAGCCCGCTCCCAGCGAGTGGGAGCTACCCGACCCCCGCCAGGGGTCCGACCCGTCGGGTCTGGTGGCCGTGGGGGCGGACCTGGCGCCGGGCACGGTGCTGGCCGCCTACCGGGCCGGCCTGTTCCCCATGCCGTTCCGGCGGCGCTCGGTGGGCTGGTGGTCGCCCGACCCGCGGGGCGTCATCCCCCTGGATGGGCTGCGGGTGAGCCGGTCGCTGCGACGATCGTGCGCCCGCTACGAGGTGCGCGTGGACACCGCGTTCGATCGGGTGATCCGAGCCTGTGGCGACCCGCGTCGGGAGCACGGCTGGATCGACGACGAGGTGGTGCAGGCCTACACCCGCCTCCACGAGCTGGGGTGGGTCCACTCGGTGGAGGCGTGGACCCCCGAGGGCGACCTGGTGGGAGGCCTGTACGGGGTGGCGGTGGGCGGCCTGTTCGCCGGCGAGTCGATGTTCAGCCACCGCACCGATGCATCCAAGGTGGCCCTGGTGGGGTTGGTGGAGCGGCTGAGGGCCGGTGGGGCCACGTTGCTCGACGTGCAGTGGACCACCGACCACCTCGTGTCGTTGGGGGCGGTCGACGTGCCCCGGGACCGCTACCTGGAGCTGCTGGCCGACGCGGTGCTCCAACCCCAGATGACGGCCTTCGACGACCCCGACCCGGCCTGATCCGGCCCGACCTGATCCGGCGCTCGTGGTTCTGGTGACCGAACGGGTCGCCTGGCAACCCGATCCGTGACCAGGACCGCTGGCAACCGGTAAACCTCACAGGGGCCCACGGCGAGTGGGCGGCATGGCGAACGAACTGCGAGCGGAGGTCCCGGCGGTGGCAACCAGATCCCGACGCCGCCTGCGTGCGGTCCCCGGACCAGCACCCAGCGACACGGACGGGCCCGGCCCGGGCGAGGCCCGGGGTGCCGGGCTCCCGGTCGCCTTCGACGAGCTCTACCGGGCCGAGTGGTCCGCGATCGTGGCCCTGGGCTGGTCGCTCACCGGCTCGTGGCCCCAGGCCGGGGAGCTGGCCCAGGACGCTTTCGCCGACGCCTACCCCCGGGGGGCCGAGGTGGGCCGACTGGAGCGCCCCGGCGCCTGGGTGCGACGGGCCGTGATCAACCGGTCGGCCTCCTACCACCGCCACCGCAACGTGGAGCAGCGGGGCCTCGAACGATGGTCCGGCCGGGACGGGGCCGGCTCCGACGCCGCCAGCACCGACCGTACCGGCGACGCCGCCGCCGACCACGTGGGTGATCCCGCGTTCTGGGCGGCGATGCGCTCCCTGCCGGAGCGCCAGCTGGCCTGCCTGGCCCTGCACTACCTGGAAGACCGGCCCGTGGCCGACATCGCCTCGATCCTCGACTGCCGCCCCGCCACCGAGAAGGTCCACCTGCACCGCGGCCGGA
>DAIMFV010000171.1:0-7761 GCA_036724365.1 Acidimicrobiales bacterium | reverse complement strand
GAACCAGTAGCGGTCAGCCCAGCGGCAGTCGAGAGCGGCGCTGCTCGAGCTCCAACAGGAGCCGCTTGCGGTCCACGCCGCCGGCGTACCCGGTGAGCGACCCGTCGGCACCCACCACCCGGTGGCACGGCACGATGATCCCCACCGGGTTCCGGCCGTTGGCCAGGCCCACGGCCCGTGACGCGCCCGGGTTCCCGAGGTGGCGGGCCAGCTCGCCGTAGCTCCACGTCTCGCCGTACGGGATCTGGCGGAGCGTCGCCCACACCCGCCGCTGGAAGTCGGTGCCGGTCACGTCGAGCGCCACCGTGAACTCGGTGAGGTCGCCGGCGAAGTACGCCGCGAGTTGCTCGGCCACGTCGGCGAACCCGTGGGGGTCGTGCTCCCACGCCTCCCGGTCGCCCGGGGGGTGGCGCTGGTCGTCCATGCGGAGGTGGCTGACCCGCCCGTTGCGCCCGGCGATGGTGAGGGGACCGACCGGGCTGTCGACCACCCGGAACCGGATGGGCTCGGTCGTGTTCGGGTCGGAACTGGTCAGGTCGTTCGGGATCATGTCGTCGGGGATCATGTCGTCGGGGATCATGGTCGGTGCCTCCAGAGGTGGGCCACGGCGTAGGAGCGCCACGGGCGCCAGGCCTCGGCGCGGGTGGTGAGGGGGGCGGGGGTGGTGGGCAGGCCGGCGGCGGCTGCGCCCTGGCGCACCCCCAGGTCGGTCACGGGGAAGGCGTCGGGGTCGCCGAGGCCGCGCAGCGCGATCAGTTCGCAGGTCCACGGTCCGATGCCCTCGATCGCCGCCAGCTGGGCCCGGGCCCGGTTCCAGTCGGTGCCGGGATCCAGGGTCACGGTGCCGTCGGCCAGCGCCGCGGCCAGGCGGGAGACGGCGGTGCGGCGGGCTCGGGGCAGGGCGAGGGTGTCGGGGTCGACGGTGGCCAGCGTGGCGGCACTGGGGAAGACGTGGGTCAGCCCGCCCTCGGGGTCGTGGACCGGGTCGCCGTGGACCTCGGCCAGGCGCCGGCCGTGGGTGGCGGCGGCAGCCAGCGACACCTGCTGGCCCAGCACCACCCGGATGGCCAGCTCGTGCTCGTCGACCGTGCGGGGCAGGCGCTGCCCGGGGGCGGTCCCCACGAGTGGGCGCAGCTGGGGGTCGGTGGCCAGGGCGGCGTCGACCGCCTCGGGGTCGGCGTCGAGGTCGAGCAGGCGCCGGCAGCGGGCGATGGCCGTGGCCAGGTCGCGCCCGTCGTGCAGGTGCAGGCGCAGGGCCACGTGGTCGCCCTCGGGGCGGAGGGCGGCGATCCCGGCCCCGCCCGGCAGGCGGAGGGTCCGTCGGAACGCGCCGTCGCGCACCTCCTCGCACCCCGTGATGGCGTTGGCCGCCAGGTGGTCGACGACCTCGGTGGGGTCGAACGGTCGGCGGAACGGGAGCCGGATCGAGATGGTGCCCGCCGCCGGGCCGGCGCCGGGCCGGGCCGCCCGCCGGCGCAGCTCCGAGGGCGGCGCCGCGAACACCGATCGGACGGTGTCGTTGAACTGGCGGATGCTGGAGAACCCGGCGCCGAAGGCCACCTCGCCGAACGGCAGCGCCGTGGTCTCGATCAGCACCCGGGCCGTCTGGGCCCGTTGCGCCCGGGCCAGGGCCAGGGGCCCTGCTCCCACCTCGGCGTTGAGGAGGCGTTCGAGCTGGCGGGTGCTGTAGCCGAGCCGCCCGGCCAGACCGCCCACGCCCTCTCGGTCCACCACGCCGTCGGCGATCAGGCGCATGGCCCGGCCCACCAGGTCGTGGCGCACGTTCCACTCCGGAGACCCGGGCGAGGCGTCGGGCCGGCACCGCTTGCACGCCCGGAACCCGGCGCCCTGGGCCGCGGCGGCGGTGGGGTAGAACGCCACGTTGCCCGGCCGGGGGGTCCGGGCCGGGCAACTGGGGCGGCAGTAGATGCCGGTGGTGCGGACCGCCGTCACGAACCAGCCGTCGAAGCGGGCGTCGCGGGCCTGCACGGCCCGGTAGCAGCGGTCGACGTCGGCGTGCACGGGTCCAGTGTGGCGGGTCGCCGCCGAGATGACTGGCGGGAATCCGACACGGCGGTGGTCCCGCCGGACGACGCCTCCTCGGCTACGCCTCGACCACGGTGACCTCGGCGAACATGCCGTTGACGAAGTGGGGCGGGCCCCCCTCCACCTCGGGCGGACCACCGGCAGACTCGGCGGCGGCCTGCAGGTAGACCGCCGGGTCCACGCCGGTGGGGATGGCGCACAGGATGAGGTAGCGGCCCGGCTCGGTGAGGGTGCCGTCGCCCACCGCCGGGATCTGCTCGCCACCCGGCTCGGCCAACAGCACGGTGGCAGGTTCGGCCCCGCCCATGAGGGCCCCCAGCTCCGCCTCGGGGAGCGCCATCAGCTCGGTGGCCGAACGGGTCTCCTCGTCGGGCAGGCGGATCGCCACCAGCTCGTGCATCTCGGACGGCGCGTCGTTGCCGAGGGTGATCCGGGTACCGGCCGGGATCTCCGACGGCAGGTCCTCGAAGGCGAAGTCCACGGCCGTCACGTGGAGCGTGTGGTCGTCGTCCGCCGGTTCGGCGGGGGCGTCGGGGGTCGGGGCGCTGGTGGCCGGGGCCTCGGTGGTGGCGGTGGTGGTCTCGTCGTCGTCGCTCCCACAGGCGGGGGCGAACAGGACGGCGGCGGTGGCGAGGACGGCACCGAGTCGACGAGCGCGGGTGGTGGTGTGGTTCACGGGTTCCTGTCTTCTCTCTGTCTGGTTGGGTCAGTGGTGCTGCAGGTGTGACAATAGTCACGCAGGATGGTGGTCAGGCGGCGGGGACGGCTGCGCCCATGGCGGCCAGCATCTGGTCGAGCACGGCCTGGTCGGGCTGGGGCGGGGCCACGGCGGTGGGCACGGCCCGCAGCAGCTCGTGGGCCTGCATGAGGTTGCTGGCCTCGATGGTGGGGCCGTGGGTGCCGGCGATGGCGTGGAGGGGCAGGTCCTCGATGCGCCGGCACGAGGCGGCGAAGGCGGCCTGGTCCACCAGGTTCACCCAGGGGCTGTTCCAGAGGGCGAAGGTGGTGAGGCCGCCGGCCCACGCCTCGGGGTCCAGCTCCTCCACGAAGGCGGTGCCCGACGCCACCGGCGTGGCGTAGCAGTCCGAGGCCCAGTACACGCCCGTGCGGGCGTCGAAGAGCCCCCGGGTCGTGGGCGAGTCGAACAGCGGAGGCCGCAGGGCGGTGACGGTGCGGTCGCCGAGGTCGAGCTGATCGCCGTCGTCCAGCCAGCGCCAGCGGGTGGGCGGCACCTGCAGCTCGCCGTGGAGCCGTTCGGTGGTGAACCAGTTGGTGAGCAGGACGGCGTTCGGGCAGGCGTCCATCACCGCGTCGACGTTGCCGTAGTGGTCGATGTCGTCGTGGCTGAGGAACACCCAGCGGACGTCTTCGGGCTCCACGATGCCGAACAGGTCCTCGAGGAACCGGTCGCGGTTGGTGGGCATGCCGGTGTCGACCACGATCGGCTCGGCGCCGCGGATCACCATCGAGTTCATGTGGACGGTCTGCGGCGCGGTGCCTTCGCCCAGGGTGTCCTGGATGACCCAGGTCTCCGGGGCGATCTCCACCGGCAGGTGGCGGGGACGGTCGGGATCGGGGGTGGGGGTTGGCTGTGTCATGGGGGACACGGTGCGGCCGCTCGCCGCCGGGCACCATCCCACGGCCGCGGGAACTTCCGCCCCGCGATCGGGGATCGAGGTGCCCCCCACAATGTTGGGATGGCGATCGTCCCCGTCGATCGGGAGAATGGTGCCCATGGCCAGCTCCCTCACCCTCGACCGGGTGCGCAGCGACATCGACGTGCTCGCCCGGGCCGGCCTGCACATGGCCACGTTCCTCGAGGAGGTCGACGCTTCGCTCCAGCGGGCCGTGCCCCACGTGGCCGCCTGCATGGCCACCGTCGACCCCGCCACCCACCTGCTCACCAGCACCTACAAGTTCGGCGACCTCTACGGACGAGACGAGCACGACGTCGAGTGGAGCCTCCACGAGTTCGGCGAGCAGTGCCCCGACTCCTTCACGGCGCTGTTCGACCGGCCCCAGGCCGCCTACGGGGTCGACCTGGAGAACCGGGGCGACGTGGCGGCGTCGTCGCGCCTGCGCACGGTGATCGAGCCCTACTACGGCTACCGCGACGAGGTGCGCGTCGTCGCCCGGCAGGGCGGGTGCGGTTGGGGTGGCATGGCCCTGTTCCGGGGCACCGACGACCAGCCGTTCAGCGCCGAGGAGGTGGCCTTCCTCGCCACCTTGTCGGAGCCGTTGGCCACCGGCCTGCGGTCGGGGCTGTTGGTGCGGCTCATCGGTCGCGACGCGGCCCCGGGCGACCTCGGGCCGGCCGTGCTCATCGTGGGCGCCGACGACCGGCTGGTCCGCACCAGCATGGGCACCGAGGACCTGCTGCGCGAGCTGACCAGCGGCGACAACATGGCCGACGCCTCCGGCACCATCTACAGCCTGGTCGCGGGCGCCCGCCGCTACGCCGCCGGCCTCTCCGACCGCCTACCGCGCGCCCGGGTGCGCATGCCCAGCGGCCGGTGGCTGGTGCTCAACGCGTCGCCCCTGGCCGACGTCGACGGGCCCTCGGGGGAGGTGGTCATCACGATCGAGGAGGCCCGCCCGCCCGAGATCGTGCCCCTGGTGGTGGCGGCCTTCCAGCTCACGGCCCGCGAGCGCGACGTCACCCAGCTGGTGCTCCAGGGCGTCGACACCCGGGACATGGCCGCCGCCCTCGGCCTGTCGCGCTACACCGTGCAGGACCACCTGAAGTCGGTGTTCGAGAAGGCGGGCGTGCGCAGCCGCCGCGAGCTGGTGGCCCGGGTGTACTTCGACCAGTACGTCCCCCGCATGGGCGCCGACCTGGCCCCCTCGGGCTGGTTCACCCCCGACCCCACCCCGGCGCTGGGCGACGCGACGTCGGTCAGGTGAGGGCCGCCTCCACCGCGGCCAGCCAGGCGGCGGGGGCCTCGGTCTGGGGGAAGTGGCCGGCACCGTCGATCCAGGTGAGCGTGGCGTCGGGCCGGGCCGCCACCAGCCGTTCGGCCATGCCCGCCACCGCGATCGGGTCCTCGGGACCCCAGATCACGTGCAACGGGGCCGGGTGCTCCTCGATGGCGCCGGTGAAGCGGCGCTCGTTGGCTCGCCGCTCCTCGATGTAGCGGATGGTGCGGGGGAGCAGCGCGTCGCCCTCGGCGTGGCAGGTGAGCTCGGCGTGGGCGCTCATGT
This sequence comes from Acidimicrobiales bacterium, assembly GCA_036724365.1. Classification (GTDB taxonomy): domain Bacteria; phylum Actinomycetota; class Acidimicrobiia; order Acidimicrobiales; family Iamiaceae; genus Aquihabitans. The sequence goes on along the minus strand of DAIMFV010000171.1, from coordinate 2,514 downwards.
CGAGGTGGGCGTTGGCCGGGGCCAGGGGGGCGGCCAGGCTGGCGGCCAGCAGCTCGACTCCGGCGCCGCTAGGAGCCTTCTCGTCGGGCAGCGACAGCAGCATCAGCTGACCGGGCGTGAGCTGGGCCATCTGGATGTAGATGCTCCCGTTCGTCACCACCCGTCGGGTGACGGTGACCGGCCAGCTGCCCTCCAGGGTGCGGGCCAACAGCTCACCGCCGACGGTGTCGCCCATGTCGTGGGTGAGCAGGGCGAACCGGTCGAGGCCGAGCCCGTCGACCACGGCCGCCACCACGTCGGCCTGCAGGGCCATGGTGTAGGGCCGGTCGGGCTTGTCCGACAGGCCGAAGCCGAGCAGGTCCACCAGCACCACCCGCCGCCGGGTGGCGAGGTGGTCCAGGAGGTGGGCGAAGTCGAACGCGGAGGTCGGGAAGCCGTGCACGACCACCAGCGGATCGTCGGCGTCGGGCCGGGCGGCGGGGACGTCGACCACGAACACGCGGTGGCCGAGCACCTCGACGTGGCGGCCCCGGGCCTCCCAGGCGGGGAGGTCGGCGTGGGCCCAGGCGGTGGGTTCGGGGGTGGTCATGGTTCGGTCCTCCGGGGGTCGGCGGGCGGGGTGAGCAGGGCACGCAGTGCGGTCCGCCAGGCCCGGCGGATCTGGGCCGGTGTGCGCCCCAGGTCCCGCCGTTGCAGGTCCCAGGCTTCGAAGGCGGTGAGCGACACGATCACCGCCACCGCGTCGGCTCGGGCCTGGGGGGCCAGCGCTCCCAGTTCGGGCGCGAACTGCTGGCGTACCTGGTCGGCCTGAGCGAGGCGGGCGCCGAGCAGCAGGTCGGCCAGGCCCGGGTGCTCGAAGCTGCGGGCCCGGCCGAGCCGCGCCATCGGTCCGATGGCGTCCCACAGCGCGGTGCGTGACGAGGCGAACCGGTCGATGCGCGCCTCCAGGTCGCCCTGCCCGGCCGCCGGGATGTCGAAGAGGTGGGCATGGCGGTCCAGGAAGCGGGCGGTGGCCTCCAGCTGCAGGTCGTCGATGCTGCGGAAGTAGCGGAAGAGGGTGGCCTCGGAGATGCCGGCCCGCTCGACCACCTGCGGCGTGGTGGGCGGGGCGTGGCCCTCCTGGAGCAGGTCGACCACGGCCTCGATCACGGCCGCCCGGCCCCGCTCGCGGCGGGCACTGCGACCGTCGACGGTCACCGGCTCCTCCATGGCCCCACCGTACCAGGATCGGCCAAGAAGTGAGAGTGCGACTTGCAAAAGATTCGGTGAGGAGTACGCTCGACCCTGTTGCCGTCGGGGGAGGGCAGCCCACCGCAGCACGGAGAAGGGGAAGCACGTGTCGAGCTCGCAGGGAACCAGCCCGTCGTTCGGGGGCCGCATCGGCCGGACGCTCGCCGATTCGGAGGCGTGGTTCGGCGAACCACCGCATCCGGGGCCCGACGCCCCGAACGTGGTGGTGGTGCTGCTCGACGACACCGGGTTCTCCCAGATCGGCTGCTACGGGTCTGACATCGACACCCCGAACATCGACGCCCTGGCGGCCGGCGGGGTGCAGTTCACCAACTTCCACGTCACCCCCCTCTGCTCGCCCACCCGGGCGTCGCTGCTCACCGGCCGGTCCCAGCACGCCGTGGGCATGCGCACGCTCTCCAACTTCCGCACCGGGTTCCCCAACCAGCTCGGCCACATCTCGAACCACGCCGCCACCGTGGCCGAGGTGCTCGGCCAGGAGGGCTACGCCACCTTCTGCGTGGGCAAGTGGCACCTGGCGCCCATGGAGCAGGGCTCCGCCGCCGGCCCGTTCGACCAGTGGCCCCTCGGTCGTGGCTTCAACCGCTTCTACGGGTTCCTGGAGGGCGAGACCGACCAGTTCCACCCCGACCTGGTGTGCGACAACCACCACATCGAGCCACCCGGTCGGCCCGAAGACGGCTACCACGTGAGCGAGGACCTGGTCGACCAGCTCCTCAAGATGATCTCCGACAGCACCTCGGTGCGCCCCGACCGCCCGTTCTTCGCCTACGTGCCCTTCGGCGCCACCCACGCCCCGCACCAGGCGCCGCCCGAGTACCTGGCCAAGTACCGCGGCCGCTACGACGAAGGCTGGGACGTGGTGCGCGAGCGGTGGTTCCGCCGCCAGGTGGACGAGAGCGTCATCCCGCCCGACACCCGGCTGGCCCCCCGCAACCCCGGGGTGGAGGCGTGGGACGAGCTCACCGACAACCAGCGCCGGTTCGCGGCACGGTTGCAGGAGGCGTTCGCCGCCTTCCTCGACCACACCGACGACCAGATCGGCCGCCTGGTCGAGGGCCTGCGCGAGCGCGGCCTGCTCGACGACACCATCTTCGTCGTGATGGCTGACAACGGTGCCTCCCAGGAGGGCGGGAACACCGGCGTCATGCACGAGATGAAGTACTTCAACTTCCTCGCCGAGGACGTCGACGCCGCGGTGGAGCGACTCGACGACATCGGCGGCCCCCACAGCCACACCAACTACCCGTGGGGCTGGGCGCA
>DAIMFV010000170.1:0-7783 GCA_036724365.1 Acidimicrobiales bacterium | reverse complement strand
TCATCACCAACGGCCCCTACGCCGACACGATCGTGTTCATCTGCAAGCTCGACGAAGGCAACCCGCCCGAGCAGCGCAAGGTGCTCAGCTTCGTGCTCGACCGAGGGATGCCCGGTCTGGTGCAGTCGAAGCCGCTCCGCAAGATGGGCATGCACTCGTCGCCCACCGGCGAGCTGTTCCTCGACGACGTGCGCGTCGGCATCGACCGCCTCATCGGCGAGACCGAGAACCCGCCCGCCGGTGGCCGAGAGGGCGCCAAGGCCACGTTCATGATGGAGCGCTCCGGCGTGGCCGCCATGGCCCTCGGGATGATCGAGGAGTGCCTCGACATCTCCGTCGAGTACGCCAAGAACCGGGTGCAGTTCGGTCAGCCCATCGGCGACTTCCAGCTCATCCAGGACAAGCTCGCCCGCATGGAGGTCGCCCGCCTCAACGTGGAGAACCTGGTGTTCCGCACCATCGAGCTCTCCGCAGCCGGCAAGTCCATGACCCTCGCCGAAGCCTCCGCCATGAAGCTCTACTCGGCGCGGGCCGCCACCGAGGTCGCCCTCGAAGCCGTTCAGGTCCTCGGCGGCAACGGCTACATGAGCGAGTTCCGCGTGGAGCAGCTCGCCCGTGACGCCAAGGTCCTGCAGATCTACGCCGGCACCGACGAGATCCAGATCACCCACATCGCGAAGGATCTCCTCCGGCGGTAGCGCCTGGCGGCGCTCCGCCTCCGGAGATCCTTCGCGATCTCCGGCTTGCGTCCTCGACTGGTCTGGCCGGGGTGGCTGCTCACGGGTGGCTGCTCACGGGTGGCTCCTCGGCTGGGCCTCGTCGAACTCGTTCTGCTCCGCTCTGGTTCGGCTCCGCAGGCTCCGCCGAACGGGCCGCTCGGGCCCTCTCGCCGTCGGCGATGGCGCGCACAGCATCAGCCGGAGCCCCCGGCGAGCACCTCGCCGTCAGGTGGCACGATGCCGGCCTGTAGCGAAGCGGCGATCTCCTGGCACCGCTCGGCGCTGAGCCGCCACCCCACGACATTCCAGCGCAACACCGATTCCACGGGCGGACCGGCGTGTGCGGCCTCCACCACCCACGGCCGGCGGAACACGACGCGGGCGGCGACGCCGACCAGCGCCAGGAGCAGGAGCACCAGTAGGTCCAGGAGGGCGAGGAGTAGCGGCAGAGCGACCATGAGGAGGAACACCAGCAAGAGCAGCAGGAGCACGGCCACGACGAGCCCCTCCAAGAGGTCGATTCCGCATCCGAAGTCCGAGGCGACGTCGCCGGCGTCGGACAGCTTCCGCCCGCGCTCCATGGTGCTGCGGAACCGGCGGTGGAACCGCTGCCACGGCGTGTCGTTGCCCAGCCGCGGTACCCAGCGGCGCCGGACCACCCAGGGGCGACCGTCCGGACCCGTCACGGTCACGCCGGTGCGCCAGCTCACGCCCGGCCCCACACGCCCCGCCCCCGACGCTCCGCTCAGACACCCAGCGAGCGGCCGATGATCTCCTTCATGATCTCGGTGGTGCCGCCGTAGATCGTGGTGATCCGCACGTCGGCGTAGGCCCGGGCGATGGGGTACTCGAGCATGTAGCCGTAGCCGCCGTGGAGCTGCACGCAGGTGTCGACCACCCGCTTGTGCAACTCGGTGCACCACCACTTGGCCTCGGCGGCCTCCTCGGCGGTCAGCTCATCGACGTTGAGGGCTTCGACGCAGCGGTCGATGAACACCTGGGCCAGGTCGATCTCGGTGCGCATCTCGGCCAACTTGAAGCGGCTGTTCTGGAACGACCCCACCGGCTGACCGAAGGCGGTGCGCTCCTTCACGTACTCGAGCGTCCACCCCAGTGCGGCCTCGGCTCCCGCCACCGCGGCGGCGGCGATGGACAGGCGCTCCTGGGGCAGGTTGTGCACCAGGTGCACGAAGCCCTGGCCCTCGGCGCCGAGCAGGTTCTCGGCCGGGACGCGCACGTCGGTGAAGAACAGCTCGGCCGTGTCCTGGCTGTGCAGCCCCACCTTCTCCAGGTTGCGGCCCCGCTCGAAGCCCTCCATGCCCCGCTCCAGGACCAGCAGGCTCATGCCCTTGTGCTTCTGGGTGGGGTCGGTCTTGACCGCGGTGATGATGAGGTCGGCGTTGATCCCGTTGGTGATGAACGTCTTGGACCCGTTGACGACGTAGGTGTCGCCGTCGCGGATGGCGGTGGTGGTCATGGACGCCAGGTCCGAGCCGATGCCCGGTTCGGTCATGGCCACCGCGGTGATCAGGTCGCCCGAGCAGATGCCCGGAAGCCAGCGCTGCTTCTGCTCGTCGGTGCACAGCGAGGTGAAGTAGGGCAGGCAGACGTCGTTGTGGAGCGTGAGGCCGAGACCGGCGCCACCCGACCCGGCCCGCTGCACCTCCTCGCCGATGATGAGGTTGTAGCGGAAGTCGTCCACACCGCCACCGCCGTAGTGCTCGGGCACGTCGGTGCCGAGGAAGCCCGACGCGCCGGCAGCCGCGAACAGCTCGCGCGGCACGATGCCGTCGCGCTCCCACTGCTCGACGTTCGGCGCGATCTCCTTGGCCACGAACTGGCGGAAGGAGTCGCGGAACATGTCGTGTTCCTCGGTGAAGATGGTGCGGCGCATGGCCCCATTCTGGCCCAGTCCTCCGGTGGCCCAACCACCCGGTGGCGCAGGGTGGCGGGGCCCGGCGGTAGCCTTCGGGAAAGACCAACACGCCGGGGAGCTCGAGGAGTCGGGCTGAGAGGGTGGCCACGCCTCCGGGCGACCGTCACCGACCCGTGAACCTGACCTGGGTAATGCCAGCGGAGGGACGCGATGCACGGGCACGCTCCGTCAAACCCCAACCGAGTGGTGCTCTTCGTGGGTGGCGACGCCGAGGCCGTCCCCGATCCGCACGCCGACCCTCGGGACCGCGTCGGCCCCGGCGACGTCGTGATCGCCGCCGATTCGGGCCTGCACCGGGCCCTGGACTCCGGTTCACCCGTGGCCCACGTGGTGGGAGACCTCGATTCGGTCGATCCCGACCGCCTGGCCGTGGCCCGGGCCCGGGGCGCCACCGTGCACCGCCACCCGGCCGACAAGGACGCCACCGACCTGGAACTGGCGTTGGACCTGGCGTCCACCCTGCTCGACCCGGTGGCCCGACGGCTCGACGGGGTGGCGTCGATCCACGTGGTGGGTGGCGGGGGAGGCCGCCTCGACCACCTGTTGGGCGACGTGCTGCTGCTCACGAGCCCGCGGTTCGCCGCCCACGTCGTCACCGCCCGCTTCGGTCCGGCGCGCCTGGACGTGGCGCGGCCGGGAGCGCCCTGCGAGCTGGACGGCCCGGCCCGCACCCACGTCTCCCTGCTCCCGGTGCACGGCGACGCGAGCGGGGTGAGCACCACCGGCCTCCGATGGCCGCTGCTCGACGGCCACCTGGCCGCCGGCACCACCCGGGCCCTGAGCAACGAGCTGAGCGGCGGACCGGCCACCGTGCACCTGGAGTCGGGTGTGCTGGCCGTGCTCCGGCCGGGAACCAGCGGTCCGCCGATGCCGAAACGGCCGGGGCCCTACGACCCCTCGCCCGCGGCGCCTCCGGATCGATCCCGAACCGAGTCCGGCCGGTCCGAGTCCGGCCACCCGTCCCCACCCGAACCGTCCACACCCGAACCGTCCACACCCGAGGAGCCCACGTCGTGATCGCCGAGATCCAGGTCCTGCCCCGTCCCGCCGGCACCGATGCCGTGCCCTACGCCAACGTGCACGCCGCCATCGCCGTGCTGGCCGACTCGGGCCTCCACCACGAGGTCGGCGCGCTCGGCACCACGCTGGAGGGGCCACCCGATGCGGTGTGGGCCGCGTTGCGTGCCGCCCACGAGGCCACCCTGGTAGCGGGCGCAGACTTCGTGATCAGCGTGGTCAAGCTCGCCCAGGGCGTCGACGACGCCGGTCCGACGATGGTCGGCCTCACCGACCGGTACCGGACCTGACCCCATGGCCACCCGGGCCACCCCTCCAGACCGCGACGCCGGACCCACCCGGCGGCGGCCGGCCGATCTGGTCGCGCCCGCGGTGGCCCTCGCCGCCCTGCTCGGGGCGTGGCAGGTGTGGGTGCAGGCCCGGGGCGTCGAGCCCTACGTGCTCCCGTCGCCCGGGCGCATCGCCCGTACCGCCGTCGACATCGCCCCGCGGCTCGGCGGGCACGTGGCCACCACGGTGGGGGAGGCGGCCCTCGGGCTGGTGATCGGCGCGCTGGTCGGTGTCGCGCTCGCGGTGTTGATCGCCCGGTTCCGCCTGGCCCGCCAGGTGCTGTACCCGCTGGTGGCGGTGAGCCAGACGATCCCCATGATCGTGCTGGCGCCGCTCCTGGTGATCTGGTTCGGGTTCGGGCTCACCCCCAAGGTGGTGCTGGTGGCGCTGATCGTGCTGTTCCCGGTGCTGGTGGCCACCGTGGGCGGGCTCGACGGGGCCGACCCCGACCTGGTCGACCTGGTGCGGTCCATGGGCGGTTCCCGGCGCCAGGTGCTCCGCCTGGTGCAGCTCCCGGCGGCCCGACCCGCCTTCTTCTCGGGCCTGCGCATCGCCGGCACCTACGCCATCGGCGGTGCGGTGATCGCCGAGTACCTCGGCGGCTCGGTGCGGGCCACGGGGCTGGGCCGCCTCATCCAGCGGGCCCAGGCGTCCTACGACGTCGACGTCATCTTCGTGGCGGTCGCCGTGATCGGGCTGCTCACCGCCGTGCTCTTCGGGCTGATCGGGATCGCCGCCCGGTTGGCGGTGCCCTGGCAGCACCCGTCGGGAGCCGGCCCGTCAGCCGCCGCCGTGCCGACACCCGCCCCGTCGGCTCCTTCCGCGGCCGCCCCTGCCGCACCCATCCGATCCACACCCGTCTCCACCCAGCAACCGGAGGAATCCCCGTGACCACCCCCCACCACCGACCCCGGCCCGTGTTGCGCATCCAGCGCCTCCTCGCCCTCGTCGCCATCGGCGCGGCGGCGGCCGGTCTGGTCGCCTGCGGATCCGACGAGGGTGGGTCGGGTGGGGGCGCGGGCTCCTCCACGTCGGCCCCCGACGACCTGCGGTCGTTCACCGTGGTGCTGGACTGGACGCCCAACACCAACCACGCCGGCATGTTCCTGGCCGACGCCTCGGGGTGGTACGAGGACGCCGGCCTCGACGTCGACTTCGTGGAGCCCGGCGACTCGTCGAGCCTGCAACTGCTCGCCACCGGGCGCGCCGACGTGGCCGTCTCGGTGGCCGAGGAGCTGGTGCCGGCCCGGGCCGAGGGCCTGCCGGTCCGCTCGGTGGCGGCGATCATCGGCCACAACACCTCCAGCCTGGTCTCGCTCGCCGAGACCGGGATCACCCGACCCCGGGACCTGGCGGGCCGCACCTACGGCGGGTGGGGCGGCCAGCTGGAGGAAGCGCTCCTGCACAAGCTGGTGGCGTGCGACGGGGGAGACCCCGACAGCGTCCGGTTCGTGGACGTCGGCGAGGCCGACTACCGGATCGGCATGGAGCGCGGCCAGTACGACGTGGTGTGGGTCTACGACGGGTGGGACGGCATCCGACTCGCCGAGATCGACGGGGTGGACCTCAACCGCATCGCGTTCGTGGACCACACCGACTGCATCCCCGACTGGTACACGCCGATCCTCGCCACGTCCGACGACGTGACCGCCGACCGGGCTGACGACCTGCGGGCCTTCCTGGCCGCCACCCGGCGGGGGTACCAGGCCGCCATGGCCGACCCGGCCGCCGCCGCCGACGCCGTCCTGGAGGTGGCCCCGGACCTGGACCGTGACCTGGTCGAGCGGAGCGCCACCTTCCTCGCTGACCGGTACGCGGAGGACCCGGCGGCATGGGGGGTCCAGGATGCGGCGGTGTGGGACGGGTTCACCGCCTTCCTGGTGGAGGCCGGCCTGGTGGAGGACGGGTTCGACGCCTCCACGGCCTGGACGGGTGACTACCTCGATGCCGATTGAACCTCCCACCGGACCGGCATCCACCGGTCCGGCGCCTGCCGGACCGGGCGCGGTGACGCTGCGGGCCCTGGAGCACCGGTGGCCGGACGCGGCGGGCAGACCCTCGACGCCCGCCCTCGACGGGGTGGACCTGGACGTGGCGCCCGGTGAGGTCGTGGCGCTCGTGGGTCCCAGCGGCTGCGGCAAGAGCACGCTGCTGCGGGTCCTGGCCGGGCTCACCGTGCCCAGTGCCGGCACCGCCGAGGTGGGCGGGCGGTCCGTGATCGGCCGTCCGGGCTCGTGCGCCTGGATGCCACAGCACCACGGCCTCCTGCCCTGGCGGCGGGTCCTCGCCAACGCCACCCTCGGCGCCGAGGTGGGTGGGCAGGGCCGGGCCGACGCCGAAGCCCGGGCCCGTCCGTTGCTGGAGCGCTTCGGGCTGGGCGGCTTCGAGCGGGCGTGGCCCGGCGAGCTGTCGGGCGGCATGCGCCAACGCCTCGCCGTCCTGCGGACCGTCCTGGTCGACGCCCCCGTACTGCTCCTCGACGAGCCTTTCGGGTCCCTCGATGCCCTCACCCGTCGTTCCCTGCAGACCTGGTTGCAGGAGGTCCTCGGGTCCGACGGGGTCCAGTCCGAGGGAGCCCGGTCCGAGGAGGTCGCGCCCGGGGCCGGCCTCGGGCACCGGACCGTGCTGGTGGTGACCCACGACGTCGAGGAGGCCGTCCTGCTGGCCGATCGGGTGGTGGTGCTGTCGGCCCGTCCGGGGCGTGTGGTGGCCGACGTGGCGGTGCCCCTGCCCCGGCCCCGGGGGGCGACGCTCGTCACCGACCCGGGGGTGGTGGCGCTTCGGGCCACGCTGCTGGACGCCCTCGGCGCGTGAGCCACACTGGCGGGGATGGAGATCGTCGCCGAGATGGAGGCCCCCTGCACGCCGGCCGCGCTCTTCGCCTGGGTCGACGCCCTGGCCGCGGAGGGGCGGGCCGAGGTGCACTTCGAATGGGCCTTCTTCACCGCCGCGGACAGCCGCGAGCCCGAGGCCGCCGGCTTCGGCGCCGCCATCATCGGCTCGCTCTACCTCATGCTGGTGACGCTGGTGCTGGCCTTCCCCATCGGCGTCATGGCGGCGATCTACCTCGAGGAGTTCGCGCCGAAGAACCGCCTGACCGACATCATCGAGATCAACATCAACAACCTGGCCGCGGTGCCCTCGATCGTCTTCGGCCTGCTGGGGCTCGCGGTCTTCCTGAACTTCTTCGAGTTGCCCCGCTCGGCCCCGCTGGTCGGCGGCATCGTCATGGCGCTGCTGATCCTGCCTACCATCATCATCGCCACGCGCGCCGCGCTGAAGGCGGTGCCGCCCTCGATCCGCCAGGCCGCGCTGGGCGTCGGCGCCTCCAAGCTGCAGACCGTCACGCACCACGTCGTGCCGCTGGCCATGCCGGGCATCCTGACCGGCACCATCATCGGCATGGCGCACGCGCTGGGCGAAACCGCGCCGCTGCTGATGATCGGCATGTTCGCCTTCATCGTCGCCGCGCCCACCGGCATCACCGACCCCTCGACGGCCATGCCGGTGCAGATCTTCTTCTGGGCCGATTCGCCCGAGCCGCTCTACCAGGCCAAGACCGCCGCGGGCATCATCCTGCTGCTGGTCTTCCTGATCCTGATGAACGCCATCGCCATCGTGCTGCGCAAGCGCTTCGAGCGGCGCTGGTAGCACCTGACCGGACGGAGACACGCACCCAGATGGACACCCAGATCCAAGGCCAGGCCGCCAATGGCCATGCCGCCGCCGGCGACGGCGTCCGTGCCAAGATCGCGGCCCGCGACACCAACGTGTTCTACGG
>DAIMFV010000169.1:5366-7794 GCA_036724365.1 Acidimicrobiales bacterium | reverse complement strand
AGGCGCAGGCCCAGGTCGCCGCCCGTCCCCTGGAAGGTGCGCTCCGTGGTGCGGATCTCCACCTCGGTGGTGAGGTAGTGGGTGGCGATGTCGGACACCGCCACCGCCAACTGGTCCTCGGGCAGCTTGCCCACGTCACGGCCCGCCAGGGTCACGTTCCGGGGCACCTTGCCGCTGGCCGTGGCGCTGTCGACCGCCCAGGCGGTGAGCAGCAGGACGATGATCAGGAGGGGTGAGCCCAGGGCGAACCACACCCGGGGCGACGGGCGACGCATGGCGACAAGCGTGGCAGACGAGGGCACCGGAATCGGGGCACCCACCTCCCGGGACGGGTCGCTCCGGGCCCAGAGCCTCGCCCGTCGGCCCGGCTCTAAGGTGCAGGCCATGGGAATCTGTGAAGGACGGGTCTGCATCGTCACCGGCGCCGGTCGGGGCATCGGCCGGGAGCACGCACTGATGCTCGCCGACCACGGCGCCAAGGTCGTGGTCAACGACATCGGCGGCGAGGTCGACGGCAGCGGCCGGTCCACCGGCCCCGCCCAGGACGTGGTCGACGAGATCGTGGCCGCCGGCGGCGAGGCTGTGGTCAACGGCGACGACATCTCCACCTGGGACGGCTCGGCCCGCCTGGTGCAACAGGCCGTCGACGCCTTCGGCACCCTCGACGTGGTCATCAACAACGCCGGCATCCTGCGCGACCGCATGCTCGCCAACATGACCGAGGCCGAGTGGGACGCCGTCATCTCGGTGCACCTCAAGGGCACCTTCGGACCGTCCCGCCACGCCGCCGCCTACTGGCGAGACAAGGTGAAGGCCGGCGGCACGGTCGACGGCCGCATCATCAACACCTCCTCACCGTCGGGCATCTACGGCAACGTGGGCCAGACCAACTACGGCGCCGCCAAGGCCGGCATCGCCGCCTTCACCGTGATCGCCGCCAAGGAACTGGCGCGCTATGGCGTCACCGTGAACGCCATCGCCCCCGCCGCCCTCACCCGCATGACCGAGAACCTCGGCATGGGCCAGGCCGACGACATGACCAAGGCCATGATGTCGCCGCGCTGGATCGCCCCCATCGCCACCTGGTTGGCCTCGTCGGAGTCCGCAGGTGTCACCGGTCGGGTGTTCGACGTCACCGGCCAGGCCCTGTCGGTGGCCGAGGGCTGGCACCGCGGCCCCACCCAGCAGCACCCCACCGACGACCCCGCCCAGCTCGGCGAGGTGGTCCAGCGCCTGGTGGCCGAGGCCCGCCCCAACGCCAACATGTTCGGGTACGACGAGTAGACCCGTCGGTGGCCACGGCCGACCCGCGACCCGCCTGACCTGCCGAGCGGCCGGTTGCGTGAGGACGTGGCGGCCGAGCGTCAGGCCGCCAGGCACCCCCGACCAGCGAGGCCCAGGTTCAGCGCCCGAGCAGGCACCCCGTCCGGTGCATCTGGCACCGGTCCGGGGGCACGCGACGGGGTGGGTTACGACCAGTCGAAGAACCAGGTGCGGCCGAAGAGGGTGGCGGCCAGGGCGCCCATGGCGGGGGCCAGGTTGTCCATGAGGGCGGGGCAGTAGGCGTAGTGCTGCACGGCCAGCTCGAAGGCGGCGCGGGCGTCCTCGGGCCCGTTGCCGACCAGGCACTCGAGCTGCTCGAGGCTCATGGCCACCACCTCGGCACCGTAGGACTCGTACCAGAAGTGCAGCACCGAGAGGTGCTCGGGGCCGCGGATGTCGAGCCCCTCGCCGGCCGGCCACGCCAGGAGGGCAGGGAGCTCCCACCCACCGCGGGCGGGCACCAGCCCGAGTTGCACGCGGGGCGCCTGGACCGACCGGATCGCCTCGCTGTCGGGACGGGCCTCCAGCCGCATGCGAATGGTGGCCTGGTCGGCTTCGAGCTTGGCCAGGTGCCGGGGGACGTCGCCCAGGTAGTCGTCGTGCTTGGGGTCTCCCAGCCACTTCACGAACAGCTCCGGCGCCGGCGGGACGTCGGCCAGCTCGGGGATGCCGGGGGCGTCCTCGGACAAGATGCTCACCCGCCAGGTCATCTGGTCGACGATGCTGAGGTCTGAGCCCAAGATCACGGGCCACAGGCCGGTGGTGGCGTGCTGGTCCCGCAGGGCCCGCCAGCTGGCCAGGGCCGACTCGCCGCCCTGGACCTCCATGCGCCACGCCTGCTCGCCACGCAGGGTCTTGCACCACGGCTCGAGGCCGGCCGGTGTGTCGCTGGGAGAAGGGGTGGCACTCATGGTCTCGGCTCGGTGGGGGCGGAGGTCGGACGGTGGGGGAGCGTGGGCACCACGCCGCGCCACGGAACGGGGCCGCGGCGACGGGAGTGGTGTCCGGCCCGCCGGAGGACGGGCAGAGCGGGGCCGGGCAAGGCCCGGCGTCCCGTCGACCGTAGCCGCGCCACCACCCGGGTCGATGCCGCCCCGGGCCGTGG
>DAIMFV010000169.1:0-5356 GCA_036724365.1 Acidimicrobiales bacterium | reverse complement strand
GGCGCCCGCGCCGCCCGCCGGGGGGGGGGGGGGGCCGGGGGGGGGGGGGCCGATCCGGTGGGGCGGGCCGGAGCCGGAAGTGCGCGGGGGGGCCCGGGGGGGGCCGTGGGGGCCCGCCGCCACGGTGGGCCGGAGGACTGGGCGCGCCGCCGACCGGGGCCGGTCGTCTGAACCGGTGCGGCTGGTCAGAACAGGCGCAGCTCGTCGGATTCGATGCCGCGCAGGACGTCGTAGTCGACCTCTCGCACCTCGATGCCGCGATCTCGGGCCAGCACCTTGGCCTGGGGCTTGATCTGCTGGGCCACGAACATCCCCGAGACCGGGCGGAGCATGGGATCGCGGTTCAAGAAGTCGAGGTAGCGGGTGAGCTGCTCGACCCCGTCGATCTCACCGCGCCGCTTGATCTCGATGGCCACCGCGGCGCCGTCGGCCGTGCGGCACAGCAGGTCGACGGGCCCGATGTCGGTGGGGTACTCGCGACGCACCAGGCGCAGGCCCGGGTGCAGGTGCCCGGTGTTGGCGGCCAGCAGTTCCTGGAGGTGGGCCTCCACGCCGTCCTTCTGCAGGCCGGGGTCCACGCCCAGGTCCCACGCCGAGTCGCTGAGCACCTCTTCGAGGGTGATGCGCAGGGTCTCGGCCTTGGGGTTGGTGACGGTCCACTCGGCGTCGCCCGTGACCAGCCGGTTGGGTGCGTTCATCCAGTTGAGGGGCTTGTAGGCGCCGCCGTCGGCGTGGATGGCCACGCACCCGTCGGCCTTCACCATGATGAGCCGGATGGCCGACGGCAGGTGGGAGCTGAGCCGGCCCTGGTAGTCGACCGAACAGCGGGCGATCACGACGCGCACCTCGCCAGCGTAGGGGACCGGGGTTTCGTGGGGTCCAGCGCGCCCGCCGGGCTACCATCACCCCGGGGTGGCGGAGAGGGCAGCAGGTTCCACGTTTCGCACCCGTCCTCTTCCAGGTCCCATGACCCCAGACCCCACCAACCCCCACCTCCCGGCCGCGCCGTCGCCGGGGGCGCTGCGGCTCCAGCAGGCGTCGGTCGCGCTGTCCCGCCGGTTCCTCGAGGTTGGATCCGCCGACGAGCTCGAGCGCACGCTCGCCCACGCCGCCCACGTGGTGGCCACCGAGCTGGGGGTGCCCCACGTGGGCCTGTTCGAGGTGTTCGACCACCTCGGGCTGCTCCAGGGCCGGGCCGGCGTGCTCGACGGGGAGCTGGTGGGGGCGGACGGAGCAGCCCTGATGCGCCTGCCCACGGGCCGGGGATCCATGCCCGGCTACACCCTGCTGGCCGAACACACCATCGTCTCCCACGACCTGCTGGCCGACCGCCGATTCGTGGCCCTGGCCCCCACCCTCGGCGTGTTCGCCCGATCCGCGGTCAACGCCCCGGTCGGTTGGGGCGGCCGGCCGTGGGGCGTGCTCGGCGTCTACGACGTGCAGTCCCGGGTCTGGAGCCCCGACGAGGTGGCGTTCGTCGAATCGGTGGCCAACTCGCTCGGGCTGCTGCTCCGCTCGGTCGACCTCGCTGCCGAGCGCCACCGCGCCGGCCGCCTCGCCGATCTGGCCACGGCCGCCGGTGGCTTGGGCCGGTGGTCGTGGAACGCCGACCTCGGCGAGGTGGAGCTCGACGACGTGGCCCGGGCCATCTTCACCCCCGGTGGTGACCACGCCCAGGTCGACACCGACGTGTTCCGCACCCTGGTGCACCCCGACGACCGCGTCGGCCTGCTCGCCGCGGTGGCCGAGGCCCTCCGCTCCGGTGAGGTGCTGCGGGCCACCTTCCGGGTGATCCGTCCCGACGGGGGAGAGCCGAGGCGGGTGGAGTGCCTCGGGCAGGTCTGGACCCGCATCGGGGGCCCGCCCCGCATGGCCGGGGTGGTCGCCGACCTCACCGGCCACGACGACCATGGCGCCCACGCCCGGCTGGTGGCCGAGCAGGTGGCCCGCCACCGGGCCGAACAGGCCGGCGCCCGCCTGGCCACCCTGTCCGAAGCCAGCGCCCTGTTCTTCCAGAGCCTCGATCCCGACGTGATCCTGGTGTCGCTCGCCGAGTTCTGCGTGCCGCTGCTCGCCGACCTGTGCCGCATCGACCTGCCCGACGACAACGGTCGGCTTCGGGCCCGAGCGGTGCGCGGTGGCACCGACACCCAGCGCGCCGCGCTCGACGCCGCCTTGAGCAGACGCAGGATGTTGAGTGGCCGGCCCAGCCGGGCCCGCAAACGCCACGCCCGGCACCCGGATCCACGACGGGATCGACGCCGCCGCCCTCGATGTCGCCGCGAGCTCGCCCGAGCACCGCCGCCTGCTCGAGGACCTGTCGCCCACGGCGGTGGTGGTCACGCCGATGGTGGCCCGCGGTCGCGTCACCGGGGTGCTCACCCTCATCGACACCGGCGAGGGCCGGCGCTCGGCCGAACACCTCGCCCTGGTCGAGGAGCTGGCCGGTCGGGCCGCGCTCGCCCTCGACAACAGCCGCCAGTTCGAGTCCCGCTCCCGGATGCTCGACTCGCTCCAGGCCGCGCTCACGCCCCCGGCCCTGCCCGACCCGGGCCTGCTGGTCTTCGCCGCCCGCTACCGGGCGGCCGACCCCCACGCCGCCCTGGGCGGCGACTTCTACGACGTGATCGACGTGGGTGAGGGTGGGTGGGGGGCCGTGGTCGGCGACGTCTGCGGGCGCGGCCACGATGCCGCCGCCCTCACCGGCCTGGTGCGCCACACGGTCCGGGCCGCGGTGGCGAACGATCCCCGCCCCCGCCAGGTGCTGCGCCAGACCAACGCCGCCGTGTTCACCCAGCTCGACGAGTTCCGGTTCTGCACCGCCACCTACCTCCACGCCTCGCCCAGTGGCGCCGGTGGGGGAGGCGTGCGGGTGGTGGCCTCCGGTGCCGGCCACCCCCGCCCGGTGGTGGTCCGCGCCGCCGGCGGCGCCGAGCTGCTGGAGTGCGGCGGGGTGCCGCTCGGCGTGGTGGCGGACCCGGAGGTCACCGAAGCCGAGGTGGACCTGGCCCCGGGCGACGCCGTGGTGCTCTACACCGACGGCGTCACCGAGGCTCGCAACATCTCGGGGCTCTTCGGCGAGGAGCGCCTGTTGGAGGTCCTGGCGGCCGCGGCCGGGGGCAGCGCCGAGGAGATCGCCGGCGCCCTCGACGACGCCGTGCGGGCCCACCGGGCCGGTGGCGACGACGACCTGGCGATCCTGGTGATCCAAGCGGCCGGCACGCACTAGACAGCGAGCCATGACCCCCGCCGATGCCGCCCCGTCCGCTCCGGCCGCCGACCACCAGTTGGCGGCAGACCTGGCCCACGAGGCCGGCCGGCTGCTGTTGTCGATCCGCCAGGAGCTGGTGGCGGCGGGCGCCTCGGCCGCCGAGCTGAAGGAACAGGGCGACCGCCGGGCCCACGAGCTGCTCATGGCCCGCCTGGCCGACGCCCGGCCCGGCGACGCCATCCTCTCCGAGGAGGGCCGCGACGGGGTCGGTCCCGCCGACACCGGTCGCCTCACCGCCGAGCGGGTGTGGATCGTCGATCCCCTCGACGGCACCCGGGAGTTCAGCGAGCCGCCCCGTGAGGACTGGGCCGTGCACGTGGCCCTGGTGGTGGCCGGGGTCCCCGTGGCCGGGGCCGTGGCGCTGCCCGCCCGGGGCGCGGTGCTCAGCACCGCCAACCCCACCCCGTTGCCGCCCACCCCGCCGGCCCGGCCCCGGGTGATCGTGAGCCGTACCAGACCGCCCGCCGTGGCCACCTACCTGGCCGAGTCGCTCGGCGGTGACCTGGTGGAGATGGGTTCGGCCGGAGCAAAGGCCAGTGCGGTGGTGCTGGGCGGGGCCGACGTCTACGCCCACGGCGGCGGCCAGTACGAGTGGGACTCGTGCGCCCCGGTGGCCGTGGCCCACGCCGCGGGGCTGTGGACCAGCCGCCTCGACGGGAGCCCGCTCGTCTACAACAACGCCGACCCCTACCTGCCCGACCTGTTGGTGTGCCATCCCGACCTGGTGGCCCGGGTGCGTCGGGCCCTCGACGGCTTCGAGGGCTGACGGCTACGAGGGCTGACGGCTACGAGGGATGACCCCTTCGAGGGCCGACCCCGTCCCCGTCAAAAGTTGAGTCATTTGGTCGGGAATTGAGGTCTGGCTACGCTCGGACGGTCCATTCCGGGGCGAGGTCCACGAGGCGCATGGCATCCACCTACGAACTGACCCACCTGAAGGCGCTCGAAGCCGAGTCGGTCCACATCATCCGTGAGGTGGCCGCCGAGTTCGAGCGGCCGGTCCTGTTGTTCTCGGGTGGCAAGGACAGCATCGTCATGCTGCACCTGGCCCAGAAGGCCTTCTGGCCGGCCCGCATCCCCTTCCCGGTGATGCACATCGACACCGGTCAGAACTTCGACGAGGTGATCGAGTACCGAGACCGCCGCGTCGCCAACCTCGGCCTCAAGCTGGTGGTGGCCTCGGTGCAGAAGTCCATCGACACCGGGCGGGTGGTGGAGCAGACCGGCCCGCGGGCCAGCCGCAACCGCCTCCAGACCACCACCCTGCTGGACGCCATCGAGGAGCACCGCTTCGACGCCGCCTTCGGCGGAGCCCGGCGAGACGAGGAGAAGGCCCGGGCCAAGGAGCGGGTGTACAGCTTCCGCGACGAGTTCGGCCAGTGGGACCCCAAGCACCAGCGTCCCGAGCTGTGGCACCTCTACAACGGGCGCATCAACCCCGGCGAGCACATCCGGGTGTTCCCGCTCTCCAACTGGACCGAGCTCGACATCTGGCAGTACATCGCCGAGGAGGACATCGAGATGCCCTCCATCTACTTCTCCCACCAGCGCGAGGTCTTCCGGCGAGACGGCATGCTGCTCGCCGTCACCCGCCACCTCCAGGCCGACGAGGGAGCCGAGTCGTTCGTGGCCACCGTGCGCTACCGCACCGTGGGCGACGCCACCATCACCGGAGCGGTCGAGTCCACCGCCTCCACCCCCTGGGAGGTAGTCGAAGAGGTAGCCGCCACGCGGGTGACCGAACGAGGCGCAACCCGGGCTGACGACCGGGTGACGGACGCGGCGATGGAAGACCGCAAGAAGGAGGGCTACTTCTGATGGCGCCTGCCACCGATCTGAGCACCTCGAGCACGGGAGCAGGTGCGTCCACATGAGTGAACTGCTGCGGTTCGCCACGGCCGGGTCGGTCGACGACGGCAAGTCCACGCTCATCGGGCGGCTGCTGTTCGACTCCAAGGCCATCTTCGAGGACCAGCTCGAGGCCGTGGAACGGTCGAGCGAGGCCATGGGCGCCGACTACACCAACCTCGCCCTGCTCACCGACGGCCTGCGCGCCGAGCGCGAGCAGGGCATCACCATCGACGT
>DAIMFV010000168.1:0-7971 GCA_036724365.1 Acidimicrobiales bacterium | reverse complement strand
CCCAGCTGGCCAAGCCCGTTCTCCCCCCACGTCCACAAGGTGCCGTCGGTACGGACGGCGGCGACGTGGTAGAGGCTGGCCGACGCCTGCTTCCACGTGGCGGCCGACCCGACCTGGGCGGGGGCGAGCCGGTCGGTGGTGGTGCCGTCGCCGAGCTGGCCGGTGGAGTTGTCACCCCAGGCCCACAAGGTGCCGTTGGTGCGGATCGCCACGTTGTAGGCGGGCCCGGCGGCCACGGTCTTCCACGTGGTGGCCGACCCCACCTGCACCGGGGTGTGGCGCTCGGTGGTGGTGCCGTCGCCCAACTCGCCGTAGGTGTTGTCACCCCAGGCCCACATGGTGCCGTCGGACCGCATCGCCACCGAGTGCTGGTTGCCGGCGGTGACGGCGGTCCAGGTGGTGGCCGCGCCGATCTGCACCGGCGCCAACCGGGCGGTGGTGGTCCCGTCGCCCAGCTGGCCGAAGCTGTTCGCACCCCAGGCCCACAAGGTGCCGTCGAACCGCACCGCCAGGGTGTGGTTGCCGCCTGCCGCCACGGCCGTCCAGGTGCTCGTGCCGATCCGCAGCGGCGCAGAGCGATCGGTTGTGGTGCCGTCGCCGAGTTGGCCGCCGGGGTTGTCGCCCCATGCCCACAGCGACCCATCGGACCGGACGCCGAGGGTGTGCACCATGCCCGTCGACAGCACCTTCCAGTCGTGCACCGGGCCCGACTGCACCGGGACGAGGCTGGGCGAGGTGTCGCCCGTGCCGAACTGGCCCGAGGGGTTGTAGCCCCACGCCCACAGGGTGCCGTCGGACCGGCCGGCCAGGACGTGCCAGCCGCTCAGGTCGACCCAGGTCCAGGTGGTGGCCGAGCCCACCTGGGTTGGGGCGGTCCGGTCGGTCCCGGTGCCGTCGCCCACCAAGCCGTTGCCGTTGGCGCCCCAGGCCCACAAGGTGCCGTCGGTGCGCCGGGCCGCCGACGTGCTCCCACCGAGGGCCACCGACGCCCAGGTGGTGAGCGCGCCGACCTGTCCCGGGCTCGTGCGGTCGGTGGTGGTGCCGTCGCCCAGCTGGCCCGACGCGTTGCGGCCCCAGCTCCACAGCGTGCCGTCGGTCCGCAACGCGGCCGAGTGCTTCTCGCCGCCAGCGGCCTGCTTCCAGGAGGTGGCCGAGCCCACCTGCACCGGGGCGGCGCGATTGGTGGTGGTGCCGTCGCCGAGCTGACCGTCGGCGTTCCAGCCCCACGACCACAGGGTCCCCCCGGTACGGGTGGCGAGCGAGTGGACGTCGCCGGCGGCCACCGTGCTCCACGTGGTGGCGCTGCCCACCTGGACCGGCGCCGTCCGCTGGGTGGTGGTGCCGTCGCCCACCTCGCCGACGACGTTGTGGCCCCAGCCCCACAACGTGCCGTCTGTGCGCACGGCCGCCACGTGCTCGTAGCCGGCGGCGACCTGCTTCCAGGTGGAGGCCGACCCGATCTGCACCGGGGCCGAGCGGGGCGTGGTGGTGCCGTCGCCGAGCTGGCCGTACTCGTTGCGGCCCCACGCCCACAGGGTGCCGTCGGTGCGCACGGCGACGCTGAACAGGTTGCCGGCCGCCACCGAGGCCCAGGAGGTGGCGGTACCGATCTGCACCGGGCTGAGGCGGTTGGTGGTGGTGCCGTCGCCCAGCTCGCCGTTGCTGTTGTCGCCCCAGGCCCACAGGGTGCCGTCGGCCCGCACCGCGAGGGTGTGCCACGCTGCCGCCGACACCTGCTTCCAGCCGGCGTCGGCCGCCACCGGGGCGTTGCGCTGCGTGGTGGTGCCGTCGCCGAGCTGGCCCGAGCCGTTGAACCCCCAGCTCCACACCTGGGTCGGCGTGCAGGCCGACAGCACCAGGGCCACGAGGGCCAGGGCCAGGGCCAGCACCGCCGGCCGGCCACCCGCTCGGCCGGTGGGTCGAGGGGTGGAGCGAACCATCGAGTGCGGGGCCGTCATGGTGGTGCCTCCCACCGACGACCGCGGGCCGGCTCCGTCATCGAGTTGTCGACCGGGTCGCGCCCCGCCGCCGCGAACGCTACAGCGATACCGATGGGCCCGTCCGAGGTCAGCGGGTGCCGGCGCTGCTCAGCCAGCCGGCCGACACCGTGCTCCACGTTCCGGTGCCGACCGGCGCGGGGCTGGAGCGGTTCGTGGTGGTGCCGTCGCCGAGCTGGCCCTTCAGGTTCAAGCCCCAGGACCACAGGGTGCCGTCGGTCCGCAGGGCGAGGGTGTGCCCGCCCCCGGCCCGAGCGAGCTTCCAGGTGGTGGCCGTCCCGACCTGAACGGGCGCGAAGCGTGTGGTGGTGGTCCCGTCGCCCACCTGACCGTAGGTGTTGGTGCCCCAGGCCCACAGGGTGCCGTCGGTGCGAAGGGCCACGGTGTGGGTGCCCCCGGCCGAGGCGTCGCTCCAGTTCGTGTCCGTGCCGACCAGCCCGGGGGTGGACCGGCTGGTGGTGGTGCCGTCGCCCAGCTGGCCCTCGAGGTTCCGACCCCAGGCCCACAGCGTGCCGTCGGTGCGGACGGCCACGGTGTGGTCGCCTGTCGTGCTCACGGCCTTCCAGGTGGCGACCGACCCCACCTGCACCGGAGTGTGGCGCTCAATGGTGGTGCCGTCGCCGACCTGGCCCTGGAGGTTGTCGCCCCATGCCCACAGCGTGCCGTCGGCACGCCGGCCGACCGTGTGCCCGTAGCCGGCCACGACGGCCGTCCAGTCGGTGGCCGAGCCGATCTGTACGGGGACGAGGCGGTCGGTGATGGTGCCGTCGCCGAGCTGGCCGTAGTTGTTGGCGCCCCAGGCCCACAGCGTGCCGTCCGAGCGCAGAGCGAAGGAGGCGTCGAGACCGGCCGTGACGGCCGTCCAGGTGGCGCCGGAACCGATCTGGACCGGCACGGTGCGGGGGAAGGTGGTGCCGTCGCCCAGCTCACCACGGGCGTTGTCACCCCAGGCCCACAGCGTGCCGTCGACCCGGATGCCGAGGGTGTGCCGAAAGCCGATCGACACGAGCTTCCAGTCGTGCACCGGCCCCACCTGGGTGGGCACGGCCCGGGTAGTGGTGGTGCCGTCACCGAGCTGACCGCTCGCGTTGTAGCCCCAGCCCCACGCGGTGCCGTCGGTGCGCAAGCCGAAGGTGTGCCAGCGACCGGCGCCGATCGTGCGCCAGGTGGTGGCCGACCCCACCTGTACCGGGCTCGTCCGGTTGGTGGTGGTGCCGTCGCCCACCTGGTTGAGGCTGTTGAGGCCCCAGGCCCAGGCGGTGCCGTCGGTGCGGGTGGCGAGCGTGTGGTACCCACCGGCGTCGACCGTCTTCCAGGTGGTGGCCGACCCCACCTGCACCGGGCTCGTCCGGTCGACCGTGGTCCCGTCACCGACCTGGCCCGACGCGTTCCCACCCCAGGCCCAGAGGGTGCCGTCGGTACGGGTGGCCACCGTGTGGCGATCGCCGGCGGACACCGAGGACCAGGTGGTGGCCGAACCCACCTGTACCGGGCTCGTGCGGCTGTCCGTGGTTCCGTCGCCCAACTGGCCGTACGCGTTCTGGCCCCAGGCCCACATCGTCCCGTTCGCGCGGGTGGCCGCGCTGTGGGCCTCGCCGGCGGAGACCGAGCTCCACGTCGTCAGGCCACTGACCAGGAGGGGGCTGACCTGACCGGTGGTGGTTCCGTCGCCGAGCTGGCCCCAGTCGTTGTCGCCCCACGCCCACAGGTTCCCCGAGGTGCTGACCGCCACCGTGTGGTCCTGGCCGGCGGCCACGGCCTTCCACCCGGTGCTGACGAGGGTCGGGTAGGGCTGTGCGAGCGTGGAGCCCACGCCGAGCTGGCCGGTGGCGTTGTACCCCCAGGCGTAGAGGCTGCCGTCAGCCCGCAGAGCCATCGAGTGCTGGGCGCCGGCGGACACGACCGTCCAGTCGGTGGATGCACTGATCCGCACCGGCGTCGGGCGGTCGGTGGTGGTGCCGTCGCCGACCTGACCGTCGGCGTTGCGGCCCCACGCCCACAGGGAGCCGTCGGACCGGATGGCCAACGTGTGGTTGCCACCGACCGACACCAGCTTCCAGTCCACATCGACAGCCACGGGCGCGGCCCGATCGTTGAGGGTGCCGTCGCCGAGTTGGCCGGCGCTGTTCGCGCCCCACGTCCACACGCCCGCTGGCGTGCAGGCGCTCAGGCCCAGGGCCACCAGGCCGAGCACCACGGCTGCGAGCTGCGAGCGCAAGCTGCCGCCCGCCCTTCTCGACCGTGGATGTGACGTTCCCAACGGGTCACCACTCATCGCTCAGCCTCCTCGCCCCGTGCCGGCCAACCCGGGTGCCGCACCGGGACCACCGGGCACGACGACCGTGCCCCAGTCTCCACCCGGTTCGCCGGGGAGTCCACCAGAACCGGCAGCGGTCCCGGAGGGCCCGCCGGTGCCCCTACCGCATCAGACCGCCACCGGGCGGGCGGCCTGGAAGGTGCCGGCCAGGCCGGTGCCCCAGGTGGCGAAGTCGGGGGCCTTGGGGAGCCCGAGGCTGCGCAGCTCGTCGCCGATGGGGCCGGGGCCCAGCTCGACCACCACGTCGGCCGGGTCGATGACGCCGGTGCCCAGCTCGAGGGAGAGCGGCGTCTCGTAGGGCTCGCCGTGCAGGTAGGAGTAGCTCACCGTGTCCACCCGGCCGGCCGCGCCCGACGGCTCGGCGGCCGGGAACGACACCGACACGACCAGCTCGCCCCGGTCGTGCATGGCGAAGGTGACCCGGCCGTCGGCATCGGTGCGCGACAGGTCCTCGACCGTCTTGGGGAAGCCCATGACCTCGTTGCCGGCCTTGCAGGTGAACGCCTGGTCCACCGGCATCCGGTACACGAACGACCCGATCAGGTCCTCGGGCGCACCGACCGGCCGGGCCAGGAAGCCCAGGTTGATCTCCAGGTAGTCACCCCACGGGTTGTCGACGTAGTCGACCAGGGCCAGCACGAACTGGGCCGTGCCCCCGCCCACGTCGACCACCTCGAAGGCGTCGCCCGGCAGCAACGCCTGGGCCGCAGCGGCCGGCACCGAGAACACCAGGGTGGCCGCGTCCATCACCGGCACCTCCATGGGGAAGGTGATCGTGCGCCCCTCGATCTCGCCCCACACGGTGGACTCGCTTCCAGTGATCTGATCCGTCATCGGTGATCCCCTTGCTTGGTTCGGGACAGTGAACCACGCCCGGGAACCCCGCTGGACCGGCCACCGTCGATAACCGGTATTATCGGGCAGTCCGCCCGACGCCCACCACCGGCGCCGATCGGACCGCAGGGGAAGGAACCCAGGAACCATGACCGACGTGCTGCCACCGGCAACGCCCGACTGGGCCACCGAGTTCGACCACACCAAGGACGCCTACGCCGCGTCCGCCCCCGACATCTGGGACGAGCTCCGCGAGCGCTGCCCCGTGGCCCACACCGAGGCCCACGGCGGCGTGTGGCTCCCGGTCCGCCACGCCGACGTGTCCGCCATCGCCAACGACACCGAGCACTTCAGCTCCGAGGGCGTCATCGTCAACGCCTTCAAGCCCGAGGGCATCGCCCCCCAGGGGTACGCCCCGCCGATCACGTCGGACCCCCCGTTCCACGCCGGGGCCCGGCGCCTGCTGCTGCCCGCCTTCTCCCCCCGTCAGATCGAACGCTGGGAGACCGCCACCCGCGCCGCCTGCCGGGAGCTGATCGACGAGATCCTCGAGCGAGACGGCGACCTGGCCGACGCCGCCACCGAGTACGCGCAGCACATCCCCGTACGGGTCATCGCCGAGATGCTCGGCCTGCCCCGCGAGGACGGCGACCGGTTCCGGCTGTTCATCCACCGGGTGATCGAGACGCCGGGCCAGCACGCCAACCTGCCCTACGAGGACACGCTCGTCTACTACCTCTCCGAGGTGATCCGGCGGCGTCGGCGCGAGCCCCACCGCGACGACCTCATCGGCTTCCTGCTCCAGGCCGAGATGGACGGCGAACCCCTCACCGACGAGCACGTGTTCGGCACCATCGCCCTGTTGATCATCGCCGGCATCGACACCACCTGGTCCGCCATCGGGGCCAGCCTGTGGCACCTGGCCGAGCACCCCGAGGACCGCGAGCGCCTCCAGACCGACCCCGAGGTGTGGCCGTTCGCGGTGGAGGAGCTCCTCCGCTTCTACGCCCCGGTCACCATGGCCCGCATCGCCGCCACCGATACCGAGATCGGCGGCTGCCCCGTGGCCGCCCGCGACTGGGTGCTGCTCCCCTTCCCGGCCGCCAACCGCGACCCGGAGGCCTTCGAACGGGCCGACGAGTTCGTGATCGACCGCCAGCGCAACCGCCACGTGGCCTTCGGCCTGGGCATCCACCGCTGCCTCGGCTCCAACCTGGCCCGCATGGAGCTGCGGGTGGCCCTGGAGGAGTGGATGGCCCGCATCCCCGAGTTCGAGGTCTCCGATCCCGCCGGCGTGCGCTGGTCCACCGGTCAGGTCCGCGGCCCCCGTACCCTTCCCGTCCGCATCCTGCGCACCCAGGAGGACTGATGCGCGTCACCCTCAACTCCGACGCCTGCCAGGGCCACGGCCGCTGCTACGCCCTGGCCCCCCAGGTGTTCGACACCGACGACGAGGGCTACGCCATGCTGCTGGTCACCGGCGACGTCCCCGCCGAGCTCGAGGGGGCGGCCCAGCTCGCCGCCGACAACTGCCCCGAGTACGCCATCACCTGCGCCACGGACTGACCACGGACCCCCGGACCGCCACCGGGACCTTCGCCCCTTGCCCCGCGTGCCGGAGCGAGCGAGCATCGCGCCTGTGACCCTCGACGAGCAGCCCGGCGCCGACCCCGGGGAGGTCGTCCCCCTGGCGGCCACCCGCATCGCCAAGGACCCGGCCACCTTCGCCGTGGCCCCGAACCTGGCCGACTACGACGCCGCCCGGGCCTCGTTCTCGTGGGACGACGCCCGGTCCGCCCTGAGCAGCCTGCCGGGCGGGCAGGGCCTGAACATCGCCCACCAGGCGGTGGACCGCCACGCCGCCGGCCCGCTGGCCGACAAGGACGCCGTCCGGTTCCTGGCCCCCGACGGCAGCCGCACCACCTTCACCTACCGCCAACTGGCCGAGCGCACCTCGCGGTTCGCCAACGTGCTCGCCGACCTCGGGGTGCAGGCCGGCCAGACCGTCTTCACCCTCCTCGGCCCCGGCCCGGCCGTGCACACCGTGGCCTTCGGCACGCTGAAGCACCGGGCCGTGTACTCGCCCCTCTTCTCCTCCTTCGGCCCCGACCCGGTGGAGGAGCGACTCCGACGCGGCGACGGCGTGGTGCTCGTGACCACCTCGGACCACTACCGCAAGAAGCTGGCCGACCGGCGGGACCGCCTACCGCTGCTGGCGCACGTCCTGGTGATCGACGCCCCCACCCACGCCGACGCCCCCGACGGCACCCGGTCGCTCGACGCCCTGCTCGACGCGGCCTCGGACCACTACGAGATCGGCCCCACCCGCCCCGAGGACCCGGCCCTCATCCACTTCACCAGCGGCACCACCGGCACCCCCAAGGGGGCCGTGCACGTGCACGGGGCGGTGGTGGCCCACCACGTCACCGGCGCCTTCGCGCTCGACCTCCACGAGAGCGACGTGTTCTGGTGCACCGCCGACCCCGGGTGGGTCACCGGCACCTCCTACGGCCTCATCGCCCCGCTCAGCCACGGGGCCACCGTGATCGTCGACCAGGGCGGCTTCGAGATCGGCCGCTGGCTCGGCAACCTGCGCGAGCACGCCGTCACCGTCTGGTACACGGCGCCCACCGCCATCCGCATGCTCACCCGCGCCGAGGACCAGTTCGCCGACGGCCCGGCCCTGCCGGCCCTGCGGTTCATCGCCAGCGTGGGCGAGCCCCTCCACGCCGAGGAGGTGATGTGGGCCGACCGGGTCCTGGGCCTACCGATCCACGACAACTGGTGGCAGACCGAGACCGGCGGGATCATGGTTGCCAACTT
>DAIMFV010000167.1:982-8000 GCA_036724365.1 Acidimicrobiales bacterium | reverse complement strand
GGGGCACCGCAGCCAACTCGCCGCTTGACACCTACGGGGCGTGGGATGTCTAGGAAGCGGGCCGCCCCCCGGTGCGAGTCGTGCGCCCGGACGGGTTGCGAAGTATCGCCCGGCGGTGGCGCCACCTAGACTCGTCACCCTCATGGGTGTACTCGACAAGCTCCTCCGGGTGGGCGAGGGCCGCAAGCTCAAGGCCTTGCAAGGCCTCGTCCCCGACATCAACGCACGCGAACCGGAGCTCCAGAAGCTCTCCGACAGCGCGCTGCAGGCCCGCACGGGCGAGATGCGACAGCAGCTCGACAACGGCGCAGACGTCGATGACCTGCTCATCGAGGCGTTCGCGGTGGTGCGGGAGGCCGCAACCCGCACCATCGGTCAGCGCCACTACGACGTGCAGCTCATGGGCGGCGCCGCGCTCCACTTCGGCTGGGTGGCCGAGATGAAGACCGGCGAGGGCAAGACCCTCGTGTCCACGTTGCCGGTGTACCTCAACGGTCTCACCGGCAAGGGCGTGCACCTCATCACCGTGAACGACTACCTCGCCCGGCGCGACGCCGAGTGGATGGGTCAGATCCACGGCTGGTTGGGGCTCACCATCGGGCTGATCCTGCCCGACAACAACGACCCCGCCTTCAAGCGCGCCCAGTACGCCTGCGACATCACCTACGGCACGAACAACGAGTTCGGGTTCGACTACCTCCGCGACAACATGGCCACCTCCAAGGAGTCCAAGACGCAGCGAGGCCACGCCTACGCCATCGTCGACGAGGTCGACTCCATCCTCATCGACGAGGCCCGCACCCCGCTGATCATCTCGGGTCGGGTGGCCGACGCCGCCCAGCTCTACTACAAGTTCGCCAGCATCGTGCGGGGCCTCAAGCGAGACGTCGACTACGACGTCGACGAGGAGAAGCGCAACGTCGCCCCCACCGAGGAGGGCGTGTCCAAGGTCGAGGCCGCGCTGGGCCTCGAGAACCTGTACGACGCCGTGCAGCAGAACCTGGTGCACCAGTTCCAGGCCGCGCTGCGGGCCAAGGAGCTCTTCAAGCGGGACAAGGACTACATCCTCCAAGAGGGTGAGGTGAAGATCGTCGACGAGTTCACCGGGCGCATCCTCGAGGGGCGCCGGTGGTCCGAGGGCCTGCACCAGGCCGTCGAGGCCAAGGAGGGGGTGAAGATCAAGGAGGAGAACCAGACCCTCGCCACGATCACCCTCCAGAACTACTTCCGCATGTACGACAAGCTCGCCGGCATGACCGGTACGGCGCTCACCGAGGCCGCCGAGTTCGGCAGCACCTACGCGCTGCAGGTGGTGCCGATCCCCACCCACCGCGACATCCAGCGCATCGATCAGCCCGACCTGATCTACAAGTCCGAGGAGTTCAAGTACGAGGCGGTGGTCGACGACCTCGCCGAGCGCTACGAGACCGGTCAGCCCGTGCTGGTGGGCACCATCTCGGTGGAGAAGTCCGAGAAGCTCTCCCGCATGCTCACCAAGCGCGGCGTGCCCCACGAGGTGCTGAACGCCAAGCAGCACTCGCGCGAGGCCGAGATCGTGACCCAGGCCGGGCGGCTCCACGCCGTCACCGTGGCCACCAACATGGCCGGCCGCGGCGTCGACATCCTGCTCGGTGGCAACCCCGAGGGGCTGGCCCAGCGAGACCTCCGGGCCGAGGGCCTGGACCCCGAGACCGACGAGGGCAAGGCCCGCTACCAGGCCCTGCTGGCCGAGCACAAGATCCAGACCGGGGCCGAGGGGGCCAAGGTCCGTGAGCTCGGCGGCCTCTACGTGCTCGGCACCGAACGCCACGATTCCCGCCGCATCGACAACCAGCTCCGCGGCCGCTCCGGTCGCCAGGGAGACCCGGGCGAGAGCCGCTTCTACCTGTCCCTCGAAGACGAACTGATGCGCCTCTTCGCCACCGGCGCCATGAACTGGGTGATGGGTCGCGCCCTCCCCGACGACGTGCCGATCGAGGCCAAGATGGTCTCCAAGGCCATCGAGCGGGCGCAGAACACCGTCGAGCAGCGCAACGCGGAGATCCGCAAGAACGTGCTCAAGTACGACGAGGTGATGAACGAGCAGCGCAAGGTCATCTACAAGCGCCGCGACCAGATCCTCGAGGACGCCGACCTTCGGGCCGAGACCCTCGACTACCTCGAGGAGGCCATCGAGGCCGCCGTGTCCACCTTCTGCGTGAACGACATCGCGGACGAGGAGTGGGACCTCGACGGGCTGCTCACCGAGATCACCACCCTCTGGCCCACCACCCTCACGGTGGCCGAGCTGGAGGAGGCCGACAACACCCGCGAGCTGAACGAGCGGCTGCTCACCGAGGCCGTGGCCTACTACGAGACCCGCGAGCAGGAGCTGGGCGAGACCCAGATGCGCCAGATCGAGCGCCAGGTGATGCTCAACATCATCGATCAGCACTGGCGCGAGCACCTGCTGGAGATGGACTACCTCGAGCACGGCATCGGGCTGCGGGCCATGGGTCAGCGCGACCCGCTGGTGGAGTGGCAGCGCGAGGGCTACGAGATGTTCGGGGTGATGATGACCTCGATCGCCCAGGACTTCGTGAAGTACGTCATGCACGTGCAGGTGGTGAAGGAGGAGGCGCCGGCGCCGCCCCCGGTCCGGGACCTCGCCACCAGCGGCCCCGAAGACCCGTCGGTCGCCGCCAGCGGCATGGCCGCCGCGGCCCGGGCCCAGGCGGCCAGCGAGGGCGGCGAAGCCCCCGCCCCGGCCGAGCCCGAGACCATGCAGCCGGTGGTGAAGTCCGACTGGGACAAGACCCCCCGCAACGCCCCCTGCCCCTGCGGCAGCGGCAAGAAGTTCAAGAACTGCCACGGCACCGCCTGAGCTGGTCAGCAGTACGGTCCGCTCGTCGGGCCGTTCCGCCGACGCCGGGCATCGGGTGTTGGTCGTCGGTCGCCGGGCGTCGGGCGGTGATCGGCCGCTGGTCGGTCGAGGCGCGTCAGGTTGCCAACAGGTGTTCGCAACGGGGTTCCCACCGGCGTGAAACCGCCCGGACCAGGGCGGTCCGTACCGTGCCGTGCATGACCGAGAACCAGACCCTCCTGCCGTGGCTGTGGATCGACGGCTACGGCGCCCGCCGACCCATGCTCCCGTCGGAGATGCGCGACACGGACACCGGCACCCGGCGACTGCTGCCGTGGGCCCGGGCCGAGATGGGCAGCCCCCGCCCGCTGCTGCCGTGGGAGCACCGGACCGGCAACGACTGGCGCGGGCTGCGCGCCTGACGCCCGCTCCGTGCCGCACCCGCTCCTCGCAGGGCGGTTCAGCCGGTGCGCCGGCCCCGCTCGAGGGTGATCACCACGTCGGCCCGTTCGAGCACCCGGGGGCGGTGGCTGGTGGCCAACACCGTCAGGTTGCCGTCGGTGGCGGCGAACAGGCCGTCCCAGAGCCGGGCCTCGGTGGTGACGTCGAGTGCGCTCGAGAGGTCGTCGATCACCAGCAGTTCGGGCCGGCGGATCAACGCCCGGGCCGTGGCCACGCGCTGCACCTGCCCCCCGGAGAGGCGGACGCCCTTGGCGCCCACCGTGGTGCGGACGCCGTCGGGCATGTCGACCAGGTCGTCGTCCAGGCACGCCAGGGCCAGCACCCGATCCAGGCCCGACGCCTCGTAGCCGAGGAGCACCGACTCCTCCAGCGGTTCGGAGCACAGGCGGGGCACCGGGGGGACGTACGCGGCGCGAGGGGGGACCAGGAGCACCGACGGGTCGGCCACCTTCTCGCCGTTCCACTGCACCATGCCCGCCGACCGGGGCACCAGGCCCAGCAGGGCCCGGAGCAGCACCGACTTGCCCGATCCGACCGGGCCGGTGACCACCACGAACTGGCCGCGCCGGATCGTGAGGTCGACGCCCCGGAGTTGCCCGGACGGGTTGGCCCCGGCGCCGTCGTCGAGGTGCACGCCCAGGTCGGAGACCTCGAGGTGGTCGAGCCGGTCCCGGCCGGCCCGTGAGAGCGGGGCGGTGACCGACACGGGGACGAACGGCGGCGGCCCGTGACGCAGCCAGGTGGGGGCCGTCGCCGACGCCCGGTCGGGGTCCTGCTGGGGCACCAGGCGGGCGAGCCGGGCCGCGGCCACGTCGCCCTGGCGTTGGAAGGTGGCCCACCGGGCCGTGACCCGGGGCAGGCCGCCCACGGCGGTGGCGTAGGTGGTGAACAGCCCGATGTCGCCCACGCTGAGGTCGCCCCGTCGCACGGCCGGCACCACGGCCAGCAGGGCCAGACCCAGGCCGGCGTTGCTGGTGATCCCGCCGAGGGTCTGGCTGAGCTGCGTGCCCACCTGGTCTCGTCGGGCCGCGTCCGCCCGCCGGTGCCCGATCTGCTCGAAGCGGTCCAGCACCGCGGCCTCGGCGGCCGCCGTCTTGACCGTGGCGATGCCGCCGAACACGTCGCCGATGAACCCGGTGACCGCGGCGGTGGCCTCTCGCTCCGCCCACCGCCACCGCCGGAGGCGGGCGGCGAGGAGGTGACCGGTCCACAACACGACCAGGATCGGCAGCACCATGGCCACCGCGCTGCGGGGTTCGATCGCCCACAGGATCGCCAGGCCGGCCACCGATGTGATGCCGGCGGCCAGCAGGTCGAGCCAGACGTCGAGCACGTTGGCGATGTCTCGGGTGTCGTCGCGGAAGCGGCTCACGGCCTCGCCCGGTGACCCGGGGAGGCGGCCGGTGACCGGCCCGGGGTCGCCCGTGAGGGAGCGGAGCACGTTCACCCGCGGCAGGGTCTGCCAGAAGACGTAGGCGCCGTGCCACTGGACGATCGCGGGCAGGAGCAGCAGCCAACGCCCCACCTGGAGCCCGGCGAGCAGGGCCAGCGCCCCGGCCAGGCCGGCGGCGTCGGCGGGCGGGAGGCGGTCCAGCACGGCCCGCAACGCGAGCCCGATCGGCAACGGGAGGCTGAAGAAGACCACCCAGAGCCCCAGGGCCAGAAGCCACGCGGCGGGGTCGGCCCGCAGCACCCGCCACGCGAACCGGACCGACGGCGCCGTCTCGGGCTCGGTCGGTGGGGTTTCGCCGGGCCGGCGTGCAGGTCTGGCGGGGTCGGGCCCGGCCGCGACAGGCTCGGCCGCGACGGGCTCGGCCGGGGTCGGGGCGCTCACGACGACCCCACCGGTGCAGCGGAGGGAGCCCACGCGGTGGGCCCGGCGGCGGCCGCGGCGAGGAGCCGGGCGAAGTGTGAGGTGGGGTCGGCCTCCAGCTCGGCCCGGGGGCCGTGCTCCACCACCCGACCGCGGTCCAGCACACACACGGCGTCGACGTGGGTGAGGGTGCTGAGGCGATGGGCGATGATCACGGCGGTCCGGCCCCGGACCAGGGCGTTGGTGGCGCCGGCCAACCGCCGCTCGGTCTCGGGGTCCAGGCGACTGGACGCCTCGTCGAGGATCACCAGGTCGGGATCCTGCAGCAGGGCCCGGGCGAAGGCGAGCAGCTGGGCCTCGCCGGCCGACAGGTCGGTGTCGCCGTCGATCACCTCGTCGAGCCCCGCCGGCAGGTGGTCGAGCCAGGGCGCCAACCCCACGAGGTGGAGGGCCCGGCGGAGGGCGTCGTCGGGCGCCTCGACGGCACCGAACACCGTCAGGTTGTCTCGCACGCTGGCCCGGAACAGCTCCACGTCCTGGCTCACCACCGCCACCCGGCGCCGCACGTCGGCCGCCCGGTAGGAGCGGATGTTCCGCCCCGCCAACTGCACCTCGCCGCCGTCGGCATCCCAGAGGCGGGCCAGCAGCCGGCCCACGCTGGTCTTGCCCGATCCGGTGCGGCCCACGAGCCCGAGCGTGGTGCCAGCGGGTACGTGGAGGTCGACACCGTCGAGCGTGTGGTGGCCGGTGCCGTACCCGAAGATCACGCCTGACAGGCGGACGTCGAGCGGGCCGGGCGGCAGTGGGGGACCGTCGCCGTCGGTGAGGTCGCTCGATTCGGCCAGCAGCCGGGCTGCCCGCCGGGTGCCGGCCACGGCCTTCTGGGCCTCCGAGAGCTGTTCGGCCACCCGCCACAGCGGATCGCTGACCAGCTCGCTGATGGTGACCAGCGCCACCACCGTCCCCGGCGTGATCTCACCCCGTCGGGCGAGCCACACGCCCAGCACCAACATGGCCACGGTGCCGGCGGCGAACACGGCCCCGGCGCCGGACAGGGCCCCGTCGCCCCGGATCGCCGCCCGCCGGGTGGCCCGCCACCATCGGGCCGAGTGCTGGTGCAGCCGGTGGTCGGCCCAGCCGCCGGCCCCGTTGGCCCGCAGGTCCTCGAGGCCACCGAGGCGCTCCTCGAGATCGCCGTAGAGGTCGCCCAACACCTCGCGTTCGGTGTCGTAGTGGGGGACCGCGGCCCGACGCATGGCGGCCATCACGGCCACGGCCAGTCCCACCGTGACCGACACCAGGACCGTGGCCCGCCAGTCGATGGTGAGCGTGAGCACCAAGACACCCACCACGAGCACGGCGTTGCCCAGGAGGTGGAGCACCGCCATGGACGAGAACCGGGTGACGGCGTCGATGTCGCCGTCTATGCGCTCGATCAACTGGCCCGGGCTGTGGCCCGCGTGCCATTCGAGGTCGAGTCCGAGGGCGTGGGCGCACAGGTCGCGGCGGAGGCGGCGGCCCCCGCGCCCCGCCACCCGGACGGACTGCCATGTGACCACCAGTTGCAGGGCGTCGCCGGTGAGGGTGCAGACCAGGAAGAGGCCGGCCAGGGCCATCAGGTGGGTGGCGTCGGCCCCGTCCAGGGCAGCGTCGATGAACCGGCCCACCAGCACCGGCCCGCCGAGCGGCAGGAGCACGGCGACCACCAGCAGCGACACGAGACCCACCAGGGCGCGTCGCTCCGGACGCAGGTGCACCGCCAGGAGGCGGAGGTCGGCGGGGGCTTCGGATGGCGACATGGCAGCAGAGGGTGCGGCCGCCCGACGGGGTCCGCCGCCGTCGGGCGAGGTGGGCCGAACGGACCGACGCCCGGCTCACGATTATCCGTCCGGGTGCGGCGT
>DAIMFV010000167.1:0-972 GCA_036724365.1 Acidimicrobiales bacterium | reverse complement strand
CGAACGGACCGACGTTACGGATCCGGCCGGCGAGGCGTGGCCCCCTTTTCGGCCCCGGATCGCGGCCGGTTCTCCGCGGCGGCCGGGTTCGGGCGAGAATCGGAGGATCATGCGAGACGTCAGCGACGACATCAGCGCCCTGCGCCGGCGCCACGACGAGGCCGCCACCTACCTCAAGGTCGACGAGCTGCGCGCCCGTCGGCCCCAGCTCGAGACCGAGGCCTCCCGCCCCGACCTGTGGGACGACCCCGACCGGGCCCGCACGGTCACCGGGGAGCTGTCGTCGGTCACCGACGACCTCGACCGGTACGACGCGCTCGGCAGCCGCATCGACGACGCCGAGACCCTGGCCGAGCTCGCACGCGAAGAGCACGACGACTCGGTGGCCGCCGAGATCGAGCAGGCCCTCACCGACCTCACCGCCGACTTCTCGGCCCTGGAGCTGCGGAGCCTGTTCACCGGCGAGCACGACGAGCTCGACGCCATCTGCGAGGTCCAGGCAGGAGAAGGCGGTGCCGACGCCCAGGACTGGGCCAACATGCTCCTGCGCATGTACCTGCGCTGGGCCGAGCGACGCGGGTTCGACGTGGAGCTCGACGAGGTCTCCGAAGGGTCCGAGGCGGGCATCTCGTCGGCCACCTTCATGGTGAAGGGCCGCCACGCCTACGGCCTGCTGCGCTCCGAGCACGGCGTGCACCGCCTGGTGCGGATGAGCCCCTTCAACGCCCAGGGCAAGCGCCAGACGGCGTTCGCGGCCCTGAAGGTCACGCCGTTCCTGGAGGACGTCCCCGACATCGTCATCGACGACAAGGACCTGCGGATCGACACCTACCGATCGTCGGGGGCCGGCGGTCAGCACGTGAACGTGACCGACTCGGCGGTGCGCATCACCCACCTGCCCACCGGCACCGTGTCCTCGTGCCAGAACGAGCGCAGCCAGCACCAGAACAAGGACCGGGCCATGCAGGTCCT
>DAIMFV010000166.1:0-8015 GCA_036724365.1 Acidimicrobiales bacterium | reverse complement strand
GCTGGGCGCCACCGGTGCCACCTTCCTGGCGCTGTCGGGCTGGGTGCTGGTCACACGCCGTGACTTCAGCTTCATGGGCGGCTTCCTGTTCGCGGGCATGGTGATCGCCATCCTCGCCGGGCTGGCGGCCATGTTCTTCCAGATGCCCGCGCTGGGCCTGGCGGTGTCGGCCGACTTCCGGGTGGCCCGCCCCGAGTCGAAGGTCTCGGCCAACTTCACCCGACTGGGCTTTCATCCGGGCTTCGGGCTGACCGCCACGCTGCCGCGGCTGATCGGCCAGCAGAAGACCGCGATGATGTTCTACACCGGCCGCCGGATCGCCGGTGAAGAGGCCTTCGCAATGGGCCTGGCCGATGTGCTGGTGCCCAAGGAGCAGCTGCGCGATGCGGCCATGGCGCTGGCCCAGGAGATCGCGATCTCCGCGCCGATCGCCGTGGTGTCCACGCGTGCCACCATGCGCCAGGGACTCGTCGACCTGGTCCGCGCCGCGGTGAACCGCGAGAGCATCGAGCAGGACATCCAGCGCAAGACCGAGGATTTCAAGGAAGGCGTTGCCGCGATGAGCGCACGGCGCGAACCGGTGTTCCAGGGCCGCTGATCGCGGCGGCGCGCATGCGCGGGGTTCTGCGCGTAAGCGCTGAGCGCTGCGCGCGAACCTGCACCCCGCCCTGCCGCGAGGAGCGCCGCCCGACGCGGCGCATCACTCTTCCAGCAGCCCGATCAGTTCCCCCACCGACGGCACGGCCGTCGCGTCGATGTCCTCCAGGATGCCCTGAGCCAGCGAGCGCTTGTCGTGGTGCAACGCCACGATGCGCTCCTCGATGCTGCCGCGGGTGACCAGCCGGTAGACGGTGACCGGGCGATTCTGGCCGATGCGATGCGCCCGTCCGGTGGCCTGGTCTTCCGCCGCCGGGTTCCACCACGGATCGAGGATGAAGCAGTAGTCGGCCTCGGTGAGGTTGAGTCCGACGCCTCCGGCCTTGAGGCTGATGACGAACACGGGGACGTCGCCGCGCCGGAACGCTTCGACCACCTCGGCCCGCTTGCGCGTGCGGCCATCCAGGTAGACGTGGCCGATGCCGGCGGCGTCGAGTCGAGTGCGGACCCGGGAGAGGTACCGGGTGAACTGGCTGAACACCAGGGCCCGGTGTCCTTCGGCCACCACCTGGAGCAGGTCGGATTCGAGGCGATCGAGCTTGGCCGAACCGATGGCCGCGTGAGCCGGGTCCACCAGGGCCGGGTCCAGGCTGAGTTGGCGCAGCAACGTCAACGACTTGAAGATCTCGAACCGATGCCGCTGGACGTCGCCCACGAGTCCGAGCACCTTCTGGCGCTGGCGCTGGAGTTGGGTCTGGTAGATCCGCGCATGGCGAGGGCTGAGCTCGACCTCGATGATCTGCTCGGTCTTCGGAGGCAGTTCGGTGAGCACGGCGTCCTTGGTGCGACGCCGCATCAACGGGGCGATCCGGCGCCGCAACGTCGCCAGTACATCGGGAGCGCGTCCGCTCTCGATCGGCCGGCGGTACACGTCGGCGAACCGCTTGGGGTCGGGGAAGAGCCCGGGGGCGGTGATCGACAGCAGCGCCCAGAGGTCCATGAGGCTGTTCTCCATCGGCGTGCCGGTGATCGCCACCTTGGTGGCCACGTCGAGGCGCCGGACGCACTGGTAGGTCTTGCCCTGGTGGTTCTTCACGAACTGGGCTTCGTCGAGCAGGAGCACGTCCCAGTCCAGGTCCGCGTACGCCTCGTACTCCAGGCGGAACAAGGCGTAGGAGGTGACCACCAGCCGGGCATCGCCGATCGTCTCGGCCAGTGTGCTGCCCCGGCGCGACGCCGTCTCACCGATGGTGCACACGGTGAGGCCCGGCGCGAACTGGCCCGCCTCCCGACGCCAGTTGTCCACCACGCTGGTGGGCGCGACCACGAGGAACCGGGACGACGGCTGGTGCTCCAGTGCGTGCAGGCACAGCGCCAGGGCCTGCACGGTCTTGCCCAGGCCCATGTCGTCGGCGAGGATCCCGCCCAGGCCGTTGCGGTGCAGGAACGCCAGCCAGTCGAAGCCCTCCTGCTGGTAGGGCCGGAGCGTGGCCTCGAGCCCCGCCGGCGGAGGCACCGGCTCGGGCGCGGCCAGGCCGCTCAGTCGGCCCGTGCGCTCTGACCAGCGTTCGGACTGCTCGCGGACCACCCCGAGGGCGGCCAACTCATCCCACCAACCGACCTGGAACGGGTTGATCCGAACGGGACCGCCCCGGTCGTGATCGGTGAGACCACGGGCCTCGTCTATCAGTCGGCGCAGGGCTGCGAACTCATCCCGGTCGAGGCGCAGCCAGGTGCCGCTCGCCAGCACCAGCACCTCCTCGTCGTTGTTCAAGGCGATGAACAGCCCAGCGAAGGGCACCACTTCGCCGTCGACGCTCACCTCCACGTCGAGGTCGAACCAGTCCGTGGCCTGCCCGGCATCGGGCTCGCCGTCGCGGACGGTGAGCGAGATCAGGGGATCGGACTCCGCGGCCCGCAGTTCGGGCACGTCACCGCGGATCTCCACCACCACCCCGCCGCCTGCCTCCGCCAGCCACGGCACCACCTCGGTGAGGAGGGTCACCGCCTCGCCACCGCGGACGCGGGCGTCGCGCGGCGTCCCGTCGGACCCGGCCAGGGCGGGCAGCAGGTGGAGTGGCAGGGTGAGGGCCGAGCGGGCAGCCTGTTCGGCGGGCACGTCTCGGAGAGGACCGGTGCCGAGGAGCGGATGGTCGATCGCCTGATCGCCACGCCGGTAGCGCGCCACCCAGGTCAGCTCGGCGATGTCGACCGCGAGGCGGTCGACCACCAGGACCAGGCTCTCGAACACGGTCTCGCGCATGGTGACCGAGCCGTTCGAGGACGAGACCGGCACGATGCGGGCCAGC
Source organism: Acidimicrobiales bacterium (assembly GCA_036724365.1). GTDB lineage: Bacteria > Actinomycetota > Acidimicrobiia > Acidimicrobiales > Iamiaceae > Aquihabitans. The sequence goes on along the minus strand of DAIMFV010000166.1, from coordinate 5,109 downwards.
AGCGGTTGGTAAGCCGTGAAGAACTCGTCGACGTCGCTGGGAGGGAGCACGAGGGGCGGCTTCGTGAGGAGGTTCGCCAGACCCACCGGCACGGCCTCGCGCAGCGGCGCCAGGTGCAACACGCCGGCGGCCACGTGTGCCAGGCCGTGGACCGGCTGACCCAACAGCCGCACGGCCCGAGGGTCGAGGGCCACCGGCGCGTCGCCAACCACCAACCGGGTGGACAGGGTCACCGTGCCCTCGTCGTCGGCCACGAGGTCGACGGCGACCTGGTGTGGCGCCCGGGCCAGCAGCACCTCGCCGGGTGTCGATCCGGCACCGACCAGGACGATCCCGGCCTCAGCCGCTCTCGCCAGGTGGAACCACAGGTCCGGCCCGAACGACTCGATCGAGATCGACGCCGGGTCGCTGTAGTACGTGTTCCGGGTGGCCGACAGCAGCCCGGTCAGCACGTCCAGATGACGAGGCTGCACGTCGCGCAGGCCGTAGCCGGCGTGGTAGCGCAGGTCGCGCCACGCCACCCCGGTCTTGACCCAACGGCCGTTTCGGCCCGATCGGAGGGGGCGCAGGCTGATCTGGAGGCCGCTCGAGGCTCCGGGTCGACCGGAGGTGGCGAGTTGGACGGACAGCTCGAGGCCCAGTGGGACCAACGTCGCATCGGCCTCGGGGTGGCTCACACCTCCGACGGCCTCACCCAGAGCCTGGCGCCAGGCCGAACGGGCGGGCGGCACGGAGCCGACGGCTCCCTGTGCCGTCAGGATCGACGCCACCACGTGCTTGCAGGCCCCACCCAACGGGCAGCTACAGGCATCGTCGAGTTGCACCCCTCCCCTGATGGATTCCCAGTGCAACTCCACCAGGTAGGTCTGGCGACCGGAGCCGGCCACGACCGCCTGCAGCGAGCCGGGCCCCGACTGCAGCACCTGTGCCCTCCGTTCCGCCGCGTAGGCGCGCCCCCGAGCCAGGGCGCCCTGGTCGAACAGCTGGGTGAGGGCCCGCGGCGTGAGGACCGAGATGGGTGCGGCGCTGGACACGAGGCGGGGCGTTCGGGATCTGAGGAGGCGGGATCATCGAGGGCGGGGGCCGGAACACGCTAGTGCCCGACGAGCCGCCGACATGGAGCCACCCGCCCGCCACCGCCACCACCACCACCACCGATGCCGGAGCCGAGGCCCTGCTCCGGTCAGCGCCCGGCCCGGGCCAGTCGGGCGAGACGGGCCACCAGGACCTCCATGATCAACTCGCCCGGCCACGCCCGGGCCCCGCGGAGGTCGACGTCGGCCGCGGCCACCAGCGCCACCGACCGCTGCACGCCCGTGGACCCGAGCTTGGCGGCCTGGGTGAGCGCCTTCTTGGCCGGGAAGGTCGACCCCTTGATGCCCAGCACCTGGGCGGCGTCCTTCTCGTTGCGGGCCCCGGCGCCGTCGAGCTTGAGCATGCGCAGGTAGTGCGACTGGAGGGTGGCCATGATCGCCAGCGGATGCCGGTCGCCACCGCGCAGCATGCGGTGGAGCTGATCGAGGGCCCCGGCGGCGTCGCCCCGGTCGATGGCGTCGGTGAGGTCCCACGGCGCCACCCCACCGGCCGGGCCCAGCAGGGGCGCCACCTGGTCGACCCCGAGCCTGGTGCCGGGCGGGAAGGCGCCCTTGAGACGGGTGGTGAGCTCCACGATCCCGCCCGCGTCGTCGCCCAACGACTCCACGACGAGCCGCACCGCCCTGGCGTCGACGTCGAGGCCGGCCTCCTTGAGGTGGGCGGGCACCCAGGCGTCGAGCTTGCCCGACGGCGAGGGATCGATGACCTCGCCTCCGGCGGCCTGCACGGCCTTGGTGAGGGCCTGGGGCACGGCCGGCTTGGCCGACACCGGAGCCCCGGTGTCGGTGGGCTTGACCGGCTTCTCCCACACCAGCACCAGGGCGGTGGAGGGCAGCGGGTCTGCGAGGTAGGCCACCAGCTCGGCCACGTCCTCGCCCTTGGAGAACCGGCCGAAGCGGCGGGCCACCACGATGCGTCGGTCGGTGAGGAACGGGATGGTCTGGGCGGCGTCGATGGCCGCCCCGAGGGTGGTGGTGTCGAGGTCGAACTCGTCGATCAGCAGCGAGCGGTCGCCGCCGGCCACGAGGTCGTCGAGGAGCCGGGTGAGCGCCTCGCCGCGGAGGATGTCGTCGCCGCCCCTGAGCAGGTACACCGGAACGCTCACGAGCCGTGGTCCTCCACCGATGCCGCCTCGTCGAGGGCATGGAGCACCGCCCGGACCCGATCCACCCGGCCCGGGTCCACCCGGCGCAGGGTGGCCACGGGCAGGCCGAGCAGCCCGGTCAGGACCCCCACCTCCCAGCCGGCGTGACGAGCCACCGCGTCGTCGCCCTCGTCCGAAGCGGCCTCGTCCGGGCCTGCGGCCGCGGGGTCGGCGACGATCGGCTCAGCGGCGACCGGGGTGTGGTGGTGCAGGAGCGGGCGCCCGGACTCCGCCCCCACGCAGGCACCCACCCGGAACCCGAAGGCGGCACGCTCGAGGGTGGTGGCCCGGGCCACCACGTCGGGGTCCGGCCCGACCTCGACCACCACCCGGGAGGTGTCTACCCCGGCGACGGCGAGCCGGTCGCAGACCGAGACCGCCTCGGTGGGATCGGCGTGGTGGAGCACGACCACCACCCCGGACCGCACGGCGTCGTCCACCGCATCCGGTGCCGTGACCGCGAGATCCACGACCACGAGCCCGGCCCCGGCGGCCAGGGCCTCCCGGAGCGCCTCGCCGGCGCCGCCCTGCACCCCGACCGGACCGTCGTGATCAGCCCCTGCGGCGCGCACCCGGGGGCCGCACTCGGACACGTCGAGGCCGGTGAGATCGACCAGCACCACCTGGACCAGCGGGCCGGGTTCGGGGTGCAGGACGAGGGTGGGACCGGCGAGGTCGACTCGGGGAAGGTGCGGCGCCGGCGTCACCCGGCCGACCCTACCCGGGCCCGGGCGGACCGGGTCCGGGCCCCCGCTCCGGCGTCGGCCACCGGGCGTCGCCCTCCAGGGCCACCGGGCTCCACGAGCTCCACCCGAACCTCCAGGCCCCCCACCACCAGCGCGACCGGAGCATCCAGATCGTCGAGCACCACCACCCGACGAATGGTCCAGCGGTGGCGGAGGGCGCCGACCAGGGCGGGATCGGCCTCGGGCAGCCCCTCCACATCGAGGCGTCGCCCCCCCCCCCGCCGCAGACCCTCCAGGGCGTCGGCCGGCCCGGCCCCGCCGTCCACCACCAGCACGGTGGCCCCACCGCCGCGGTGCAGCTGGAGCCCCGGTCCCGGCCGGGTGACTGCGGCCGGGTGACGGAGGGCCACGGCGGGGGCCAACACCACCAGGCTCGCACCGACCGCCGCCCCGACCCGCACGGCACCGGGCCACCCCCGGCGCCGGGCCGTGAGCAGGAGCCCTCCCAGGCCTGCGGTGAGGGCCACCGCGGTCAGGTCGAGCTCGCCCAGCGGGAGACCGGCCGCCACCCGGGCGGTGCCGGCCACCCAGCCGATGCCCAGCTCGGTGGGCCGGTGCAGCCACCCGGCCGCGGGCGAGCCCAGCGCACCCGCGGCCACGCCGGCCGGGAGCCCCCACATGGTGACCAGCCCGGCGGCGGGCGCCGCCACCAGGTTGGCCGGGACGGCGACCACCGGCACCCCGCCGAACCGGGGCGCGAGCAGCGGGGCCACGGCCAGTTGGGCGGACAGGGTGACGGCGAGCGCCTGGCGCACCACCTCGGGACCGCGCAGCGCCCGGGCGATGGGGCCGCTGCCCACCACGATCCCGAGCGTGGCCGCCACCGACAGCTGGAACCCGACCGACCGCACCAGCAGCGGGTCCACCAGGATCAGCCCGGTCACGGCCAGGGCCAGCACCCGGAGCGGCGCGGTGGGCCGTCCGGCCAGGGAGGTGCTCACCGCGATGGCCGCCATGGCCGACGCCCGCAGGACCGACGGCTCGAAGCGGGTCACCAGCGCGAACGACCCGATCACACCCACGGTGACCAGCCACCGGGCCCCCAGCGGCAGCCGGCCGCGCAGCGGGGTGAGCAGCACCAGCAGGTAGGCCACGTTCGACCCCGACACCACCAGGAGGTGGGTGAGACCGGCCGCCCGGAAGTCGTCGACCACCTCGACCGACTGACCGGACTGGTCGCCCAGCACGAACCCGCCGTAGAGCTGGCGGCCGGGCTCGTCCATGCTCGCCGCGCCCCGCGCCAGCAGGCGGCGGAAGCGGTTGGCGGCCCGCCACGGCATGGCCCCGGCGTGGTGGGCCTCGGCCTCGGTGACGGTGAGCCGGCCCGACACGTGGCGGGGTACCAACCAGGGCGCGTCGGCGGGCGGCGGCCGGAGGCTCCCCCGCACCGTGAGCTGCTCACCGGCCAGCGCCCGGCCCACGGTGCCCGCTGCTCCCCCACCGGCCCGGAGCTCCACCCGACGGTCACCGAGCCGGACGTCGACCGAGGTGCCCCAGTCGTTGGGCCGCGGATCGGCCACCAGGGTCACGGTCCCCTCGAAGGGCCCGGGCTCGGGCGGCTGCAGCCCGGCCAGGGCCCGGGCCCCCAGGGCCGAGGCCAGCACCAGGCCCGCCACCACCAGCACGGACGGCCGGCGGAGGACCACGGCCACCACGGCCAGCGCGGCCCCCACCGCGAGCGGCAGCGGCCGGGCCCACCAGGCGCCGAGCCCCACGGCCCCGGCCAGCGCCACCGCGCCCCGGTCGGTGAGGGAGCGACGGGCGGTCGGCGGCGGCGGAAGCCACGACCCGGGCACCGAAGCGGTGGTTGCCGCCGAACCGGTGCCTGCCGAACCCGCGCCTGCCGAAGCGGAGGTTGCCGAACCGGCGTTTGCTGAAGCGGTGCCTGCCGAACCGGTGGTTGCCGACCTGGCCGTGCGGGCCGGACCGGTCAGCGGATCGCTGGTGGTCACACCCGCACGAGGGGGCGGAGCTGTTCGAGCTTGGCCTCGCCGATGCCCCGCACGTCGAGCAGATCGTCGACCGAACGGAACGGGCCGTTGGCGTCTCGGTGGGCCAGGATCGCCGCCGCCGTGGCCGGGCCGATGCCGGCAGCTTCTACAGCTGCATGCAACGTACCCGTGC
>DAIMFV010000165.1:0-8021 GCA_036724365.1 Acidimicrobiales bacterium | reverse complement strand
GGCCCACTCCTCGGCGCTGACGGCGCGGAACCCGCCGGCCACTCGGAGGATCTCCTCCCGGCTCAGGTACGGGCCGGTGTAGTTGTATTCGCCGTAGCTCTCACCCACGACGATCCAGGCCCGGCCCGGCCACACCCCGCTGAGGTAGGGCTCGTCCCAGCCGGGTTCCTGCACGACCTCCAGTCCGTTGCCCTCGAGCACCACCGGTACGGCGTCACCCCACCTGGGCGGCAGGAGCTCCGCCACGTCGTAGGGCCAGGGCTGCAGGTTCACCGCCATGGTCCGCTCCCCGTCGCCGATGGTCCAGTACAGCTCGGTGGCCCACGCCGCCTCGGCCATGGTCCCGGACCACACCGGTTCGAACCCCGCCGGCGGCACCAGCTCGCCCCGATCCATCCAGGCGCGGGCGAGGCGGGCCATCTCCTCGGCGTCGAACCGGGGCTCGGTCTCCGGTGTGGCCTCGGTGGCCAGCATGTGGGTGCGCGAACCGTCCAGCCAGGTGGCCGAGACGCCGTACTCGCTGGCCGTGACGTAGCCCCCGGGGATCTCGAGGTACTGGTCGTTCGAGGACCCGATAGGTGAGTCGCTCGGCACGGCCAGGTCCTCCTGGGCTTCGCTGGTGAAGCTCAGGAGCGTGGCGCCGGACGCCTCGCGCCACATGGTGTGCTCGCACGGACAAGGCTGCGGGACCGGGTTGCTCACGTGGTCCAGGCGCGCCGTCCACCCCGCGGGAAGCTCGCCGGGCACGTAGAAGCCGGTGGCCCCGTCGTCTGGGTCGTCGACTGCGCCGGGGTCCGACCCGACCGGACCGTCGGGCGTGGTCGGGGCCGCGCTGGTGGAAGCGGAGTCGGTACGGACGTCGTCGCCGGAACCACACGCCGACACGCCGACAGCCAGGATCACTCCGGCCAGGGCCGCGATGGCGAAGCGGGTGCCGATGGTCCGACTCGGTCGGGTCGGTCGGGTCGGTCGGGTCACGGGCATGTCGGTGCTCCCTCGGGTTCGCGCCGATGCGCCGCCTGGGCCGATGGTAGGTGGGTCGCCGGAGCTGGTGTCGACGCGGCCCACTAACCTGACGGGTCGTCAGAAACCTGGTCCGACGGCCGGGTCCGAACGGGAGCAGGACGTACGCATGCAGCTGGGTGACATCGCCAACGAGGGCGCAGTGGGCAACGGCAAGCCGCTCGACGGGGTGCGGGTGCTGGCCCTCGAGCAGATGCAGTCGCTGCCCTACGCCACCCAGCTCCTGGCCCGGCTCGGCGCCGAGGTGGTCAAGGTGGAGCACCCCAAGGGGGGCGACTCGGGCCGGGCGTCGCTGCCGGCCATGACCGACCCCGAGGGCCGGCGGGTGGGGGCCACGTTCCTGCGCAACAACCTGGACAAGCGCTCGATCTGCGTGGACCTCAAGCACCCCGAGGGCCGCCAGGTGATCCTGGACCTGGCCCCCCGGTTCGACGTGGTGGCCGAGAACTTCAAGGCCGGCACGCTCGACCGCCTGGGCCTGGGCTGGGCCGACATCTCGGCGGTGGCGCCCCGGTCCGTGTCCCTGTCGGTGTCGGGTTTCGGCCCCACCGGCGCGCCCTACGACCGCTGGCCGGCCTACGCCCCGATCGCCGAGGCCATGTCTGGCATCTACGAGTTCAAGCGTCAGGGCGACGCGCCACCACTGGTGGCCCCCATGGGTGGCCTGGGCGACATCGGCTCGGGCCTGTTCGCGGTGATCGGCGTGCTGGCCGCCCTGCGCCACCGCGACGCCACCGGCAAGGGCCAGAAGGTCGACATCGCCATGCTCGACGCCTTGGTGGCCATCACCGACATCGTGCCCAACTTCTGGTCCATGGGGCTGCGCAACGGCGACCTGGGGCCGCTGATCATGCACGGGTTCCGGGCGGCCGACGGCTGGTTCATCATCCAGGTCGGGCGGGAGAACCACTTCGCCAAGCTGGTGGAGGCCATCGGTCACCCCGAGTGGGCCACCGACGAGCGCTTCGCCGAGCGCCAGGGGTGGATCGACCACCTCGACACCGTGCTGCGCCCCGCCATCGAGGCATGGGCGTCCACCCGCACCAAGGTGCAGGCCTGCGACGACCTCGCCGCGCTGGGCGTGGCCGCCGGGCCGTGCTTCTCCGACGACGAGTTGGTCCACGACGAGCACGTGGCCGCCCGCCACATGCTGGTCGAGGTGCCGCGCACCGACGGGGTGGAGCAGCCGGTGCTGGTGCCGGGCAACCCGGTGAAGCTGTCGGCCGTGGCCGAGGGTCCCGAGACCCGTGTCCCCTGGTTGGGCGAGCACACCGACCAGGTTCTGGCCGCCGAGCTCGGCGCCGACGCCGCCCGCCTCGCCCACCTCCGCGACGCCGGCGCCATCGCCTGACGCGACGCGGGCTCGGCGGGCGGTTCACCCAACCTGCCTCCAGTTTCGTCGATCTCGTTAAACTCGAGGCATGTCCGGAACCTCCCGCCGGACCTTGGAGTTTGCCATACAGCGCTTCGACGAGTTCGTGCGTCGGGTCCTCCCGCCGGTCGAGCCGCCTGCCACCCCGTGACCACCGGACGGTTCGCTCCCAGCCCCACGGGGCGCCTGCACCTGGGCAACCTGCGCACCGCGCTGGTGGCGTGGCTGTTCGCCCGGTCCGAGGGCGGCTCGTTCCTGGTGCGGATGGAGGACCTCGACCGGGTGCAGGCGAGCGAGGACCACGAGGCGGACCAGCTCGCCGACCTGGCGGCGCTGGGCCTGGACTGGGACGGCGAGGTGGTGCGCCAGAGCGAGCGCTTCGACCTCTACGAGGCGGCCATCGCCCGCCTCGACGCCGCCGGGCTCACCTACCCCTGCTACTGCACCCGGCGGGAGATCCGGGAGGCGGCGTCGGCCCCCCACGACGGTCCCGTGCCCGACGGCGCCTACCCGGGCACCTGTCGCGGCCTCACCCCACGCGAGCGGGCCGAGCGGGAAGCCGCCGGGCGGCCGCCCGCGCTGCGACTGCGGGCCGACGTGGGCCCGGTGACCGTCGATGACGTGCTGCTCGGCGAGTTCAGCGCGGTGGTCGACGACGTGGTGCTGCGTCGCAACGACGGGGTGCCGGCCTACAACCTGGCCGTGGTGGTGGACGACGCCGCCCAGGGCGTGGACCAGGTGGTGCGGGGCGACGACCTGGCGTCGTCCACCCCGCGCCAGGCCCACCTGGCCGACCTGCTGGGTCTGCCCCGTCCCACGTGGGCCCACGTGCCGCTGGTGCTCGGGCCCTCGGGGCAGCGACTGGCCAAGCGCGACGGCGCCGTCACCCTGCCCGAGTTGGCCGCCCTGGGGGTCTCGGCCCTCGACGTGCTGCGGATCCTGGCGGTCAGCCTGCGGCTGGCCCTGCCCGGCGAGCCGGTCCGCGCCGCCGATCTGGTCGACCGCTTCGAACCGGTGCTGCTCCCGACGGTGCCGTGGGTGCTGGACCCGGGCTCGGGCCGTAGCGTGACCTGATGGTGGCATCACCCGACGATCAGACCGTGACGGTCGTGCTGGTGGCCCACGGCAGCCGGGCGTCGTCCGCCAACCAGGCGCACCTCGACCTGGCCGCGGCGCTCGCCGCCCGGATCGAACCCACGGTGCTCGGTGCGTTCATGGAGCTGGCCGAACCGTCGATCGGCGACGCCATCGGTCGGGCGGTCGACGCCGGGGCCACCGTGGTGGCGGTGCTCCCGTACTTCCTCCACCCCGGCCGCCACCAGCAGGTCGACATCCCTCAGCTGGTGGCCGAGGCGGCGGAGACCCGGTCCGGTGTCGAGGTGCGGTTGCTCGACCCCTTCGGGGCCGACCCGGCGGTACTTGACCTGCTCGCCGGCCAGGTCTCGCGCGCCGTCGACCCGACCTGACCTACCCGGGCCCCTACTCGACGATGGTGTAGGCGGGGTTCACCACCAGGAGGCGGCCCCCCTCGCGGCGGGCCACCCCTTCGAGGAGGACCCGGCGGCCGCAGTCGACGCCGGCCAGGCGTCGGCGGCCGGTGAAGACCGCGGCGGCCCGACCACTGCCGTCGCTCACGGTGATCTCCAACGACGGCGAACCCAGGTGGGGCACGACCTGCACGCTCTGCACTTCGCCGGCGATGGTGACGCGGGTGCGCAGGGGCGCCTCGGCTATGGGGGTGAGGGCGAAGTCGGCGACCCGGTCGGCCAGGCGCTGCACCTCGATCTCGTCGATCGACGTGGCCATCTTGTTGCGGAACTTCTTCAGCACGCCGCCACCCTTCCAGACGGCAGCATCCCTGGCAACGGCGGGTCCCCGGTCCGGTGGCAATCGGTGGGCGCCACCCGTAGGGTCGACGCCACGCCGGGGACGACCGGTCCACGGCGGTAGGCACCTGGAGGTGTGGTGATGGGATTCCTCGACAAGGCCAAGGACCTGGTGGGCAAGAACGCCGACAAGGCCGACGACGCCATCGACAAGGCCGCCGACGTCATCGACGACAAGACGGGCGGCAAGCACACCGACAAGATCGACACGGCCGCTGAGAAGGCCAAGGACTTCGTCGAGACCCTCGACGACCCCAAGGCGTAGTCGGGCCCGGGCCGGGGACTAACCCAGCAGGGCGACGATCACGTCGTCCTCGGCGTCGGGGGTGGTGAGCACCAGCACCTCGTCGCCGGCGTGGAGCACGGTGTCACCCCGGGGCACGATCACGTGGCTCTCGCGCAGCACGGCGACCACGGTGGCGCTGCGCGGCAGGCCGAGGTCCACGATCTCCTTGTCGTTGGCGGGGGAGTCCGGCGCCAGGGTGGCCTCGCACAGGCGGGCCCGGCCGCCCTCGAACGACAGCAGTCGCACCAGGGTGCCCACCGAGACGGCTTCTTCGACGAGCGCGGTGAGCAGGTGGGGCGTGGACACCGAGACGTCGACGCCCCACATCTCGTTGAACATCCACTCGTTCTTGGGGTTGTTCACCCGGGCCACCACGCGGGGCACCGCGAACTCCTGCTTGGCGAGCAGCGAGATCACCAGGTTGTCCTCGTCGTCGCCGGTGACGGCGGCGACCACGTCGGCCGTCTCCACCTCGGCGCGGGCGAACTCGGACACCTCGCAGGCATCGGCCGTGACCCACCGGACCCCGGCGGGTTGGGTGCTCGAGGTGGCTTCAGCCACCCGGTCGGCGTCGACCTCCACGATCACGATCTCGTGCCCGGCCTTGGCCAGGTCCTCGGCGATGAACGTGCCGACGTTGCCGCCGCCAGCGATGACGACCTTCATCAGTGCCCTCCCTTGGCCGGGCCGGTGCCCAGGTGCCTGTCGAAGCGTTCGAGCGAATCGCCGCTGACCATGGCGTGGATGACGTCGCCGTCCTGCAGGATCGTGTCGGGACCGGCCACGCTGCCCTCGCCCAGCCGGGTCACCGCGGCCACCCGGGCGTGGCCGCCCACGTCGAGCTCGCCGAGCTTGCGCCCGGCCCACACCGACGGGATGGGCCGCTCGATGAGCAGCACCTTGGCGCTGGGGTCGATCCACTCGGCGTTGGGGCGGTCGGGCATGATCCGCTGCAGCACCCGCTCGGTGGCCCATTCGACGGTGGCGATGGTGGGGATGCCGAGGCGTTCGAAGATCTTGGCCCGGCGGGGGTCGTAGATGCGGGCGACCACGCGCTCCACGCCGAACGTCTCCCGGGCCACCCGGGCCACGAGGATGTTGGAGTTGTCGCCGTTGGTCACCGCCGCCAGGGCGCCGGCCTCCTCGATGCCGGCCTCGGTGAGCCGGTCCCGGTCGAAGCCCACGCCGGAGATGGTTCGGCCGCCGAAGTCCTCGGGCAGCCGTTCGAAGGCCCGGACCCGGCGATCGATCACCGCCACGGTGTGCCCGCTCTCCTCCAGGGTGCGGGCCAACCCGGCCCCGACGCGCCCGCAACCGACAACCACTACGTGCACCGTGTCTTCACCTCGGTTCGTGTGTCCCGGGAGGGGACGGCGGTGGAGCCTATGCCTGCGTCGGACGTCGGGGCCACCGGCGGGACAGGCGTCAGGAACATGTCCGGAACCTGACCGGCACCGACGGGCGAGCGTCTCGCATCGCGGTGCGCCCGGCAAGTAGACCAAGCAGGTTCACACCCCGTACCCCGAGCCTGCGCCCCGCCGGCCCGGCCGCCGGGGTCCCTGCTACCTCCTCCGAGGTGCACGCACACATGGCATCAGCGTTCAAACGGGTCCTGGTCGGGAAGCCCATCGCGAGCAGCGAGGAGCAGCACCAACGGTTGGGCAAGCCCACCGCGCTGGCGGTGTTCGCGTCCGACGCGGTGTCGTCCACGGCGTACGCCACCGAGGAGATGCTGCTCGTCCTGCTGATGGCGGTGGTGTTCCCCACCTCGCACAGCTACCTGGTGCCCATCGCCATTGCGGCGGTGGTGCTGTTGGTGCTGGTCGGCACCAGCTACGTCCAGACGATCCACGCCTACCCCGACGGCGGCGGCGCCTACGTGGTGAGTCGGGAGAACATCAGCCCACTGGCGTCGCTCGTGGCCGGCGCGTCGCTGCTGGTCGACTACACGCTCACCGTGGCGGTGTCGATCTCGTCGGGCGTGCTGGCCATCGGCTCGGCCTTCGACTTCAACGACAACAGCACCCTGCGGGTGGGCCTGGCCCTGTTCTTCGTGGCGATGATGGCGGTCGGGAACCTGCGGGGTCTCAAGGAATCGGGCAAGGTGTTCGCCGTCCCCACGTACTTCTACGTGACGATGCTGATGACCTTCCTCGCCGCGGGCTTCTACAAGATGTTCACCGGCGACCTCCACGAGATCAACACGTCGGCCCAGCTGGCCCACCACTTCGAGGAGAACCACGACCTCATGGCCGGCGCCACGCTGTTCGTGCTGCTCCGGGCGTTCAGCTCCGGCGCCGTGGTGCTGTCGGGCGTCGAGGCCATCTCCAACGGGGTGCCCGCCTTCAAGAAGCCCGAGTCCCGCAACGCCTCCCAGACCCTGGCCATGATGGCCGCCATCTTGGGCGTGGGCTTCCTGGGCATCTCCACGTTGGCCCACCACCTCAAGCCGGTGGTCGACGAGGGTGGCGAGACGGTGTTGTCGCAGATGGCGGCGGCCATCTTCGGTAGCGGCAGCATCCTCTACTACGGGCTGCAGTTCGGCACCTTCGCCATCTTGATCATGGCGGCCAACACCGCCTACGCCGACTTCCCCCGGCTCAGCTCGCTGATCGCCCGGGACGGGTACCTGCCCCGCCAGCTCGGCAACCGGGGAGACCGGTTGGTGTTCTCCAACGGTGTGCTGGTGCTGTCGGGCATGGCCGGCGTGCTGATCGTGGTGTTCCAGGCCCAGGTGTCCGCCCTCATCCCGCTGTACGCGGTGGGCGTGTTCACCGGCTTCAGCCTCAGCCAGTTCGGCATGATCAAGCACCACCTCTCCCTGCGGGAACCGAAGTGGCAGCGGGGCCTGGCCATCAACGCCGTGGGCTGCGTGGCCACCACCATCGTGCTGGGCGTGGTGGTGTACTCGAAGTTCACCATCGGCGCCTGGATCCCCGTGGTGGTGATCCCGATGATCGTGCTGGTGTTCCGCACCATCAAGAACCACTACCTGGACATGGACCGGCGCCTGGCGGCGGCACCCCTGGAGAAGGTCCGGCGCCGCACCAACACGGTGGTGGTGCTGGTGGGCAAGGTCACCAAGGGGTCGCTCACCGCCCTCGCCTACGCCCGGTCCCTCAACCCCGACAAGTTGGTGGCCGTCACGGTCGTGTCCAACTCCGAGGAGCAGGAGCGCATCTCCGCCCAGTGGGAGGAGCACGACATCGCCGTCGACCTGGTCACCCTCTACTCGCCGTACCGCGAGCTCACCCGCCCGATCATGCGCTACATCGACGACCTCGACGCGCGGACCGTCGACGACTTCGTCACCGTGGTGGTGCCGGAGTTCACCCTCGACAAGTGGTGGCACCAGCTCCTGCACAACCAGAGCGCCCTGGTGCTGCGCACCCGCCTGCGGGGCCGGCCCAACACCATCGTGACCAGCGTTCCGTTCCACGTCGATCCGGTGTAG
>DAIMFV010000164.1:872-8058 GCA_036724365.1 Acidimicrobiales bacterium | reverse complement strand
CGGCGCGGTCGCGGTCGGCCTGGCGGGTCTCGGCCAGCAGGATCAGCGGCGCGGCATAGGCGGCCTGCGTGGAGAAGGCCAGGTTCAACAAGATGAACGGAAAGGCGTCGATCCGCCAGCCCTCGGGCCCCAGGCTGTTCCAGACCAGCCAGCACACCACCGCCACCGTCTGGATGACCAGGAACTTGGCCGTGCCGATGGTGTGGGCGATGCGCTCGCTGAAACGCCCGAACCCGTCGGGGTCGTAGTAGGAGCCGAAGCGGTCGCCGGAGCGCGGGACCGAGAGGTCCTCCACACCACCACGCCTACCGAGCCCGAAACGCACCGCACGAGCCTACCGTCCGACCTGGCTGCCTCTTCGCCCCGGTTGCCCGCGCCGGGGGCCGGCGCGACGAGGGCTCGAACGAGCGGTGCGAGCCCGTCAGGTGGCTCGAGGCAGCAGTCGCAAACCCAGGTCGGCGAGTTGCGACTGCTCCACGGCGGTGGGTGCACCGGTCATGGGATCGGTGCCCGACTGCGGCTTGGGGAAGGCGATGACCTCACGGATGTTGTCCTCGCCGGCCAGGATCGCCGTGAGGCGGTCGATGCCGAAGGCGAAGCCTCCGTGGGGCGGGGCCCCGTAGCGGAACGGCGTGAGGAAGAACCCGAACCGCTTGTCGGCCTCCTCCTCGGAGATGCCCAGCAGGTGGAAGATCCGGGTCTGCAGCTCGGGCTCGTGGATCCGGATCGACCCCGAACCCAGCTCCCAGCCGTTGAGCACCAGGTCGTAGGCCAGCGACCGGACCGACATGGGGTCGGTCTCCAGGCGGTCCAGGTCATCGGGGTGCGGGTGGGTGAACGGGTGGTGGCCCGGCTTGGGGTGGCCGGCGTCGTCGGTGCCCACGAACATCGGGAAGTCGACCACCCAGACGTAGCGGTACGGCCCCTCGTGCACCGGCGGGCGACCGAGGTCGTTGCGCAGGGTGCCGAGGACCTCACAGGTCTGGTGCCACTCGTCGGCCACGATCAACAGCAGGTCGCCCGCCTCGGCGCCGAAGGCATCGACCAGGCCCGCCTGTTCGGCCTCGGACAGGAACTTGGCCACCGGCGAGGTGAGGGTGCCGCCGTCCTCCACCTTCATCCACACCAGGCCCTTGGCCCCGAGCGACTTGGCCCGGTCGGTGAGGGCGTCGAGCCGGTTGCGCCCGAAGTCGGCCGCGGCGCCGGGCGCCTTGATGCCCTTGATGGACGGGGCCTTGAAGGCGTTGAACCCGGTGGCGGCGAAGATCGGCGTGAGCTCCACCAGCTCCATGCCGAAGCGGAGGTCGGGCTTGTCGATGCCGAAGCGGTCCATGGCGTCGTGCCAGGTGATCTGTTCGATCTCCGGCGGCCGCTCCCCCGTGACGGCCTCGGCGGCGGCCATCACGGCCTGGGAGATGAACGCGAGGACGTCGTCCTGGGAGACGAAGCTGGCCTCGGCGTCGAGCTGCATGAACTCGTACTGCCGGTCGGCCCGGAGATCCTCGTCGCGGAGGCAGCGGGCGATCTGGAAGTACCGGTCGGTGCCGCCCACCATGAGGAGCTGCTTGTAGAGCTGCGGGCTCTGGGGCAGTGCGTAGAAGTCGCCCGGCCGCTGCCGGCTGGGCACCAGGAACTCCCGGGCCCCCTCCGGTGTGGAGGGCATCAACATCGGGGTCTCGACCTCGATGAAGCCCTGGTCCTCCATGGCCCGACGGATGGCCGAGTTCACCCGGGCCCGCACCCGGAGGTTGCGCTGCATGCGCTCACGCCGCAGGTCGAGGTAGCGGTACCGGAGACGCACCATCTCGTCGACGTCGTCGGCGCGGCCGTCGAGCGGGAACGGCGGCGGCTCGGCCGCCGCCAGCACCTCGACGGTGCAGTCCTGCAACTCGATCTCGCCAGTGGCGAGCTTGGCGTTCACGGTGCCCTCGAGGCGGTGCCGCACCGTACCGGTGACCCGGATCACGTACTCGGAGCGCACGTCGACCGATCCGGGTACCACGCACTGCACCACGCCGGTGTGGTCCCGCAGGTCCACGAACGCCAGGTGCTCACCGTGCTCGCGGCGCTTGGCCACCCAGCCGACCACGTGCACCTGCTCCCCCACGTGGTCGGTGCGGAGCTCGCCGTTGTAGTGGGTGCGTAGCCCGGCTGCCTGGGTCACGATTGCTCCTTGGCGATGAGGGTGGTGAGGGCACCGATCACGTCGGATCGGGGCACGGTGGTCTGGTCGCCGCCGAAGTCGTGGCGCAGCGGGCGGATGGTGACGACGCCGTCGGCCACCTCCTGCTCGCCCACGATCACGGCGAGGGCGGCGCCGGAACGGTCGGCCGCCTTCATCTGGGCCCGCATGCCCTTCTGGTCGAAGGCCCGGTCGCAGCGGAGCCCGGCCGCCCGCAGCTGGGCCGTGAGGTCACGGGCCTCGGCGCCACCGGTGACGTCGACCACGAAGACGTCGACGCGGGCGTCGGGGCCGGGGAACACGTCCTCGGCGTCGCAGGCGATCAGCAGCCGCTCGATGCCCGAACCGAACCCGATGCCAGGCGTGGGCTGACCGCCGAGCTCCTCCACCAGACCGTCGTAGCGCCCGCCACCCAGGATGGTGGCCTGGGCGTTGTCGACCGTGGTGGGCACGAACTCGAAGGTGGTGTGGGTGTAGTAGTCGAACCCCCGCACCAGGCGGGGGGCGAGGGTGAAGGCGATGTCCATGGCCCGCAGGCCGGCGGTGACCCGCTCGAAGTGCGCCTCGCTCGCTGGTGAGAGGAAGTCGCTGATGGACGGGGCGTCGGCCGTGGCGTCCCGGGTCTGACGACGCTTGGAGTCGAGCGCGCGCATCGGGTGGTGCTCGGCCTTCTCGCGGTCCTCCTCGGCCAGGTCGCCGATGCGGCCCCGCAGCCAGGTGCGCAGCTCCTCCACGTAGCGGATCCGGTCGTCGACCGTTCCCATGGTGTTGAGCTGGAGCTCCACCTGACGCAGCCCGAGGGCCCGGAGGAACTCGGCCCCGAGGGCGATGGCCTCCACGTCGGCATCGGGATCGGCCGAGCCCAACAGCTCCAGGCCCACCTGGTGGTGCTGGCGGTACCGGCCGGCCTGGACGTTCTCGTACCGGAACGCCGGCGTGGCGTACCAGACCTTCCAGGGCAGGAGCGGCTGGTGCTGCACGAACGCCCGCACGACCGACGCCGTGCCCTCGGGCCGCAGGGCGATGCGGCGGCCGCCCTTGTCGTCGAAGTCGTACATCTCCTTGCGCACCGCGTCGGCGCCCTCGGAGTCCCGCTGGAAGACGCCGAGCTCCTCGAACATCGGCGACTGGAGCAGCCCGTACCCGGCCCGCTCCACGACCGTGGCGAAGGTGGCGAGCAGGGCCTCCCACCGGGCCGAGACCGGGGGCAGCACGTCGTG
The DNA here is from genome assembly GCA_036724365.1 of Acidimicrobiales bacterium. Lineage (GTDB taxonomy): Bacteria > Actinomycetota > Acidimicrobiia > Acidimicrobiales > Iamiaceae > Aquihabitans. The sequence goes on along the minus strand of DAIMFV010000164.1, from coordinate 4,656 downwards.
GGTCCCCTTCGGGGCCTGGAACTTCGCTCGTGCCATGGGGAGCCAAACCTACCGGCCCACCCTCGGGCCCCCGAAACGGGAACGGGGATCAGTCGGCCGTGGCCAGGCGCCAGGGGTCGAGCACGTCGCGAACCAGCTCACGACTGGGACGGCCGTCGAGCACCCGGCCCACCTCCTCGTCGTCGAGGAGCACCACGAACGCCCGTCGGTTGGTGACCGACACCGTCTCCGCAGCACCGACGACGCGCAACACGTCACGGAGCGCGGCCCGGTCCTGGTCCAGCGGCAGCGGCTCGCCGGCCCGGCCCCGCCCCGCGGGGAAGTGCAGCACCAGCCAGGTCTCGCGGGTCTCGTGGTCGGACACGGCCCACGGCCGCGCCCCGACGATGCGGTCGACGGCCGAGATCACCTCGGCGGCCGCCGGGCCGCGGGCGCCGTCGACCCGCAGCTTGAGCACCGAACGGGGCCAGTCGTCGGCCACCACGGCCGTATCCGCCGTCATCGCTTCCTCGGTTCGGAGTGGTCCCAGTCGGCGAGCAGCGCCCGTACCGCGGTGGTGAGCACGAGCGGTTCGTCGAGCATCGGGTGGTGCCCGGCCTCGGGGATCTCCACCACCGGTGCGTTGCGGCCGAGCATCTCGTACATGGACTCGCCGATGTCGGGCGTGACCAGGCCGAACTCGGCCCGGAGCAGGGCGAACCGGCACCGGACCTCGGGTAGGTACGGGAGGGCGACGCCCCGGATGCTTCCGGCGAACGCGTTGAACAGGTTGTGGTCGAACTTCCAGCTGAACCCGCCGTCGACCGGCCGCAGGGACCGGCGGGAGACGTGGTGCATCACGTAGGACAGGTAGTTGGCCTGCGGCGGCACGGTGCGGAAGCGACCGAGCGCCTCGGCGGCCGTCTCGTACACCTTGGGCAGCCCGAACGCCTGGCCGGCCCGGGACGCCCCCACCTCGGGGTCGGGCGCGGCCACCGGGGAGTCGACCACGATGACGCCGGCCAGGTCGTCGGAGTGCAGGGCGGCGGTGGCGATGGTGACGAACCCGCCCATGGAGTGGCCCACCACCACCGGCGGACCCTGGATGCCGGCATCGGCAGCCACGGCCATCACCTCGGCCGACCACTGCTCCAGGGAGTACTGGTCACGCCAGCCACTGTCGCCGTGGCCCGACAGATCGATCGCCACCACGCGGAACTGCCGGGCGTAGGGGGCGGCGACGTGGGTCCACCAGTGGGCGTGGGCGCCGCCGCCGTGCACGAACACGATCCCCCGGCGGCCGGGCTCGCCCCAGGCCAGGTAGTGGACGCGAGCGCCGTCGACCTCTACGTGCTCGTCGAAGAACGGGGTGTGGAGCGCCCGCCGGAACCACGCCGGGGAGTCGGGAGCGATCAGATCGTCGACGTCGGCAACCACGCCGGGGACGGTACCGGATCGGCGTACCGCTCCCGCGCGCCGCCCTGGGGCTCCTCAGCCGCGGGTGCCGGACCCGGGGAGCACCCGGTACGTCTCGTAGACGCCTTCGATGCCGCGGATCGACCCCAGCACGAGGCTGAGGTGCGACGGGTCGCCCAGCTCCACGTCGAAGCGCATGGAGGCCACCCGGTCGCCGCCGGTGGTCATGGCACAGGTGAGGATGTTCACGTGGTTGTCGGCGAGCGCGCTCGACACATCTCGCAGCAGACGGGGCCGGTCGATGGCACGGACCTCGATGGAGGCCACGAACGACCCGCCCGAGAACTCCTCGTCCCACTCCACCTCGATGAGGCGGTCGCGCTGGCCGCTGCGGAGCGACCCGGCGTTGGCGCAATCGGCCCGGTGCACCGAGACGCCCCGGCCCCGGGTGACGAACCCGATGATCTCGTCTCCGGGCACCGGGGTGCAGCACCGCGACAGGCGGACCATGACGTCGTCGAGGCCCTCGACGTGCACGCCCGCACCGGGCCTGGTGACCCGCGGGCTGCGGGGCCGGCTCACCGTGGTGGGGAGCTGCTCCTCTCGTCCATCGCCCGAGTGCAGCACCCGGGTGATGCGGGCCACCACCGCCTGGGCCGACACGTGGTGCTCGCCGATGGCGGTGTAGAGGGCGTCGACGTCGAGGTAGTTGAGGCCGGTGGCCACCTCCTCGAGCACCGAGGTCGGCAGCTTCTGGGTGGGCAGCCCCTCGCGCCGGAGCTGCTTCTGGAGGTCCTCACGGCCGGTCTCGCGCGCGTCGACACGCCGTTCGCGGGAGAACCACTGGCGGATCTTGTTGGCGGCGCGGGGGGTCTGCACGATCTGCAGCCAGTCCCGGCTGGGCCCCGTGCCCTCCACCTTGGAGGTGAAGATCTCACACGTGTCGCCCGAGTTGAGCTGGTGGCTGAGCGCCACCAGCCGACCGTTCACCCGGGCCCCGACGCACGCGTGCCCCACCTCGGTGTGCACGGCGTAGGCGAAGTCGATCGGGGTGGCCCCCTTGGCCATGGTGACGACCCGCCCCTTGGGGGTGAACACGTAGACCTCGTCCTGGTCCAGGTCGACCTTCAGCGTCTCCATGAACTGGGCGGGGTCGGACGTCTCCTCCTGCCAGTCGACGATGCGGTTGAGCCAGGCCAGCTCGTCGGTGGGTGAACCGATCTTGTAGGCGAAGTGGGCCGCCACACCGAACTCGGCGCGCTGGTGCATCTCCCGGGTGCGGAGCTGCACCTCCAACGGCTTGCCCTGGGGTCCGACCACGGTGGTGTGCAGCGACTGGTACAGGTTGAACTTGGGCATGGCCACGTAGTCCTTGAACCGGCCCTGCACCGGCCGCCAGGTGGCGTGGATGGATCCGAGGGCGGCGTAGCAGTCGCGCACCGAGTCCACCAGCACCCGGATGCCCACCAGGTCGAAGATGTCGTCGAACTGGCGACCCTTCACGACCATCTTCTCGTAGATGCTCCACAGGTGCTTGGGGCGCCCGCTCACCTCGGCGTCGACGCCCAGCTCGGCGAGACGCTGGCGCACCTGCTCGAGCACCTGCTCCAGGTACAGCTCCCGCTCGGGGGCCCGGGTGGCCACCATGTGGTCGATCTCCGCGTACTGCTTGGGGTGGAGGGTGGCGAAGCTGAGGTCTTCGAGCTGCTGCTTGAGGTCCTGCATGCCGAGGCGGTGGGCCAACGGCGCGTAGACGTCGAGGGTCTCGCGGGCGATGCGGATCTGGGCGTCGGGGGACATGGCCCCGAGGGTGCGCATGTTGTGGAGGCGGTCGGCCAGCTTGATCATGAGGACCCGCAGGTCCTTGGCCATCGCCACCAGCATCTTGCGCATGGAGGCCGCCTGTTGGGCCTGCTTGGAGTCGAACTGCACCCGGTCGAGCTTGGTGACGCCGTCGACGATGCCGGCCACGTCGGAGCCGAACCGACGGGTGAGCACCTCGAGGTCGACGCCTTGAACAGCGACGCGCCCGGGTAGACCTGCACCTCGAGGTCGACGCCGGTGTCCTCCACCGAATCGTGGAGCAGGGCGGCGGCGATGGTCACGTCGTCGAGGCCGAAGTCGGCCACGATCTGGGCCACCGAGAGCGGGTGGTGGATGTAGGGCTCACCGGTGCGCCGGGTCTGGCCGGTGTGGGCGCTCGCCGCCAGCTCGTACGCCTGGGTGATGAGCGCGGTGGTGGACTTGGGGTGGTGCTCGCGGAAGGCGGCGAGGAGCGGGGCCAGCTCCACCGAGGCCGGCGCGCTGGATCGACGCCAGGGCAGCACGCGACTCACGGTGGACATGTGCCCAGCCTAGGGACCGGCGGTGGCTACGCCGATCGGGTTGC
>DAIMFV010000164.1:0-862 GCA_036724365.1 Acidimicrobiales bacterium | reverse complement strand
GCTGTGCGGGAACCGAGCCGGCGCGTCGGCGCCGGGCCTCGGGCCCGGTTCGTCGGTGAGCTCTCGGGTCAGTCGTAGGTGAGCAGGGTGGCGAGGTCGTACCGGCTGATGCCGGCCCGGCCGGACAGGAAGGCCAGCTCCATCAAGAAGCCGAAGCCCACGACCTCGCCACCGACCCCTTCGACGAGGCGCGCGGTCGCGGCGGCGGTACCGCCGGTGGCCAGCACGTCGTCGATGATCACGACGCGCTCGCCGTCGCTGATCGCATCGCGGTGGATCTCGAGCAGGTCGGTGCCGTACTCGAGTTGGTACGCCTCGCGCTCGATCGCCCAGGGGAGCTTGCCCGGCTTGCGGACCGGCACGAACCCGGCCCCGAGGCGCAGCGCCACCGGTGCGGCCAGGATGAAACCACGCGCTTCGACGCCGATGACCTTGTCGACGGGACGATCGCCCAAGGCGGCGGCCAGGCCGTCGATGCACGCGGCGAACGCCGCAGGGGATCCGAGCAACGGGGTGATGTCCTTGAACACCACCCCCTCCTTGGGGAAGTCGGCGATGTCGCGGATGAAGGCGGCGAGGTCGACGGAAGGGTGCGGGTCCATGGGTTCGGGTGGCTCCTGGGCGGGCGTGGTGTGCAGGGCCGGCTAGCGCCCGGCGCGACGGCGGGGCCGGGGGGCCGAGCCGGGGGCCAGGGGGTTCCCGGCGTCGTCGGTGTCGGGGGTGCCGCCGCCGGCCCACGCCTTTGGTGGGCTCGGCTACCGGCAGGGGGTGGGAAAGCTGGATGGCGGGAGGGACGGGCCGGGGGCGGGCGGGCCGAGTCGGCGCGGGAACATGCGCCACCGCAAAGGGCAGATGGGCCGGT
>DAIMFV010000163.1:0-8201 GCA_036724365.1 Acidimicrobiales bacterium | reverse complement strand
CCGGCAAGCGGTACTACGGCGGCAACGAGGTGATCGACCAGGCCGAGGACCTCGCCCGCGAGCGCGTCAAGGCCCTGTTCGGCGCCGAGCACGCCAACGTGCAACCCCACTCGGGTGCCAACGCCAACATGGCGGTCTACCTGGGCCTGCTCCAGCCGGGCGACACCGTGCTGGGCCTGCGCCTCGACCAGGGCGGTCACCTCACCCACGGGTCCCCGGTCAACGCGAGCGGCATCCTCTACCACTTCGTCTCCTACGGCGTGACGCCGTCCGACGAGCGCATCGACTTCGACCAGGTTCGGGATCTGGCCCTCCAGCACCGGCCCAAGCTGATCGTGGCCGGCGCCACCGCGTACCCCCGGATCATCGACCCGCAGCCGTTCCGCGACATCGCCGACGAGGTGGGCGCGCTCTTCATGTTCGACGCCGCCCACATCGCCGGGCTCATCGCCGGCGGCGTGCACCCGAACCCGGTGCCGCTGGCCGACGTGGTCACCTTCACCACCCACAAGACCCTGCGGGGGCCGCGCGGCGGCTGCATCCTGGCCAAGGCCGAGCTGGGGGCCACCATCGACAAGGCCGTGTTCCCGGGTCTGCAGGGCGGTCCGCTCGACCACGTGATCGCGGCCAAGGCGGTCGCCTTCCGTGAGGCGGCCCAGCCCGAGTTCTCCGACTACGCGCGCGAGGTGGTGGCCAACGCCGCGGAGCTCGCCGACGCCCTGGCCTCACACGGTCTGCGCCTGGTCTCGGGCGGCACCGACAACCACCTGATGCTGGTCGACCTCCGCAGCTTCGACGAGGAGCTGTCGGGCAAGAAGGCCCGCCTGGTGCTCGACCGGGCGGGGATCAGCCTCAACGAGAACACGGTGCCCGACGACCCGCGTCCCCCGTACATCACCTCGGGTCTGCGGATCGGCACGCCTGCCGTCACCACCCAGGGCATGGGCGCCCGGGAGATGCGGGAGATCGCGTTCCAGATCCACCGGGTGCTCACCCACCGCGACATCGACAAGGTGATCGACGCCACCCGGGCCGAGCTGGCCGAGCTGTGCGCCAAGTTCGCGCCGTACCCGACCTGACCTGACGTGCCCACCACCTCCGCCTACGTGGCGGTGTTCGCGGTGGCGGTGGCGGCCACGCTCGGGGCCACGCCCGCGTGGCGGTGGGTCGCGGTTCGGCTGGGGGTGGTGGCACCGGTGACCGACCGGGCCGTCCACTCCCGACCGGTGCCGTACCTGGGTGGCCTGGCCATGCTCTCGGGGTTCCTCGCCGCGTTCGGGGTGGCGTGGGGGTTCGGGGGCTTCGGCGCGGTGTTCGAGACCCTGACGGTGCCGCTCGGTGTGGCCCTGGGGGCGGTGATCCTGTGCGGCGTCGGCACCCTCGACGACGTGCGCGACGTGTCGGCGCCGGCCAAGACCGCGGGCGTGGTGCTCGCCGGGTCGGTGATGTACGTGCTGGGCGTCAGCCTCTTGTACTTCCGGCTCCCGTTCGTGGACACCCTGTTCGTGCTCGGGCCCGACCTCGCCCCGCTCGTGAGCGTGCTGTGGGTGCTGGGGATGGCCAACGCGGTGAACCTCATCGACGGGCTCGACGGGCTGGCCGCCGGCATCGTGGCCATCGCCGCCGGCTCGTTCTTCCTCTACGGCCACAAGCTGGCCACGGTGGGCGTGGAGGTGATCTCGCCCGACAACCCCAGTCCCCTGATCGCGGTGATCACCGCCGGGGTGTGCCTCGGGTTCCTCCCCTGGAACATCCATCCGGCCCGGATCTTCATGGGCGACGGCGGGGCGCTCATGCTCGGGGGACTCATGGCGGCGGCCACCATGCTGGTGGGTGGCCAGACCAGCCAGACGTTCTCGGGCCAGGTGTACTTCTTCTTCGCCCCCCTGTTCATCCCCTTCCTCGTGATGGGGGTGCCGATCGTCGACACGCTGTTCGCCATCTTCCGGCGGGCCCGCAAGCGGGCGAGCATGGCCGAGGCCGACAAGGACCACCTCCACCATCGGCTCATGCGGCTCGGACACGGGCACCGGCGCAGCGTGGTGATCCTGTGGCTGTGGACCGGCCTGCTCGCCCTGTTCGTGTTGTACCCGGTGTACACGGGCGAGGGCGACGCCCTCGTGCCCATCGGTGTGCTGGCCCTGGGTCTCGTGTTGCTCACCTTCTTCCACCCCGGCATCCGCCGATCCCGCGGCTCGGACGGCTCGAACGGCGCGGGCGACCTCGGTGACCCCGGCGGGTCCGGCGGGGGTGCACCCGACGACGACCTGTGGCACCACGAGTCGCCGTCGCCCCAGAGCGGACCGGTGACCGGCGCAGCAGGGCCGCGCCCACCCGGGGATTTGCCGCCGCCGGACTGAAACCGTAGATTGCGCAAATCTTCACAAGCGCCCGCCGCCCCATCGGCGAGTCTCCGGGCCGGTAGTGAACCCCCACCTCGAATGAGCGACCCCACGCCACTCACCCTGGGCACCGAAGCCCCTGCCGATGCCCCCGCCGCGCGCGCCGGTGGTCGGACGGGTGCGGTCGTGCGGGCCTCCGGATCCCTCGACCGCGAAACGTACGCCCCGGCCACCAGTCGCGGGTACAGCGAGGCGATGGGTCGTGGCATCGAGCTCGCCCTCACCCTCGTGGTGGTGGGCGGCATCGGCTGGCTGGTCGACCGGGCCGCGGGCACCTACCCGCTGTTCACCGTGATCTTCAGCCTCGCCGGCTTCGCCGGCATCTCCGCCAAGCTCTGGCTGGGCTACGACCTCGAGATGCGCAAGCACGACCAGGATGCGGTCTGGAACCGTGGGTCGGGCGCGGTGCCCTCGGACCCGGACGCCCACCCACGTGGGAAGGTCGCCTGATGGCCGTCGCCGCTCCCGCCGCCGTGTTCACCAGCCGGGACCTCGGTCCTGCTCCCGAGCGGGAGGTCGCCCGCGACCTGCTCCGACGGGGGCTCCTGGCCCTGCCGGTCGCGCTGGCCGTCGGCTTCGTGGGCTGGGGCCTCGACGGGGTGGCCTCGGTGGCCTTCGCGTCCGCCCTGGTGCTGGCCAACTTCTGGATCGCCGCCGCCATGCTCGGCTGGGCCGCACGCATCTCGCTCGGCCTGCTCATGGGCGTGTCGCTGTTCGGGTTCCTGCTCCGCCTCGCCTTCATCAGCGTGGCCGTCCTCACCGCCCGCCACCAGCCCTGGGTGGTACCGATCCCCCTCGGGGTCACCCTGGTGGTGGCCCACCTCGGACTCCTGTTCTGGGAGACCCGTTACGTGTCCGCATCCCTGGCCTTCCCCGGCCTCAAGCCTGCCTCTCAGGAGTCGTGAGCGTGTTCGCACTCGAGTTCCCGCCGCTCAGCCACATCGTCGACTGGCCAGGTCTGGTCGGCGAGGGTCAGTGGTGGGAGATCAACAAGGTCGTCCTGATCTACGGCTTCGCCGTGCTCTTCACCGCCCTCATCTTCCTGCTCGGTGGCCGCAAGAAGGCCCTGGTGCCCACCGGTGCCCAGAACCTGGCCGAGATCGCGGTGGAGTTCGTGGAGGACGGCATCGCCCGGGAGACCATGGGCGCCGAAGGCGTGAAGTACACGCCCTACCTGTTGAGCCTCTTCTTCTTCATCTTCTTCACCAACATCTTCGAGGTGATCCCGGTCTTCCAGATGCCGGCCTCGGCCCGCATCGCCCTGCCCCTCGTGCTGGCGCTGTTGAGCTACGTGATCTACCACGGTGCCGGGTTCAAGAGCCACGGCCTCGGCTACATCAAGCACGCCATCATCCCGCCCGGCGTGCCGGTGGCGCTGCTGCCGCTGGTGGCGCTCATCGAGTTCGTGTCGAAGTTCCTGGTGCAGCCGTTCAGCCACACGGTGCGTCTCTTCGCCAACCTGCTGGCCGGTCACATCCTGCTCGTCACCTTCGCCGTGCTCACCAGCGGCCTGATGGTGCCCAAGTGGTACATCATCCTGTCCCCGTTGCCGCTGGCCGGCGTGATCTTGTTCACGGCGTTCGAGGTCTTCGTGTCCTTCCTGCAGGCCTACGTGTTCACGCTGCTCACCGGCGTGTACATCAACGCCGCCCAGAGCCACGAGCACTAGGCGATGGCCGAAACAACGCCCAGCAGCTCCTAGGTCCCACCGGTTCACCTCAGCAGTTCCCCGCAGTTCCGCAGTGTCCGCAGTTCCCCGAACAAAGCACCATCAAGAAAGGGCTCACCAATGAGCGCACTCGTCTTGGCCCAGGAGGCCGCCGCCAGCGGTCTCACCAACAAGGGCGTCGCCGCCCTCACCTACGGCCTCGGCGCGATCGGCCCCGGCATCGGCATCGGCTACCTGGTCGGTCAGGCCGTCCAGGCCATGGCCCGTCAGCCCGAGGCGGCCGGCATGGTCCGCACCACGATGTTCCTCGGCATCGCCTTCGTGGAGGCCCTGGCCCTCATCGGCTTCGTGGTCTTCTTCCTCGCCGGCGCCTGAGCACGGCTCCGGCTGAGAAAGGACATCATCTGATGCGACGTTTCCGTTTGCTGCTTGCCGCAGCCGCGGTCGTCTTCGTGGGTCTGTTCGGATTCGCCCGTCCCGGGTTCGCCCAGGAAGAAGGCGGCTCCGAGACCACCGAGGCCGAAACCACCGAGGGGATCACACCGGTCTCCGCAGTCGAGGAAGAGCACGAGATCGGCCACGCCGAGCACGTGTGCATCGAGCTCCTCGAAGGTGGGGGCAAGATCGACGACTGCCAGAAGGCCCCCAACCCGATGGTCCCCGAGACCAACGAGCTCATCTGGGGCACCGTCGGCTTCGCCGTGGTGTTCGGTCTCATCACCTGGAAGGGCCTGCCGGCCATCAAGACCGGCATGAACAACCGCACGGAGCGGATCCGCTCGGACCTCGACGCCGCCGAAGCGCAGCGCACCGAGGCCACGGGCATCCTCGCCGAGTACCAGGCCCAGCTGGCCGACGCCCGCAGCGAGTCGGCCCGCATCATCGAGGAGGCCCGTCAGGCCGCCGACGAGGTGAAGCGGTCCCTCTCCGCCCGGGCCGAGGCAGACATCGCCGACATGCGGGCCCGAGCCACGGCAGACATCGAGTCCGCCAAGGTCCAGGCCATCGCCGACCTCCGGGGTGAGGTGGCCAACCTGGCCATCGGCGCCGCCGAGCAGGTCGTCGAGCGCAGCCTCGATCGGGACACGAACGTCGCCCTCGTGGAGGCGTTCATCAACCAGGTGGGGGCGAACCGCTGATGGCCGACGACCGCACCACGGCGTACGCCGAGGCTCTCTTCGCGGTCGCTCGGGCTGAAGGCCCCCTGGCCGAGATCGAAGACGAGCTGTTCCGGGTGGCCCAGGTGGTCCGGGGGAACGACGAGCTGCGTGACAAGCTCGCCGACCCCCACATCCCTGTCGCCACCCGCCAGCAGGTCGTCTTCGACCTCCTCGACGGCAAGGCCCAACCCGCCACCACGAACCTCGTGTCTCTGGTGGTCGGGAACGGGCGGGTCCGGGAGCTCCCCGCCATCGTCGACGCCCTGGTGGCCATGACGGCTCGGGAGGCCAACAAGGAAGTGGCCGAGGTCCGCTCCGCCATCGCCCTCACCGACGACCAGAAGGCCCGCCTCGCCGAAGCCCTCGGCCAGGCCACGGGCAAGCAGGTCGAGGTCAAGGTCATCGTCGACCCGTCCATCAAGGGCGGGTTGGTGGCCCAGGTGGGAGACACCGTCATCGACGGTTCCGTCCGCCGGCGCCTCGAACAGCTCCGCAACGCCCTGTAACACCCCAGCGAACGCCCCAGTCACGCCAGCAACGCCACAACAGGCTCAGGAGAACACGGCACATGGCCGAGCTCACGATCAACATCGACGACATCACCGCCGCCCTTCGCAAGAACCTGGAGGGCTTCCAGCCCGACATGTCCGCCGCGCAGGTGGGACGTGTGCTCGAGGTCGGCGACGGCATCGCCACCGTCGGGGGTCTCCCCGACTGCGCCGTCAACGAGATGCTCGAGTTCGCGGACGGGACCATCGGTCTCGCCCTGAACCTCGACGAGGACTCCATCGGCGCCGTGGTGCTCGGCGACGTGGAGAACATCGAAGAGGGCCAGGTCGTGCGGGCCACGGGCGAGATCCTCTCCGTGCCCTGTGGCGACGGGCTCCTCGGCCGGGTGGTCAACACGCTGGGCGAGCCGGTCGACGGCAAGGGCCCGCTCACCAACGTGGGCTCCCGCCGCCTCGAGGTCCAGGCCCCGGGCATCATGGGCCGCAAGCCCGTGCACGAGCCGCTGCAGACGGGCATCAAGGCCATCGATGCCATGACGCCCATCGGGCGGGGCCAGCGCGAGCTGATCATCGGCGACCGCAAGACGGGCAAGACCGCGGTCGCCATCGACACGATCATCAACCAGAAGGGCCTGGGGGTGAACTGCGTGTACGTCGCCATCGGCCAGAAGGCCTCCACGGTGGCGCAGACGGTGGCCACCCTGGAGTCCTACGGGGCCATGGAGTACACGGTCGTCGTGGTCTCCCCGGCCTCGGACCCGGCCCCCTTCAAGTACCTCGCCCCGTACACCGGCTGCGCCTTCGGGCAGCACTGGATGGAGAACGGCCAGCACGCCCTCGCCGTGTACGACGACCTGTCCAAGCAGGCCGAGGCCTACCGCTCGGTGTCGCTCCTCCTGCGTCGTCCGCCGGGGCGTGAGGCCTACCCCGGCGACGTCTTCTACCTGCACAGCCGGCTGCTCGAGCGGGCCGCCAAGCTGAGCGACGAGAACGGCGCCGGTTCCATGACGGCCCTCCCCATCATCGAGACCAAGGCCGGCGACATCTCGGCCTACATCCCCACCAACGTGATCTCCATCACCGACGGTCAGGTGTTCCTCGACGACGACCTGTTCAAGTCCGGCAACCGGCCCGCCATCAACGTCGGCCAGTCCGTGTCCCGGGTGGGCGGTGCGGCCCAGATCAAGGCCATGAAGACGGCCGTGGGCACGCTCAAGGGCGATCTGGCCCAGTTCCGTGAGCTCGAGGCCTTCGCCTCCATGGGCTCGGAGCTCGACGCGGTCTCCCAGGCCACCCTGGACCGCGGTCGCCGCCTCACCGAGCTGCTCAAGCAGGGCCTCAACTCCCCGCTGCCCGTCGAGGATCAGGTCGTGGTGCTCTACGCCGGTACCCGCGGCTACCTCGACCAGGTCGAGGTCACCGAGGTGCGCCGCTACGAGCAGGACCTCCTCGACTGGATGAAGGCCCGCAACAGCGGCCTCATGGCCCAGATCCGCGAGCAGGGCACCCTCGACGAGGACGGCCTCAAGGCCGCCCTGGCCGACTTCGCCAACGAGTTCGGCACCGCGAACACCGGCGCCGAGGCCTGAGGGAGCCGACGTGGCAGGTGGCCAGGAACGGGCGCTCCGGCGACGGATCAAGTCCGTCCAGTCGACGAAGAAGATCACCAAGGCGATGGAGCTGATCTCAGCCAGCCGCATCGCCAAGGCCCAAGAGCGCGTCCAGGCGGCGCGCCCGTACAGCGAGCGGATCACCGAGGTGATCCGCAACCTGGCCGCAGCCGGTGCCGGGGGAGATTCCCCGTTGCTCAACCCCCGCGACGAGATCACCACGGTGGCCTACGTCGTGGTCGCCGCAGACCGGGGCCTCGCCGGTGGCTACAACTCCGCCGTGATCCGCGGCGCCGAGCGGGCCATGGCCGCCGACAAGGAAGCCGGCCGCGAGACCGCCCTCATCACCGTGGGCAAGAAGGCCACCGGCTACTTCCGCTTCCGCGGCTACGAGCTGGCCGCCAGCTTCGGGGGCTTCACCGACAACCCCACCTACGAGGACGCCCGCGAGGTGGCCCGCCACGTGGCCGAGCGCTTCGACTCGGGCGAGTACTCCGAGGTCCGCCTCGCGTACACCCGGTTCATCACCATGGGCACCCAGGAAGCCCTGGTGGTTCCCTACATGCCGCTCGACACCACGTCGATCACCGGCGAGGGGGCCGAGGGCACCGATGCCCCGGCGGCCGACTACGAGTTCGAGCCCAACCCCACCGAGATCCTCGAGCGGCTGCTGCCCCGCTACGCCGAGGCGCGGCTCTTCGCCGCGTTCCTCGACGCCGCGGCGTCCGAGCACGCCGCCCGCCAGCGGGCCATGAAGTCCGCCACCGAGAACGCCGAGGACATGATCGTGCGGCTCAGCCGGGTCATGAACCGGGCCCGCCAGGACGCCATCACCACCGAGATCATGGAGA